>CAZETZ010000187.1:0-6182 GCA_964514735.1 uncultured Acidobacteriaceae bacterium | reverse complement strand
CTCGAGCGTGTCCCGGAGCTGCTCCGGGTACACCATGTCGTACTCAATCGCATAACCCGGGCGCAGCATGTCCGCGGTCTCCAGCCCAGGTATAGATTTCAGCACCGCCAACTGCACGTCCACTGGAAGCGAAGTGCTCATCCCGTTGACGTAAATCTCGTGCGTGTTCAGTCCCTCAGGCTCCAAAAAAAGCTGGTGCTTCTCCTTGTCGGGGAACTTGACGATCTTGTCTTCGATCGAAGGGCAATAACGCGGGCCGATGGATTGGATCTGCCCGCTGTACATGGGCGAGCGGTGGACGTTCTCGCGGATGATGCGGCGCGTTTCCTCGGTGGTCCACACGATGTAGCACGACACCTGCGAGTCATGGTGCGCCACGCGCTTGGTGCGGAAGCTGAAGGGAGTGGGATCAGGATCGCCGGGCTGCTCCTGGAAACGCGACCAATCAATGGTGCGGCCGTCGAGACGGGGTGGGGTGCCGGTTTTGAGACGGCAACCGCGCAGGCCGAGCTTTTTGAGAGCTTCACCGAGTAAAACCGCGTTCGGTTCGCCGGAACGGCCCGCGGGGTACTGCTGCTCTCCGCAGTGAATTAGGCCGTTGAGGAAAGTGCCGGTGGTGATAACCACAGCCGATGCTCCGACTGTACGGCCGTCGCGGAGGCGGATTCCTCTTACCGTGCGAGTGCGGTTGAAGGCTTCGGCTTCTGCGTTGTCCGGGGCTGCGGAGCTTTGCTCCGCCTGGACGGGTTGAAGACCCGTCCCTACACGACCTGTTTCTTCCACGATCAAGTCAGCGACTTCGGCTTGCTTGATCTTCAAATTCGGCTGCGACTCGAGCACCTGCTTCATTTTCAGGCGATAGGCCTGCTTGTCACACTGCGCCCGCGGAGACCACACCGCCGGCCCACGCGATGTATTAAGGAGACGGAACTGAATGCCTACGGCATCTGTCACTTCGCCCATGATGCCGCCTAGCGCATCCACTTCGCGAACAAGGTGCCCTTTGGCAATCCCTCCCACAGCGGGGTTGCAGGACATCTGCGCGATCAGGTCCACATTCAGCGTGTACAGTGCGGTCTTCAACCCCATACGGGCTGCGGCCATGGCGGCTTCGCATCCGGCGTGTCCGGCGCCGACTACGACCACATCGAATTGTTCGGTGAAGGCTGGCATCCCACAAACTGTCTTGATTTTATCAAGGAAAAGGGCCTCCTTAACCAGTACCGTCCCTCCGCTCAACGATGAACCACCGTCAATTCTGAGTATCAATTTGCTCCATCGCATCATCTAAGGTTTCAGGGTGCCTTCGTTTGAAGTTTATGATCGTCTTGCGAATTGTCATATTCCTTGTCTTTTTGGCTTTGCTTTTCTTGACCCAACGCTTTTGGTTCTTGGGGACATGGCGCTGGATTGGCCAGCTTACCCATCCGCTTATTCGTAGCGGGCTGCAATTCACCTGGGTCTGTGCCTTGATTGTCTTTGTTTTGGCCTTCTTTGATCCTCTTCTTGGACACATGCTCTCCAAGGTTGGAGGCGGCAAGTGGATCATCGGCGCCGCCCGTCTGTGGCTGGTGGCGTCGATGTTCTCGTTTCTGGCTTTCCAACTGGTAAACGGCGCGGGTTGGACCTATGGCCTGATTGTGTCGGGCGCAGCCGCGCCGTTGAATGAATCGCGCCGCAACTTTTTTCGCTATGCCAGCTATCTCGCCGGTAGTGTCCCGCTGGTGGCTGCGGTATACGGATTTGCCGCGGGGCGGTTGAAGTATCGGGTGGAGCGAGTGGACGTTCCCATCGCCAATCTGCCGAAAGAGCTGGACGGATTCAAGATTGCGCAGTTGAGCGACATACACATCGGCGATTTCATGCCGCGCGAAGAGGTCCGCCGCGCGGTCAACCTCGCCAACGACCTGAATCCGGACCTCGCGGTGGTCACGGGCGATTTCGTGAGCAGCGAGTTCGACCCCTTAGGGGACTGCATCGCCGAGCTGGCCCGCCTGAGCGCCCCGCTGGGCACCTGGGGTTGCAACGGCAACCACGAAATTTACGCCGGCGCCGAAGACGCGGCCCAGCAACTGTTCCACCAGCATGGAATGAAATTGCTGCGTCAGGAAAACGTGCAGCTGGATTGGCGGGGAAAAAAGTTGAATCTGATCGGCGTAGACTATCAGCGCGACCACATGACCCGCGGTCCAGCCGGGCCGATGCTGCAAGGCCTCGAGCCGCTCGTCAGCCGCGAGCATCCGAACATCCTGCTCTCGCACAATCCCAATTCATTTCACCGCGCCGCCGAGATGGGAATCGAACTCAGCCTGGCCGGACACACGCATGGAGGCCAGGTCAAAGTCGAGATTGTCGACCACTCGTTCAGCCCCGCCAGGTTGATTACCGATTTTGTGGCTGGACTCTACCAATTGCCGATGGGCCAGAACAATTCCGGTGAAAATGGCCAGGGACAGAAAGCGGCTTTATATGTGAACCGGGGTTTGGGAACTTTTGGGGTCCCCATGCGCATTGGGGTGCTTCCGGAAATCACCCTGCTTACGCTGCGCAGCGCGTAGTTTAGAGGGCCGGCTTGAACCGTGGTATTCCTGCACCCTATTACCGATACGTCGATTTCTCATCGACCCTTAGGTTTCTAGTCTGGAAACAGTTACAATTGCCCCCCAAAAGCGCTACGGTAAACGCCCGCATCTGCGAGCGTTGTGAGAGGAGAGATTCCTGTGGCCATTGGAAACGCGTCGTTGGCTGGTCGCATTGAGAAAGAAATAAGTACAACAAACCCGTTCAAGACTTTCGTGGGCCGGTATTTCTATCTCTGCATGTCACTGCTGATGGCCGCGCTGGTGGTATGGGGATTCAGCCGCACGGTTGGCGCCAACCTGTTCCATGCTAAGCCCCCAAGGCCGATGCTTTTGTGGTTGCACGGCGCTGCCTTTTCAAGCTGGGTGGTGTTCTTCATCCTGCAGTCGGCCTTGGTGCGCACCCGGCAGGTCGGCGTGCATCGCGTTCTCGGTTGGTTTGGCGCCGGGCTTGCCACCGGGATGGTTGGATTGGGCTTCACGGTGGCTGTCGTGATGGCCCGCTTCGATAAGGTTGTGCTCCATCAGCCGGGCACGGATGCTTTCCTCGCGGTCCCGTTCGCCGACATGATCGTCTTCGGCCCACTTATCGCGATGGCGATCTATTGGAGAAAGAAACCGGAGTACCATCGGCGTCTTATATTTATCGCGACTTGCGGACTCATGGACGCCGCCATCGGCCGGTTCGATTTCTGGTTCAACAACAGCATCTTCTATGTTGGCTTGGACCTGCTGATCGTGCTTGGCATGGCGCGGGATGGATTGGTGGAGAGACGGGTGCACAAGGTGTATTTCTATGCGCTGCCTCCAATCGTCGCTCTCCAGGGTCTCGCAGTGTACGCGTGGCGGGCCAATCCGTGGTGGTGGCAAGCAGTCAGCCACGCGATCATCTGAGGGTGAGCAAGGCTGGGGCCAGGTTGGAAGATTGGTCGGGACGGGCAGATTTGAACTGCCGACCCCTCGCACCCCCAAGCGTATCGAGTGTTTGCTGGCTGGGAAACATCTATTTCACACCCTCCAAAAGTGTGGGCCGACATTAGGCCACAAAGTCGCTTTGGTGGGCCAAGTCCTAATTCATCGGATTATGGCGTGCTACTTTCAGTTGGGTCACCAGTGTGGTGGTCTTTAATTTGGAACTGGAGAAAGTCATGCACTGCCTTTAATGCATCTTCCGACTTTGTGTTGATTATTACCGTTGCTCCCGTGGGCATTTCCTTATAGGTGTAGATGATTTGGTCATGTTGTTTCTTCATGACTTCTACGCCCGGTGGAACTTGGTCATGCACAAACATCGGAATTGAGAAATTGCCTTCTGAAAACATTGAGGCAATATGCGTGAGATGCGAACGGATGGCTTGGATATTCTCCGAATCCTTCGCATCATTCACAGTCACCTCGATTGCGCCACCGTCAGGATAGAGCCAGAAGTGATGCGTAGTCTTGTCGTGCGGAAAACCCATCGCTTGGTCACCATGCTTTTCGACAATTGTCTGGTGTGCGCTTTTCGTGTGTTGGTCGTGCATGGGGCACGATGTCATGTCCTGCGCATATAAGCTAAGCGCGCTGAATAGAATCGTAGGGACCATTAGAATTTTCATGATCGTTTCCTCGCAAAATTGATCTTTCGTTTCATTGCCGAGTGCTTCTCCACATCGGGCAAAGATTGCAACAGATGGGCCTTTCGGCCTTTTCCTGCTTTCTTCATTCGTACTTCCCAATCCTTGACCAGTGCTTTCAGATACTTCTCCGTACGTTTGAGTGCCGCAATATCAAAGGCGATTTTTACGGCTTTCCCTTGAGCCAACTCGAATACGCTCTGGCATGGTGCGCCTCCGTGGTCACGGGACTTAAAAATTTCAGAAAGCTCCGAGAGAGTAAACCCGACTCCCAAAGCTCGTTGGACAATGGCGACCCTTTCAATCGCATCTTCGGGATACATCCTGTAGCCGGCTTCGCTACGGGGGGCTTTAGGCAAGATCCCGATCCTTTCGTAATGTCGAATCGTATCCGCACTGACCTTGGTGGCCTTCGCTAATTGTCCTGACCGGAGCGTAGTACCTCGCGGTTTAACCATAAGCAGTATGAACCCTTGAATGCATTCCAATGTCAAGATAGATTGCTATTATTTCAAGCCATCGCGATGGCGCGTATGGAAGGTACTCAGAGAGAATTTGGCGGGAACGGTTTTCGGTGGAAGCCTTGAGCAAAACCGAGGGGTTTTGCAAGTACTCTTCCACGTTATGCTGTAGTAAAGGATTGGTCGGGACGGGCAGATTTGAACTGCCGACCCCTCGCACCCCAAGCGAGTGCTCTACCAGGCTGAGCTAGATTCCGAAGCCACGGTGTCCTTCGCGGAATTCCGGCATGAAAAATCATAAGAAATCCCGATTCCGCTGCCCGGATACCAATGGTCTTTTGGCCTCTCGGGAAAAAACAGGAACTGCCGGTTGTGCTCCTCGGAAAATTGCTGGAGCGAATTACTGACGTGTGCGTTATCTCCCAAAATGACCGCGCCTGGACTCAGTCTGCCGGCGACGGTCAAGTACTCGCGATATTCGTACTCGGCAGAATGATCGCTATCGTTGATGAAGAGATCGATATCGCGAAGTTGTTTCAAGGACTCAATGGAATCGCCATACAAGATCTCGCCCATATCGTTGTAGGGTTTCGTGAAGAGAAACCCAGCACGAGGATTGATGTCGGTCCCCAGATATCTCCCCTCATATCCCTCAGCTTTGTTGCGGAGCAGCGCCGCGCAAAGGACCAATGCGCCATGGCCCCGATCTACACCGGTTTCAACAATAAGTCGGGGCTTCAAAATCCGGGCGAACGCATACCAGCCAATCCTTCGCCCAAAGTGACAGGAGGGATCGCTGCGGTGCTTCATTTCACGCGTGGCAGTCCGGGCCAACACGTGCCCCTTCAATGAATCGTCGGCCTGAATTTCGCGCAGACACGATTTGGCGAAGGAAAGGTCACTTCCAGTAACGACAGCGATAGCGTGCGCAAGATACGCGACATTTGCGTCGTAAGATCGTAGGTAAAGTTGGCCAGTTCGCGCGAATTGAAGGTCCAAGCGAGTGCTTTGCCGATGTCGGGCACGAAATAACGAAGAGCGGTGCCAAACCGCAAAGGCATTAAGAAAATCCTTCCGGCGGCCGTTTCGGTCAAAAATCGTTTTAATCTGGGTCGCATGGTTCCTTGTGGATTCTACACAAACTGTACACCTATGCCGCCTCGCTCGAAGGACAAATGCATCCACGATTCGGGGAGAAATTTGGTGTTCTGGACAGGCCCCACATCTCGAAAACCGCGAGATGCTGGGCACCCTAAGGATCTATGCTTTCATTTTTGAAAAAGGCGCCAAATGTGGGCCACCCGCCGTGGGGACGGAGAACAACTTTTCTTTGATCCAGTACTCCGCCCAGCGCGATTCGATCGCGCCCGGCTCGTAGGCTTTGGGAAGATCGTGGGACATGTGACAAAGCTTTCAGCTCTCAGCTTTTAGCTATCAGCTAAACCTTGGCACAATCCCGCCGTCTCCGCCCAGCAAGCGTGCCGCAGATTGTTCGGCGAAAGGCCAGGAGCTAATGGCTAAAGGCT
>CAZETZ010000186.1:6036-6225 GCA_964514735.1 uncultured Acidobacteriaceae bacterium | reverse complement strand
GTCGCGGTCCCCGTCGTCCGTGCTGGCCCGCAAGAAATGATTGAGCGCGACTTCGTACAAAGTCGCTGCTGAAGCAAAGGTGGAAATATGTCCGCCAATGCCGCTCTCCACCCGGTTGGCGCGGACCACCATGGCCATCGCATTCCACCCCACAAGGCTTTTGATCCGCCGCTCCATCTCCTGACTGCC
>CAZETZ010000186.1:0-6026 GCA_964514735.1 uncultured Acidobacteriaceae bacterium | reverse complement strand
CCATGACTTTCCACGGCACCAGCCTTTTGTTCCGCGCTCCCAGTTCCGGATGGCCGGGGAAGGGCGCCTGTTGACGCGAAGGGATCGTATTCTGTTAGGGGGTGGTTGCGGTAAACGGCAGGTTGACCCCGGCTTCTCGCCGGGCATGCAAGGAGAGCTGTTGCAGTAGACGGCCCGCGCGGTCCGGCCCGCCTTTTGACAGCACGTAGTCCAGCGAGTCAATCCACTCCCGCGTTTCCAGTACTTCCATTCCGTTCGTAGTCTGGGTTTCGGCCACGTCTGACTTCTCCGAGCTTGAGATGGGAAACATTCCATCATAATGAATTCTTTGAATTTTTGCCGGGGAGAATCGCAAAACGCAGTAGAATTTGTTCTCCACTCGCCTGTTTCCGGAAGAAAGCAACGGTCCGCGCAAATCCGAATCTAACTAGGGGAGGAATCCGCCCATGTCAAAAAAATCATCTCGCCGAGCTGTTATCAACGCCCAACCCCGTTTGCACCAGAAAGCCAAGGAAATCCAGCCTTATGGCACCGTGACCCACGCCCTGCCTCTGGACCTCGAGGAGCCAGTCCGTTTGGAGATGACCGAAAGGCTCAACCAACTGCTGGCTGACTGCATCACCCTACGCGATCTATATAAGAAATGTCATTGGCAGGTAGTTGGCCCGACCTTTTATCAACTGCATTTACTCTTTGATAAGCACTATGAAGAGCAGAACGAGCTGGTGGATACAATCGCCGAGCGTATTCAGTTGTTGGGCGGAGTTAGCCTCGCCATGGCCCACGACATCGCGGAGACTACAAAGATCGAGCGTCCCCCGCGCGGAAGGGAAGATGTGCCGGTCCAGATCTCGCGTTTGCTGGATGCTCATCAAGTCATCGTCGGCGAATGCCGCGAACTGGCCGGGCTGGCCTCGAAACTCGGCGACGATGGCACCAATGACGTAGTGGTAAGCGACGTTCTCCGCACTAATGAGCTGCAAATCTGGTTTGTCAGCCAGCATGTGGTAGAAACTCCATTGGTTCGAGTGGAAGAATTCGAAGCCGTTTCATAAGTGGGTCGTGGTGCAGTTTGATCCATGGTTGGTGTCAAGGCAGCGGTTTTAGAGTCTGTGTCGCAAGACAAAAGTAGACCGGGCTTCGCCAAATCAGCCGCGAAGCGGCGAAAGATTACAGCCCATGGCCTGCCCTGAGTTTGTCGAAGGGGCGCAACCCCCATGGCCTTGACTCTCTTGCTAGTTGCGCCCGAGCGGCGCGGAAGTACTTGAAGGCCATGGCTTTTGTGCCTACCTTGGCCCAGGCTTTCTGTAGAACTGTGTCTCTGTCGCAGGGCCGTTTCCCCCTAAATTGTTCTACTCCTTATATTTAAGTTTGCAGGCGAACTCCTTCTGTTTTAGATTAGGAGGGTTTAAGAATGCCGGTTTCCAGGAGAAATGTGGAATCCGTAAATTCTGTACTTGGGTCTAAGGCTTTTGAGAGGAGTCGCGGAATACCCGCAACCCTTCTTGTTACGAATTCGGGACAGGAAGATGATGGTGCGCACCTTATCCCGTTTTCAGGAATTAGTATCCGGGGTCGCACTATGCTGAATGATTTCTAAGTGCTGTACACGTTCGAGAAGTAAATCAGAAGTTACTTCTTCTGCCGGAGGGGGGAGATGTTCTCAGGCGGACAAAATCTCAGGGCGTTACGTGAGCAGTTAGGGTTGACCATGCGCGACGTGGAAGGCGCAAGCGCGCAGATCGCGGAGAAGCATGGCAACGACGAATTTTCCATTCCACCCAGCCGTCTCTCCGACATTGAAACCAAGGGTGTGGTCCCCAGCGTCTACCGCCTCTATTCACTGGCCGTGATCTATCGCCGCGATGTGCGTGAGCTGTTGTTCTGGTACGGCATCGATTTGAACATGGCGGCTGCCGATATTGAAATCACCGCGCCGCGCCGCTCCCATTTTTCCGAAGCCCTTTCCAGCCTGTCCTCGGTGAGAATGCCGGTGCGGCTCGACCCGGGTTTCGATCTGCGGAAAACTTCCAACATCGGACGCCTGGTCGAACAATGGGGATTAGTTCCGCTTTCCTACCTGGAACAATTTGCCAATTGCCATTTCACCTATGGTTACATTGGCAACGAAGACCTCACCATGTACCCGCTTTTACCGCCTGGGAGCTTCATTCAGGTGGATGAGGCCAGAAACAAAGTTTCCGATGGAGGCTGGCGCACCGAGTACGAACGCCCCGTCTATTTTGTCGAAACTCGGTCCGGTTATACCTGCTGCTGGTGTTCGCTGTCGGGGGAATCGATCATCCTGCAGTCGCATCCCTTGTCTCCCGTCGCGGTGCGCGTCCTTCGCTATCCCCAGGAAGCCGAAGTCATCGGGCAAGTGGTTGGAGTCGCCATTAGGCTTGGCGAGTGGCGTCCGCTTGAGACTTCACCAACGCAGAAAGAGCGTTCAGCACTGAACTGAAATGTTGCTCCGTGGCAAGGTTGCTTTCTGGCGGAAGCAAAGAAGAAATTTTTCGCGCGCACAGCTTGCGCATGAACACTTCCGGGGTCGTGCCACTCACCTCGCTACACCGTTGTACATCTTTCAACAGTTTTTCTATCGGCGAAGCTAACATCGCAGCAAGCAGGCGGCGATGTTCATCCGCTAACGCTTGACTCGCGGCCTGTTCTCCATGGACACGGGCCAGTCCCCAGTGAGAATATGGAGCATCATTGCTATCCCGTAGATCCGCAAGATATTGCAGCTTGTTGAACCCGCCTCGAATAGACTTTAGACTTGTATCACGAAGGTCCTGCTGAGCCGATTGTCGCGCCATTTGGGTAGCAGTTCCGGGAGAAGTAAAGTTTTAGGACGATCCTGCAAACTATACTAGCTACAGCACATTATCACGGTGATTTGACCTTTGAAAGGGGTTTTCACCGTGAAAAAGACCATTTTCTGGGCAGCTGTACTGTTCCTTCTTGCCAGTATCACTCTCCCGACCGCAGTGATGGCAGATGGAAATCCGATACCCTCGTGCTCTGCGGCAAGTTGCGGTCCGGCCGGAGGACACTAGCCCTGATAGCCCGTTTTGGGCTATCGCTAAGTGCTTGTGGGCCACCGCGAAACGCGCTATAGTTCCCGCCGGTGGCCTTCATGCCCGTTTTGAAATTACTCTGGTATTACCTCTGGATTGCTCCCCACCTACTCCAGGTTGGCATCGCTGGAGTCACGCTCCGGCGCAAGTTGGTTCGAGTTTTCCCTTGGTTTTTTGCCTACACTTGTTTTGAGGTGTTCGCGTTCGGATTACTATTTGGAACCAATCGGTTTCCGCTTCCTGGGGTTTCGTACTTTAGTTTGTATTCAATCACGGCAATCGTGAGTACAATTTTGCGGTTTGGAATTATTTTAGAACTGGTGCGGTACTTGGCCTCAAGCTATACGGTTCTGGAACGGGTCCTTCGTCCATTGTTCCGTTGGGCCACAATAGGGCTTTTGATTGCCGCATTAGCATTGGCCGTGTATGCCGGGGAAAATTACTCGGACCGTGCGTGGTTTGTGATGAATATGCTGAATCGCACCGCCTTAATTTTGCAGACGGGGTTGCTGGCCGGTCTTTTCTTGTTTTCCCGGTACTTGACTTTGTCCTGGCGTACGCAGGTGTTCGGGATCGCCCTGGGCTTGGGTGTATACGCAACTGTGGATCTGATCGAAGCTGCCATTCTTTCCCAGAGCGGATACCTGCACACCCAACTGGCTGACTACGCCAGCATGGCCGCTTACCACGCCAGTGTCTTGATCTGGATTTTTTACCTGTTGAAGCGAGAGCGGAGGCCGGACGCTGTCCATGACCTTGCCGCTCACCGCGAACTCGAAGCCTGGAACCAGGAGTTAGAGCGGTTGTTGCATCAATGAGTATGTTTCTCATTGTTTCGTTGGCCCTGCTTGCGCTTTTCGCTGCGCTGCCCTTGGCGCGGCTGGCAAAAGGGCGTTCCTCCGGGATTAAGAGTCCCGAAGACTTGCGCACCCGACTCTGCGCTGTCGATATCGATGCATTTCGCAACCTGACTGACCCAGGCGAAGAAGATTTTCTGCAAACCCATCTATCCCCCGCTGTTTATCGGAGGGTGCGAAGACAGCGCCTGCGGGCCACCTTGGCGTATGTTTCCTGCGTCGCGCGCAATGCCGCGGTACTGACGCGCATGGGTGAGGAAGCCCGGCGGAGTTCTGAAGTATCGGTTGCCGAGGCCGGCACAAAGCTCGTGGACAATGCGTTACGCCTGCGGTTGCAGACTTTTCGGGTGAAGACAAAAATATACGCGCAAATGATTTATCCTGGGGTGGCTACACCGTCGGGCGAACTGCTCAGCCAGTACGAGCAGATGACGCGCCAGGGAGCGCTGTTGGGCCGTCTCCAATATCCCGGCAGGGGAGTCTCCTCCGCTTTTTAAGGGGTTCCACCTACTTACTTCGCAGCTGGGTTGAGCACAAACAAGTCATACTGAAAGTTCTGATGCGTTTCTTCTCCCACCCAGGAATATTTTCCGCTGGCCGCGCGGCGAAGGTCGGTGTCACCGGTTTTAAGCATTAGGCTCGGCACTTCGCCGCGTTCAATCAACCCGATCGGTCCTCCGCCCATAGAGCGATTGCCGGCGCCTCGTACAAAAACCACGTCAAACACATATGCCGGATAGGAGTTGTCCGATGAGTTCCAGGGCAGCGACATGGTTTCGTCGGTGGTGAATAACGGCTTTTTCAACCGGGCAACGCGCCGCTGGACGGTTTGGGCGTGCTCAAACTCCTGCTGGCTGGAAATTTCGATCACGCCAAAGGTCTGCCGATTTCCCAGCCACCCACCCAGTTGCACCGCCGGTTGAACGCAGCCCAGCAAGACAAATACCGTCGCAGTTTTTCTGTGTGGATTGTTAAACAGCTCCATCAGCAACAACGTGGTCCCGGGAACAAAGGCCTCAAACAAATAGTTGTCCCCGGCCCCGGCCTTTCCCATCGCCATGCATCCCCCGGCGAGGGACACAAACGCGGCAGCGCGAAGCAAGTCCGTGATCGCAAAACCCCGCTTCCATGGCCGTGCCATGAAAACCAAGAGAGGGAGAAGGAAATATCCGTTTGTGACCAGTGGGTGCTCCAGCGCACTATATGCGTGGGAAAAAGTGAACGCAGGCACGATCCGCGGCGCTACGAACACACTGTAGCGATAGGCTTGGGTCCCGAGCCAGGCAGTGGCCGCGATCGCGCCTCCGAAGACGGCCAACAGCAACCAACCCGAGCGGCGCCGGGTTATCAGTAAGTACAAAATGCTGGTAACGGCAATGAGCGCGACGGATTGCTTAAACGTCCACGCGAGATAAAAGAAGACCGCGGCCAGGGCCACCCCCTTCTCCCCGCGGATTCTACCTATACACAATAAGGCGATGGTCGCCAATGCAATTGCGGGAACATCGGGTCGAATGGTAAGTGCCCACCAGCGTATGACCGACGTGCTGAACCAAAGCCCAAAACATAGCGCCAAGCACAAATATTTGTGCGCGCGCGAAGCTATTTTCACCTGCGCAAGTTTCCATTGGGCCAGCGCGCCCACGGCAGCAAATGCTGCGGTCAACAGCCGTCCTAAGGTCAGGATTTGCGCGTCCCACCACCCCAGGAGTCTAAAAACTTCGGCATAAGCGTAGTAGAACCAATAGTTGTACAGCGACAAACTGAACGGCCAACGGAGTGGCCATTCGTAAACCGGATGCCCATGCATTTTCTTCCAAATGGAATAAATCATCAGACATTCTCCTCCTGTCGTGCCGAACAGCGACCCATAGCGGACCACACTGACTGCGCGAAGAACGAAAATTGCCAGGTTAAGGCCTGCAAAAAGGAAGATGGCTACAATCAGGGGGCGCGGAGCTTTGGCGTGAGTGGGTGCGCAATCGATGCACGCTCCGGATGTCACTGTGTCCAGCGGAAATGCCATACGTCCGGCTAGCATGCAGCAGTAAAGATATGGAGGCGCGGGTCGGAATCGAACCGACGCATA
>CAZETZ010000185.1:2845-6307 GCA_964514735.1 uncultured Acidobacteriaceae bacterium | reverse complement strand
TTCTGGCGATTTTTGCTCGCCATTGTAGTTCGCCACCGCATTATCGTTCAACAATGAGAAGCAGCCAAAACAAAGTGTATCGGCTGTTCCTCGAGATTCCGCGCTAAATTCTTGATCCTAGTCCCGAATAATAAATTTGAAGCGGGTTGCTTGCTGGCGGGTTATACTGCCGCGAACTCGCGGGTGTGGCCCGCGCGACGACGTACAATTCTCAGTCCCTAAGGAGAGGATTCGAATGACATTACGCTTCGGACGGTTATCGCTTCTTGGTTTGGGTATTGCTTTCTTTGTCGTCTTGTTGTCCGCCAGCGTGGCCCTGGCGCAGGACTCGGATGGGACCATGCCTGCGATATTTGCCGGCGGCATGCTTATGTTCTTTCTGGTCTTCTTCGCGGCGATCTATATCTACATGGCGCTGGCGCTTTCGACCATCGCCACCAAGACGGGGACGGAAAACCCATGGCTAGCGTGGATTCCGATTGCCAATCTTGTGTTGATGCTCAACATTGCGAAGAAGCCCATCTGGTGGATCGCACTCTTTCTGATTCCCGTCGTGAGCATTGTGATCGCGATCATCGTCTGGATGGGGATCGCCGAAGCCCGCCACAAACCCAATTGGTGGGGAATCCTGCTTATCGTTCCCCTGGTTGGGCTTATTGTTCCCGGCTATCTTGCCTGGGCCGACTAAGCGGTGGATGGTTTTGGCCGCGCCTCTGCTTAGTTCTGACCAGACCCGGCGAATCGGGGTTACTCCGCTGGGTCCCCATCACCCTCTCCCCCGAAACTGAATGATTCGGCGGCGGTCCCGTTTATCTGGGCGCCCCTGGGGTAGTTGTTCGAACTCGCGCATCGCCTTGCGCTCAGCGGCCTGTTTCATGCGCTGTTCGCGGCTGGCTTCGGTCTCGCGATAGAGGGTTTGCGCAACCGCGGCTGGGCCGCGTGCTTCGCTTAGCAGCAGAACTTCCACCTGAAAGACGCCACCCTCGTTGGTCACTTGCAGCCTGTCTCCAATGCGGACGTCGCGTGAAGCCTTGGCAGGCTGGTGGTTGGATTGGATCCTTCCCAGATCGCAGGCTTTCGCGGCCAGCGACCGCGTCTTAAAAAATCGGGCGGCCCAGAGCCACTTGTCCATACGCACAGAGGGCATGATCTATTTTCCTATAGCGAAGAAGATTTCAGATGTATTCTTCGCGCATTTGTTTGTTATCCATCTACCGCCTAGAATGAACAGCGTCGCAATGGCTACTACGACTGTACCGGTTTCAGGCCCGCGTCCTTGTCATCGTGCCCGGGTCATCGTCGCGCTGATTTTAGTTATTCTTTTGCTGGTGTTGGGAATCCTCGCCTGGGGATACTGGATCGCCCGGTCGGCTCTACCACAGTTGGATGGAGAACTCCGGGTGTCGGGCTTGTCCGCGCCGGTCAGGGTGACACGGGACGCGCACGGCGTTCCCACCATTGAAGCCGCCAACGTTGAGGACCTCTATTTTACCCAAGGTTACGTGACCGCCCAGGACCGCCTCTGGCAAATGGAAGGGATGCGGCGTTATGCGGCGGGAGAACTAGCGGAAATTCTGGGTCCCGATTTTCTCGAGCATGACCGCGAGCAAAGAATCCTGGGAATGCGCGTGGCGGCCCGCAAGACTATGGACGTAGCCTCAGCGGAAAGCCGGCTGCACTTCGAAGCCTACGCCCGTGGAGTGAACGCGTTCATCGTGTCTCATCGCGATCACCTGCCGCTTGAGTTTCGCCTGCTTCACTTCCGGCCCCATCCCTGGACAACCCAGGACTCCGCGCTCATTGCCGGACAAATGGTCCAAGATCTCACGCACTATAGTTATCGCAACACCCTGACGCGGGAAAAAATTCTGGCTAAGCTGGGGCCGGAGTTGACGGCTGATCTATATGTGAACTCTTCCGTTCACGATCATCCCCCGACGGTTTCGCATGGGGTCACGGTCAAACCAGGCAACGAGGAGGAGGATGAGGATTCCAGCCCCACAAATGCTGTGGTGCGTAACGTCCGACCGCCAGCCGCGGAAGAGGACCTTGAACCCAGCTTGCTGGCCGGCTCCAACAACTGGGTAGTCTCCGGAGCGCACACGGTCTCCGGCAAGCCGCTTTTGTCGAATGACATGCATCTGGAACACCAGATGCCGAACTTATGGTATGAAGCCCACTTGAAAAGCGGTCCACTGGATGTTGCCGGCGTGACGCTTCCCGGCATGCCTTACGTGATTGTGGGACATAACCAGCGCATCGCCTGGGGATTTACCAATGTTGGCGCGACTGTGGAAGACGTTTACCTCGAAAGCATCAACGCTCAGGGACAATTCCTGACTCCGGACGGATGGAAAGATGCAATCCACCGCCGTGAGACCATCCATGTCAAGGACAGGCCCGATGAATTCGTGGATGTGGTTGTCACGCGCCACGGGCCCATTCTCACTTCCCTGCTTCCGGGTGAAACCCGGCAAGTGGCGCTGCGCTGGACGTTGTATGAAGGGGCGCGCAATCCTTTTTTTCTGGTCAATTCGGCCCAAAATTGGGGGCAGTTCCAGACTGCGTTTTCGCAGTTGGACGCTCCCGGGCAAAATGTGGTCTATGCCGACGTCGATGGCAATATTGGCTATCACACCACCGGTAAAATTCCCATCCGCGCCGCCGGCGATGGCAGTTTGCCGGAGGATGGCAGTAATAACGCCCATGAGTGGACGGGATATATTCCATTCGACAAACTGCCGAGTGTCTACAATCCGCCGTCGGGAATTATTGCCACCGCCAACAGCCGCATCACCCCGGACAAGTATCCGTACTCCGTCAGCACGGGGTGGGAAGCCCCATGGCGCACGGAGAGGATTTACCAGGTGCTGGAATCCGGCAAGAAGTTTTCCGCGGCAGACATGCTGGCACTGCAAAGCGACATTTATTCTTCGTTCGATCAATTTGCGGCGGAATGCTTCGTATCCGCCGTCGATCACACCCCCATGCCATCCTCACAGGCAAAGCAGGCAGCGAAAATTATGCGAGGGTGGGACGGCCGCATGACGGCGGATTCAGCAGCGCCCACGCTGGCGTTCAAGGCCCGCACCGCGTTAAGCCGCTTGCTGCTGGAAGATAAACTGGGCGCATCCGGAATCAGTTACCGTTGGGGCATGCAGTCGGTTTGGCTGGACAATATTTTGCGAAATCATCCCAAGCGCTGGCTGCCGGAGAAATTTGCGAATTACGATGAGCTGCTGGTCGCCGCGGTCGAAGCCGCCGTCAACTCATCTGAAGCGCCGCGAGATTTAGCATCGTGGAAATGGGGCCAGGCCAATATGGTGGAGATTCAAAATCCTGTGCTCGGGCATATACCCCTGCTAAAACACTGGACTGGTCCGGGCGTCAAGCCGCAAGCCGGAAGCGGTTATGCGGTGAAGGCGGTCACGCGGACGCATGGACCCTCGGAGCGGATGACGG
>CAZETZ010000185.1:0-2745 GCA_964514735.1 uncultured Acidobacteriaceae bacterium | reverse complement strand
GGGAGCGATGCCAGTGACATCTCCGTTCAAAGGCAGCACCGCAGCTTTACTGGTTGCGGGATTGAAGAGCGCCAGACAGCCGCGGGTTTCCGTGGAAGTGTTAATTTCCGTACACCCGTGCGATCCGACCGCGACCTGTCCGTCGGTGGTGATTTCCATTTTGTCGTGGTATCCATCCGGTATCTCGGCGGATACCGGGGCTTTCAGGCCGGTAAGATCGACGGCGGTCAGGATCCCACATGAAGTGGCTGCGGTTGTCGAGGAACAAGTCGTCACCGGGCTGGTGCCGGCGACATAGAGGGTATTGCCCATTCCCACGGCAACAGTTGCGGCAGGAACAGCAATGGCTATCCCCAATGTGTTGGTGGTCAGGTCCAATGGAATAACGGCAGCCCCGGTGGTGCCACCGCACTCCGCGCCGCATTGGAGAATTACCGGCATCAGTAAATTGGCCGTAAGGCCTGCGCCCACAGGATGATCAAACCCGCAAAAACGGGCGATACGAGGATCCGAGCCGGTACTAATCTTGGTGGGATCGATCACCGTGACCATGCCGGATTCAGGCACGCAGAAACCCCCGGAATTGTCGCTGAACGCAAGAATCTCGGCTCCCCGGTTCACTTCCCGAATAAACCGCGCATGAGGCACCGGAATGGTAGCGGTAATCGTGCCCGAGGAAACGCCCACTTGAATGACTGCGCCCGGTGTTCCGCTTGAAACCGACGCATTGGGGACGGCGGCATAGACGTGCAGAATGTCGTTGGCGAGAAAAAAGCTCTCGGTCGCGTCGGGCAGGATCACCGTTGACTGTGATTCTTGCTCTGTAGTGTTGTTCACTAACTCGAACATGTGGCCGCTGGGACTGTATGCCAGGGTCAACAGCTTGTTCGAGGAGACATCCAGCGGCCCCAAGGTTTGGCCCGCCAGCCCACTGAGACTGATCGGTGAAAAGGAGAGCTTGTCCGTGCTCGCATTCATAATTTCCAGGGCAGGCAGGTGTACCCCGGCTGTCACCGGATGCAACGAATTGGAAATGACGGCGCGGAATGTGAGTCTACTGGGGTTCAGATAGCTTCTGCTGCCATAGCAGGACAACCAAGTCGCACTGATAGCGACGAGGGAAAAACCAAGGGCAAGTTTTCTCAAACCTGGAACTCCTAAGACCATGCGGGACAAAAGTTTAGATGCAAGAAATCGGGATTATACCAGAGCTAATCGTTCACAGCCTGAGGGCTTGGGCAATTACAGAGGCACCTTTCACCCCGTGCAGGGACACGACTGATCCTGTATTCTCATTAAGATGGCCGGGAATTTTCTCGATCAACTGAAGAAGGCGCCTATCCTCTGCGACGGTGCGGTGGGGACGCTGTTGTATGCCAAAGGTATTTTTATCAACCGCTGCTATGACGAGCTAAACCTGTCGCAGCCTGAGTTGATCCGCGAGATCCACCACGACTACCTGAAGTCTGGCGCACAAATTATTGAAACCAATACATTTGGCGCCAACTCCTTCCGTTTGGAACGGCACAGTCTCAGGGACCGTGTGCGCGACATCAATCTGGCCGGTGTCAAGCTGGCGCGCGAGGCGGCGAAGAACTATGAAGCCTGGATCGGCGGGTCCGTGGGCCCCTTGGGGGTGCGCATCGAGCCGCTGGGTAAAGTTTCGCTGCCGGAAGCTCGCAATGCTTTCCGTGAGCAGATTGCGGCTTTGGCCGAAGGGGGAGTTGACTTGATTCTTCTGGAAACCTTCGGGTATCTGGAGGAAATCCACCAGGCACTTCAGGCGGCGCATGATGCGGCCCCGAACCTCCCGGTTGTGGCCCAGGTCACCATTGATGAGGACGGTAATTGTCTGGACGGCTCCACGCCGGAGGTTTTCGTTCCCCGGCTGGTGGAATGGGGAGCGGACGTCGTGGGCTGTAATTGCAGCGTCGGGCCGGTGGCCATGCTGGATGCTATTGAGCGGGTCCGGACCCTGACCTCACTGCCGATCGCGGCGCAGCCCAATGCCGGTATTCCGCGCTCGGTCGAAGGCAGAAACATTTATCTCTGCTCTCCAGAATATATGGCCAGCTACGCGCGCAAATTTGTAGCCGCGGGCGTGAATCTGGTCGGAGGCTGTTGCGGTACGACCCCTGAGCATATACGGGAAATGAAGTCGGCGTTGCGGATTGGTGGAGCGCGGGCGAAAACGGCCGCCGCCAAGGTGGATAAAAGCGCTACGCCCATCGCCGGGCCCGCGGTACCGCTGGACAAACGCTCCCAGCTTGGCAAGAAGCTGGCAGCACGAGAATTTGCCACCATGGTGGAAATCGTCCCCCCCAAGGGCACCGACATTCACAAAGAGATTGAAGGCGCGCGCTTTTTGAAGTCGGTGGGCGTGGATGCAATCAATATCCCTGATAGTCCTCGGGCCTCGGCCCGCATGAGCAACCAGGCACTGTCACTGCTGACGCAACAGCAGGTGGGGATCGAGACGGTCTTGCACTATACCTGCCGTGATCGCAATGTGCTGGGGATTCAGTCTGATCTGCTCGGGGCGTCGGCCACGGGGATACACAATCTGATTTGTATCACCGGTGATCCACCGAAGATGGGGAATTATCCGGATGCGACGGCGGTGTTTGACGTGGATGCGATCGGGCTGGTCAATATTGTCCACAACCTGAATCGCGGACTCGATATCGGAGGCAATCCCATCGGCGTTGGGACTTCGTTCGTAATTGGCGTAGGCGCCAACCCCGG
>CAZETZ010000184.1:4163-6350 GCA_964514735.1 uncultured Acidobacteriaceae bacterium | reverse complement strand
CCGCCCTGCACCTTGGGAGGAAGCGTCTTCACCCGCCCGTCCAGCATTTCAGGGAATCCGGTGAGTTCGGAGATGTCTTTCACCTTGATGCCGGAATCGCGCAGCAGCTTGGCCGTACCGCCGGTGGAAACCAGCTCCACTCCCATGCCGGCCAGTTTGCCGGCGAATTCCACCAATCCAGTTTTGTCGGTAACGCTGAGAATGGCGCGTTGGACTTTTGACATGAGTGCCCTCGAAAGCAGGAAATTTTACCAGCCTTAGAGCTGTGAGGTCTGGCGGCTATGGAGTTTTTTGGTAGCGATGCAGTTTGAATTTCCATAGGTCTAGCAAGTTTCTATGCGCTGTGGCGAAACTTACGACATTGGCAAGAAAACACCGTCCAAACCAAAGCCAAAACCGAAAAAAAAGTCCTCCCCGCGAGGACTTCTCCCAAGCTGCTGCTCGCATCGTACGGGGAAGCGGCCAAAGATTAAGACAATAAACTTAGCTGATCTGGGCTTGCCTTGAAGGGATCGGGTACGGATTTGATGTATTCCCTTCTCAGCTTATCGAAAAGCGCGCGAATTGCAGAAGAGCCCGCATAGACTCTTCCTCGACGCTCTCCATCTGGTATTAGCAATCCAGAATCCACCCCTGCTTTCAAATCCCGGCTGGCCAGCACATCGTTCAGCTCTGCTATATTTCTGTAACTTGCATTGCGCACACGGTAACCAATGGCCGCATCCGCCACAGCATAAATCAATCGTTCTGGGAGGCCGTACCGCTTTATTTCAAGTTCAAGCTCTTGCCAAAGCGTATTCATGAGTCGTGTTCGCATAACGAGTGTTGTGGCTTGCCGGAAATGCGCCGTTAAGTTGAACCGTATCCAATCGCGGGTGCTATTTTTGGGATGCCATGATCCCTCCCCTGTGCTAGCTAGAACGCTGTAGTAATCCTGAGTATTACGCCCCAGATATTCTTCGATTGAAGAAAACTCTGGTTCAAGAATTCCTTCCAGCCCGAGTACAAGCGTCTGTAGGCAACGAGCCATTCTTCCATTCCCATCGGAAAATGGATGGATCATAACCAAATTCAAATGTGCCATCGCCCCCTTAACTAAAGCGTGGGGACAGTCGTTCTCGTCGTTTAGATATTCGATCAATTCTTCTATTAAACTTGGCACCATTTCTACATCGGGGCCTTCATAAACGACTTCATTTTTTGGTTCGTCACGAACGTAAACAGTACCGGGCCGCCAATTACCGGGATTTTTCTTCAATTCGTGCTGCACCATCATGAAGTGCAAACCGCGAAGAAAGCCCTCGCTGTAGATAAAATTTTTATCTTTTGTGAGTTGCAGTACGAATGTCATCGCCGTCCTGTAGCCCGTGACGGCCAACCATGCTTGCTTGTCAGCGGTGAGGGGTTCTTCCCCTTCAACAGCGGCTATCGCATCCTCGGCGGTTACGTTATACCCCTCAATACTGTTTGAGCCTCGTACCGCACGGGCCAATGTGTTTCGGCGCAATAATCCCGTCCACCTTCGAGGACTTGCGAGGTTGTACTTTAATGTTTTTCGCGCACCTTCAATTCTGGAAATCACCTCTTTCTCCGCTTGCAGGAGTTTTTCCGCATGGAAGATCACGGAAAGATAGTATATTACTTTAATACTTTAGTAAAATAATAATTTACTTAAGTATTAAACTATCATACTATCTTTCGCGTATGAACCCTATTGGCCATCGCGATAAGCGCACTCTAGCGGAAAGACATCAAGACTCAAAACTGCGCCACTACTGGAGTTTTTGGCTTTAGCGTTTGCCCGATCAAGGGATGCAAACGCGGCGGCGCGAACTGCCGCGCTTCATGCGCAGGGGAAGGGTGGGCCACGCGCGACAGTTTCCCCGAGTTCATCAGACGCTCATAAGCTTCGGGCCAACTGGGGATGGCGGCGTCAGTTGATTCCCAGTGGGCGTAAACGGCTTCATCGCACCATTCGGCAAGGCGCGGCATGACTCCGCCATGCGCCCCGGAGCCGCGGTACGCTTTCATCGCCCGCTCGCTCTCCCATGCCGTCAGCGTCCAGTAGACGCGGCGCGCATCCACCAGAAGCCTTCCGCCCAAAAAACCGGACGCCCTCCGGGCCTGGCGCTTGGCAAACTGCGTACGCCATAGAAACGGCGGCAGGAAAATGAAACGGCGGACCCG
>CAZETZ010000184.1:2906-4063 GCA_964514735.1 uncultured Acidobacteriaceae bacterium | reverse complement strand
TCTAGCTCTTGGCTTTGGCCTTCAGCTTCACATCGCCGTCCGAGATGTCGACGGAAAACTCCACGGCCTGGCAGCCGTATTGTTTGCGGATCTGGTCGGTCTTTTTCTGCACGAAACTGCTGAAACTGTCCAGGTCCCCGACGCTCTTCCCGGCTTTTAGCTTGGCCGCGGACAATGCCCGATAAAGCTCTTCCACCCGGTCGCGTTCCTTGGAGATATCCGTGCATTCCACCGTGAAGGGTTTTTTCTCCAGCGCGGGGGCCGCGGCTGAAGCCGTGGGCCCTCCAGTCGTGGAATGCCCTACCCCATAAGGCTTGTGCTCCGCCTCATGCTCAGCTTCCCGCACCCCTTGCACCGAGAGCAACGCATCCTGGGGACGCCGATACCCTTCCTCCCGGATACGCCCCTTCTTACGCCACAGGTCACTATAGATCGCATAGCGCTGCGCCATTTCGTTATAGCGGAAACGCTGGGAGAAACTCAGTCGTCCCCCGTCGCTGAACTTCCGCAACAGGGCCAACACCTTCCACTCCAGGTCGGTGGGCGGCCTCTTGGTAGGATTGCTGAAGAAAATCTCGTACTCGATCTTCAATCGCCGCATGTGCGAATCCAGCAGCGTGAGTTCCTCATCAATCGTAGGCACGCGGAAAATCTCCTCTCCCTAGTCTAGAGGCATCGCACCCAAGCAAACGAGGTACCCGTGGGCCACCGAAGGGATAGTACAAAAGTACCCAGCGGTAACCAGCACTGGGGATCAGCCAAGCCGTACTTTACGTTCGGCCATACCATCTGCGAAACTCTCTGAGAACCGGCAACTGGGAACTGAGAACCGATAAATCCTCCATGGGCCGCATCCACGTACTTTCAGAAAACGTAGCCAACAAGATCGCCGCCGGAGAGGTGGTGGAGCGCCCGGCCTCGGTGGTCAAAGAGCTGTTGGAGAACTCTCTGGATGCCGGTTCCACGCGCATCCGGATCAACATAGAAGCTGGCGGCAAAAAGCTGATTCAGATCACCGACAATGGCTGTGGCATGGTGCGGGACGATGCTCTTCTGGCCTTTGAACGCCATGCGACCTCCAAGATCAAAAATGCGGACGATCTATTGAGCGTAGCGACCCTGGGATTTCGTGGAGAAGCCCTGCCTTCGATCGCCTC
>CAZETZ010000184.1:0-2806 GCA_964514735.1 uncultured Acidobacteriaceae bacterium | reverse complement strand
TGGCCCATCCCGACAAGCACTTTGAACTGCACTCGGCAACCAACGCCATGCTGGTGGCGTCTCCGGTGGCCGGGCACAGCGAGCGGGTTTACCAGGTTTTCGGCAAAGAAATCCTGGATCAACTGATTCCAGCGGCTGCCGTTCAGCCGCTGGAACGCATCGGCCTGCCGCAGCCTCCGCCTTGGCGCAAAGTCGAGGAAGACGTTCAGAATCAAAAGGATCCGGGCGAATTGCGGCTGCACGGCTTTGTCTCCAAGCCGGAAATCCAGAAGCTGAACCGCAACTCGATTTATATCTTCGTGAATGGACGCCTGGTGCGCGACCGCTTGATTCAACATGCCATCGTCGAGGGCTACCGCAATATCCTGCCGCCCACGGTTTTTCCGGTGGTGCTTTTGTTTCTCGAACTGCCGGGCGGAGAGGTAGACGTCAACGTTCATCCGTCAAAAACTGAAGTGCGCTTCCGCCAGCAGACCGTTACCCACGATTTTGTGCGAGACTCGATTCGCGCCGCGCTGATGAAGGCGCGGCCAGTGCCGCAATTTGTGGCCGAGATCAAAGCCCAACCGACGGCAAGTCCGTCCTTGACTCCGGGGGCCCGCGCTTCCACCGTGGACATCTCCGCCTGGCGCGCCGCCAACCTGCCTCCAGGATTCGAATTGCAGCCGCCCGCTCTTCCGCCGCAGACCGAGCGCTTGCAATTCGGCGGCGAAAGTATCGCGGTCGAAGCCAACGCGGCCCTGGCGGTGGCGCGGTTGCCGGAGCAATATGTTCCCGGAGACACCTGTGCTCCCCCGATTCCGGAGGAAGCCGAATCCACAGGACTGGCGCCTGCCCTGGCGTCTCTCAAGCCGCTGGGCCAGATTCGCGAGTCCTTTATTTTGGCGGTGAACGGGGAAGGCCTGTGGATCATTGACCAGCACGTGGCCCACGAGCGCGTGCTGTTTGAAAAAGTCCTGAAGCAACGCGCGGTGCAGAAAGTCGAGAGCCAGCGTTTGCTCATGCCATTGCTCATCGAACTCACTCCCGCGCAACAGGCCGTGTTCACGGAAATCTCGGAAGAACTCAATCAGAACGGTTTCGAAGCCGAACCCTTCGGCGCGCGCAGCATCGCCATCAAGCTCGCGCCTGCGGGAGTGGACGCTCCACAAATCGAAAAAATGCTGCATGAGTTGCTCGACCAATTTGCCCGGGAAGAGCAGTCGTTGAATTTAGAAAAAATCCGCGCCCGCATCGCCGCCACCATCGCCTGCCACGCCGCCATCAAGGTCAACATGCCGCTCGAGCAAAACAAAATGGAATGGCTGCTCGCCGAACTCGCCCAAACCGAATGCCCCATGACCTGCCCCCACGGACGTCCCGTAGTTCTGCGATACTCAATGAAGGACATTCAGAAGGCGTTCAAGAGGATCTAGGATTCGTGGATTCGTGTCAGGGCATCGTCTTCAGGCGTGCCGCGAAGAGCGTGATTAATATCCGGCTTTAGCCGCTGGGGCTTGCGACTCCGTAGAGCAAAACTGAACCTTCGAATATTTCTTTATGTGGCAGGATGACATTAAAAATCTAGGCTTTGCCGTCATGCCCGGAGTTTTGCGGGATGATGAGGCCGCCTCCTTCCTCACCGGACTAAACAAGTCGCCCTTGCCGCGCAGTAAAGCTGGAATCCGCCACATGCTTAGCGACAAAACGACTGCTGCATTGGCCCACGACTCCCGACTCGTGACAATTGTCCGCGAGGTGCTTGGGCCCAACGCAACTCCCTTCCATGCCACGCTTTTTGATAAGTCACCGAATGCCAACTGGCTGGTGGTATGGCATCAGGACACCGCTCTACCGCTGCAAAGGAAGTGCGAAAATGCGGGCTGGGGACCGTGGTCGGTAAAACAAGGAGTGATTTACGCGCACGCTCCCGCCTCTGCGCTAGAAAAAGTGCTGGCGTTGCGGATCCACTTGGATGACTCGATTTTGGAAAATGGTCCACTGCGAATTTTGCCGGGAACGCATGAGCTCGGTGTTTTGAGTGACGATTCCATCGAACAAACCTCCACGCGAATCGCAGCTACTGATTGTGTTGTTCCCCGAGGCGGCATTTTGGCCATGCGGCCTTTGGTGGTTCACGCTTCTTCAAAATCAAGAAACCAGCAGCCTCGACGAGTACTGCACATCGAATATGCAGCCTCGCTGGCCATTGCCGAAGGAATGCAATTAGCCCAAGCCTGAAAAACAGCTTACCCATTAGAAGGAGATCGTTGAATTCCCATGCCGCTAAATCGCCGGCAATTTCTTAACTGCACCGTAGGAACCGTCGCAGCCAGCTTGTTCATGAGCAAATCCATGCTCGCGGCTCCGCGTACAATCAAAGCCCTGGCTTTTGATGCGTTCCCCATCTTTGATCCGCGTCCGGTGTTCGCTCTGTGTGAAACGCTTTTCCCCGGCAAAGGTGTGGAACTCAGCAATGCCTGGCGGACGCGCCAGTTCGAGTACACATGGCTGCGCGCGATGTCGCAGCGTTACGCCGATTTTTGGCAAGTCACGGAAGATTCTTTGATCTTCGCGGCGAACTTAGCCAAAGTGGATTTGACCGCGGAAAAGCGCGATCAGCTCATGCACTCCTACCTCGAACTGAAACCCTGGCCCGACGTTCCGCCCGCGCTCAAAAAACTTAAAGATGCCAATCTCCGCCTGGCTTTCCTATCTAACTTCACGCCAGCTATGCTGAACGCCAACCTCAAGAACTCTGCGCTCGGTGATCTCTTCGAGCAGGCAATCAGTACCGATCAAGCCAAGACCTACAAACCCGATCCGC
>CAZETZ010000183.1:0-6622 GCA_964514735.1 uncultured Acidobacteriaceae bacterium | reverse complement strand
ATATCCACAATAAAGAAGGACGGGTAAAGCCGGAGACCTACGATAAGTAAAAGTTAGAGAACTCGGGGGCAGACGGAACGTTCCGGTTTCTGAATTTCACGGGCGGGTGGCCCACATCTGAAACTCAAAAGTAAATCCCTTGGGGTGCCCCGTATCTCGCGGTTTTCGAGATGCGGGCCCAGACCGTGCGCTGGGGTGTGCCTTATACCAAGCCGGTGATTTACACCTACAATCTCGATGGATCGCTGGCGACGTTGGCCTACCCGGATACGGGCGAAATTATCACCTATACCGCAGGCGGGGCGGGACGCACGCTGGCGGCGCAGGACATCGCCAACGGAGTCAACTATGTGCAGAACGCTCAGTATGCTCCTTTCGGCGGCCTGGCCAGCCTGAGCAACGGAGCACAACCGATCACGACCGCAAACTCCTACAACAATCGCTTGCAGCCGGTGACGCTGTCGGCGGCCACGACGGCGACCACCCTTCTCAGCCTGAGTTATGACTTTCATCTGGGCAACGGCGACAACGACAACGTATTCCAGATCGTCAACAACCGCGACACCAACCGCACCCAGAATTTTACCTATGATGCCCTGAACCGTATCCAGCAGGCCAACTCCAGCGGGCCGAACTGGGGCGAGACTTTCACCATCGACGCCTGGGGCAACCTGACCAACCGCGGCCCGGTCAGCGGCAAGACCAATTACGAAGGTTTAAGTGCCACGGCGCTGGCCAGCAATCGTCTTTCGGGCTACGGCTACGACGCCGCCGGCAACCTGACCTCCAACGGCTCGGCCACCTATACTTATGACGCCGAGAACCGGCTGCTCTCGACCGCCGGCGTGAACTACTATTATGACGGCGACGGCAAGCGGGTAAAAAAATCCGGGGGCACGATGTACTGGATGGGCATGGGCAGCGACGCGCTGGCGGAGAGCGACCTGACAGGCGTGATCCAGCGGGAGTACATCTTCTTCAACGGCAAGCGGGTGGCGCGCCACGAGCCGTCGAGCAGCATTTATCGTTACTACTTCAGCGACCACCTGGGCTCGGCCAGCGTGGTGACCAATGCCACCGGAGCGATCAAGGACGAGTCGGATTATTATCCCTACGGCGGGGAGAGGATAATCGCCGACGGCGACGCCAATAACTACAAGTTCACCGGCAAAGAACGGGACTCCGAAACCGGACTCGACTACTTCGGGGCACGCATGTATGGAAGCAATATGGGGCGCTTCCTCAGTCCCGATCCTGATGACGACAGTGGCATCGAAAAGGACCCGCAATCGTGGAATCGCTATGCCTACGCGCGCAACAACCCGTTGCTCCTCACAGACCCCAACGGCGAAAGCTACGAGGTTTGCCAAAAGGATGAGAACGGCAAGAACACCAACTGCGCCACGATCAGCGATGCAGACTTCGACAAGCTGAGTCGCAGCAGCAAGGACATCCAGTACAACAACGGGAACGTAACCGCAACCAACGAGGACGGGAGCAAGACCGTCTTAGGCAGTTATCGTCAAATCGACGTTGACTTGCCGGGCGACCCCGAGGCAAATCGTCAGGCAGCGGCGATGATCGTGAAGACGTTCGACTCGGCGATGAAGGAGTTCGGGAAGAACGCTCTCTACTCCGCCACCGGAGCCGTGTTGGTGCGCGGCATTGGGGCAGCCATCGAGGGTGTGCGGGCGGTTCAGGCCGTAGAGAACATCCCGATAACCACACATGCTGCCGTGCGCATGGCTGAGCGCGGAATCACGCAGCAGGCCGTGGATTATGCAATCGAATCGGCACAGCGTGTCGGGAATGTTGCCACACAGACCGGCAAGTACGGCACGGCGCAGGAGGTCTTTACGGGGACGAACGGCATCACTGCGGTTGTCGAAACAGAAGGCAGGAACGCCGGGAAGGTCGTCACAACATACTGGACGGGCAGCAAACCATAATGAGCACTAAGAACATACTTTGCGAAGAGGACATCGAAGGACTCATCAAGCTGGGTGCGCCCCCCGACGAGTACAACTCCGAAGCGGAGGAGATAGAAGCTGCCATGTCCCGCCTCGGAGACAAGCGCAGCGAAGAACAGCTAGTACAGGTGCTCGAACACGTATGGAAGGAGTTCTTCGATCTGAGCACTGAGGATATCGAGCTACGGCTGGATGCGTTCCACCGTGTTGCTCGCCGGATCATGCTCGAAACCAGGCAATCGGATGGAAAGCGAGGTTCACGGTGAAAGCGGTTCGCGCAATAGTTTGCTGGGGTCTCATCTGCATGGGGGCACAGCTCGCGTTCACGCAGCAGCAACGTGTTTCTGCGGCTGATGCCGATGAGCATCTTGCAAGGAAGGTGGAACCTGTTTATCCGCCCCTTGCGAAAGCTGCACGGCTACAGGGCAAAGTCACGTTGGAGGTGGTTGTCTCCAAGGAAGGGGCTGTGAAAAATGTAAAGACCGTGAGCGGCCCCCCGATGCTTATCTCAGCCGCAACCAATGCAGTGAAGCAGTGGCAATACAAACCGTTCATGGTTGAGGGCACCGCTGCTGAGGTCAGTACCGTGGTCGAGGTGCCGTTCTCGCTCGGAATATCGGAAGCCGACTACAAGAAAGAGCAGGACGCGAGCGACAAGTACTTCAAGCAGGAAGAAAAATGCCGAGGACTCCTCCAGCATGGTGACTATCCCAATGCGGAGCAAGCGTGCGCGCCGTTAGTCGAACTCGCGAACCAAATGCCGACCGAACGTCGGATGGAGCGGCTGACAGCTTACCAGTATGCCGGCCACGCGGAGTTCGCGCAGAAGAAGTTCACTGATGCGCTGGCTCTTTACAAGCAGGAACTTGGGATAGCCGAGGTCGCGTTGAAGCCCACAGAGGCGGAGCTGGGTTATGCCTACCGCGATGTAGCCCGTGCGTTACGCGGCACCGGTGATCTGCAACAAGCCCGAACGCAATACGAGCACGCCGTAAAGACGCTGGAGGCGGCACACGACAACATCGACTCCGAGTTTCTGAAAAACAAGTACATGGGAACTCTGAAATCAGTGCTCCTGGAGTATGCGCTTGTCCTTCGGCAAAGCGGGGATGAAGCGGCAGCGGGTGCCGCTGAAAAGAAAGCAGACGCCATCGTGGTGCGAACCGATCTGAAGGATTAAGCAAAGCCACGAGCAGCGCTCCGATCCCGACCGTCGAGCAGAGTACCTGCCGCTGGCGTTCTTGGGCGGCCAGGGCGAGCGATTCCGGGAGCCGGTGAGGGTCTGGGCCGTCCCTGAGAATTTTTTCTTTGGGGAAACCTGGGGACAGACGGAACGTTCCCCGGTTTTTCTCACGCCACAAAGGTAAGGTTGTTCTGATTGGGGTCGGGTGAAGGCTTCTTCGGGCGACCGCCTTTGCGAGGCGCGAGCAAGCGCAGCGTGGAGCGTTCCAGATCCTCCACAAACTCAGGCGATCCCAGGGGGCGTCCGGTGTAGGTACAACGGCGCAGTTGAGCGCACTCGCCCACCGACGCGCCGTCCGCCAAGTAGGCCTGCCACTGTGCGGCTGTCCATCGCTGGCTCCATCGCTCGAGGTCGAGCCCATCACTTTGAGTGGTGAGGCCACAATGCACAGCGGCGCTGGACCAGGGCCACTGCTCCGCCGCAGCCACCAGACCCGCCCGCACCGGATTCAACTCCGCATAACGCAAGGCTTCCCACAGATGCGCCTGGTCGAGCGGACAGGAATAGAATCTCCCCTGCCAAACATGGCCGGAGGAAGACTGGCGAGCGTTCCAGTAAGCCGCATAACGTCCGTGGGTGTGCTTGAGAGTGCTGGCCATCGCCATCGGCGAGCGGGGCACGGCGATCAGGTGCACGTGATTCGACATCAGGCAGTGACCCAGCAGCGACAACCCGTAGAGGCCAGAATGCTGGCGTAGTAACTCAAGGTAAGTGATGCGGTCGGCATCCTGGGCGAAGATGACTTGCCTGGCATTGCCGCGCTGGGTAACATGATGCGGGACATCCACCACGACGACGCGAGGCAGGCGGGCCATGAGGGAAAGCTAGCAGAAAGAGATCCGGCAAAGGCGGAGTTTTTGGGAAAAAGCGAATGGTCCATTCCCGAATCCGAATCGGCACAGAAAAACCGGGGAACGTTCCGTCTGTCCCCAGGTTTCCTCCCAGGTTTCCTCCACGGAGGGCTGCGGGAGATGGGCCAAGGGCCTTCGGGAGCTTTTGCGGGGATCATGACCGAGCGCGCCTACAACAAACGGCTGCAACCCATGCTGGAGTATGCTCTGGTAACGGGTAGCGCGCCTCCCTATCAAAACCTGTATCAGCGCTGTTACGACTTTCACATGAAAGGAGGTATCAGCGCCACCCTGGGAATTACTTGTACATTTCCAGACGCATCCGGAGACAACGGCAACGTCTATCAGATTGTGAACAAGCTGGACGGCAACCGCACTCAGAACTTTACTTATGATGCCTTCAACCGCATTAGCAGCGCCTACACCAGCGGCGTGAACTGGGGCGAGACTTACACTACAGACGCCTGGGGCAATCTCACTAACCGTGGGCCGGTCACGGGCAAGACCAACTATGAACTTTTAAATGCGGCCCCGGCCAATGTCAAGAATCAACTGAGCGGACTATGTCATGATACGGCGGGCAATGTGCTCTTGGTTACGGGCAATTGTCCCACAGGGACATTTACGCCAGCTTACACCTACGATGCCGAGAACCGGCTGGTCTCCACCGCCGGCGTGACTTACACCTACGACGGCGACGGCAAGCGAGTGAAGAAATCAACCGGGACGCTCTACTGGACGGGCATGGGCAGCGACGCGCTGGACGAAAGCGACCTGAGCGGCAACATCAATGAAGAATACTTTTACTTTAATGGGATGCGGGTGGCGCGCCTGGACCGGCCCAGCAACACGGCCCATTACTACGTTGCCGACCACCTGGGGACGGCGAGGATCATTGCCACTCCGTCGAGCTACAACGCCGCCACGGTGGCGGAGTCGGACTATTACCCGTACGGGGGCGAGATTCCCATCTCAGGCAGCGATTCTAACCACTACAAGTTCACCGGCAAAGAACGCGACGCGGAGAGCGGGTTGGACAACTTTGGGGCGCGATATGATGCTGGTGCCTTGGGCCGGTTCATGACGCCCGATCCAGAAAATGCGGGAGCCGATCCCGGGGATCCTCAGAGTTGGAATGGGTATTCGTATGTATCGAACAATCCCCTAAATTCGGTCGATCCCGATGGCCTTGCCAGGTGTGCAATGTATATCCAGATCTTTACGTGGAAGGACGGCTGGCACGGTTCGGGTGTAACCGGATACTTTTGTGATGATGCTCAGGAAAGGATTCAACAGGTAACACAAGTCGTAAAAGATTGGATCACAGCTCCTCGCGATCCAGTTTGCATGGCGAAAGCGACCGCAGCCGGGGTAGGCATAGGTGCAGGTACTGGTGGAGTCCTCGGTGCGATTGGAGGTGGTGTTGGTGGAGGAGTAGTTGGAACTGCAGTCGGCCCAGGGGGGACTCTTGCAGGGATTGGCGGCGGTGGGACCCTTGGTGCGGGATACGGAGCTGCAGGTGGAGGTGCCATAGGGGGTCTGGCGGGTGGTGGCATGGGGTTTGTTGCTTGCAAAACTGGTGGCGACGGAAGTGGCGGACGTGGGAGCGGAAGCAACGCGCGTCTCACAAAGCCTCAACAGAGACAAACCGCCAAATACTTAGGCATGAAAGAGGTGAAGGGACTGTCATCGCAGGGGCAACTTGTCTTTGAGAAAAATGGCCGTTATTTCTCCTTTTCGAACACGAGCCACACGGCAGGCGAAGTGTTCAAGGAATTGGATAGAAACGGTAATCGGATTGCCACGACCGACTTGGATTTCAACCGTATAGGACCATAAAGAAATGTTCTCAATAAGATTTACTGGCGAAGCGATTGAATATCCTTATGACGACAAGAACATCCCGGCTGCGCCAGGGCATTTAGTGTTGGGCACCTCCATAGAGGATTTCTTGGCAAATTTGTCTTTATGGAGCAAAGTGGACTATGAGTCTCATTGGATACGTGAATTAGAAGCGTTACTCGATGGAAATCTTAAAGTCGCTCTGGTTGTGTCGTATGACAATCCCGAAGCTTCTTCGAATCTCGAGATTTGGCGCGTATATCGTGATGGAGAGATGGCCCATTTTCAGAATCAGCTCCTTCCTTACAGCCAGCTTCCAAAAAAGTTCGATATCTCTGAAATGAGCCAGCACATACAGGATCGAGTGGTGATAACCGCAGAGGGGAACAAAATCTCCGAATGGGATGTGGCTATCCGGGACATCGAGTCGTTTCTCTCTCTCAGCGGGTCGTGAGTATGGTGCCAGAGACAACTACTACGGCGTTTTCCCGAACGCCACATTCTACCCAAATGGGGCCATCAGAGAGAGGGGGCGGGTGGCCCATTCAAGCCCGGTGTTGGCTTGAGTGGGCCCGTGGCCAATAATCGCCTCTCGGGCTACGGTTATGATGCGGCGGGCAACATGACCTCGAACGGCTCGGCGACTTATACCTACGACGCGGAGAACCGGCTGCTCTCGACCGCCGGCGTGAACTACTATTATGACGGCGACGGCA
>CAZETZ010000182.1:0-6668 GCA_964514735.1 uncultured Acidobacteriaceae bacterium | reverse complement strand
GGGGGCCACGGGAAAACACAGGTATAAAGGGCGCCGTGAATAACAGGCCACTAAGTCCGACCCCGGGATTTAGCAACCTCCGAACGAACCTGAAGGTGTCACCGAAACGGAAGCCTTTGGCAAAAATGATCCAGCTCGGGTAAAGCTGTTCGACTTCAATCTTGCCGGAGATCTTTTCCAGCCACGAGGTAGCTTCTTCGATACAGACCGCACCGTGCAACCGGAGCTCCAGAAGCTCCTGCATAGGCATGGTCTCCCGCCGGTCTTCCATGGCCACGATGACGCGATGCACGGCATTGCCGCGCGCGATTCCCCGCAAGTGAGCGCCCATGTTTTCTCGCGTCAGGATTTCTCCCGCCTCTCCCGTCCAGCCCACTACGTCGACCCCTAATTCGGGGCGGGTTCGCAGCGCATATACAAGTTTTTGGGCCCGCGCTCCTTCGCCTAAAACGTATACCCGCTCGCGGAGATATGGTTGCGATACCAGACAGCCGTAGGCGCTCCGCCATCCCAACAGCGCCACCGTCACGATCATCAATCCGAACAGGAATGAAAAATTGCCTAACAACACTTTGGGAAATACCATTCCCACGAGCGCGAGCCCCAAAGCCAGCAGCCCTGGGACAAGGAGCAACCGGAAATAGAGTTCACCCTTGGCGTTGAAATGGGACGGGTCGTATAGATCGAAGCCGTGAGAAAGCAATAAAACGAAAAGCGTCGCGATGAAGATCTTTAGATACCCGCTCTCCCAGTTCAGCACCAAGTAACTATCTTCGCGGAAGCGCAGTACAGTGCCCAACAGGAAGGAAGTCCAGACCATCAATGCCTCGACGGTCAGAAGCAGTACGATCCGGATCGGGTAATGCACATTGAAGAGGCGAATCATGTCGGTCTCTGAGCTTCGCTCCGCGTTTTTGGTCGTGCGCCGCGGCCTAACTTTGGTTTACTCGGCGCGGTCCAAACAAACCGCGTGGGTCCAGATCATTCCAGCCGACGGGGGCGAAGGTTCCAATCGAAGCCGATCGAAGCGACATGCCGCCCCCGGACACCGTCGCAAACCGTACCGGCGCCGCAAGAGTAACTATCGAAGTTCTCACCCGTAAATTGATAACTGGCTGAAATGCTGAAATCCCGTCCCAATCGTCGCTGGACAGCCGCGCCTGCGAACCCATGCTGATACGAATTTCCAAATGTCCCGGGTGAGCTTGGCGATGCCGGAGCGATATTGCTTACCCTGGCGTACCCGAGGTCGAAGCTACATCGCCAGTAACGAAAGAGGTCTCGTCCCAAGGAAAATCGGACAACATTTGTGTTCCCTCCATCGAAGAAACCAGAACCTGTGGACACCAGACGGCGGTACGAAAGCGCCAGACGAGACCTTTCCAGACGATAATGAAGCGAAGCCTGCACGGTAGCGTTGATTTGCTGAAGGTTCCCGCTGGTATCACTACTCACGGTTGCAAATTCCGGACCCGCCCCGAGCGTCAAAACCATGCGACCCGAGACCCGGCGCTGGTAGACTACCTGCACCGAATTCGTGACGATGCCGCCGCGCTGGGGAAACTGAAATGTTCGATATCCGTACACCACCCCGATTTCGTCTCTTCGATTGAAGTGGTAGTTGTATCCCGCTTGCGCCGAAACTTGACGGCTGCCGACCAAGGGGCCGCTGCGGCCGAGATAATCAGTGAATGAATAATCGGTCGCCAGGGAAGCTGAAGCGTGGGGGGTCAAAGCCTGGGTAAGGTGAACCGTCGAGACATTCGTGAGCGAGGACTGTTCGCCCAGTTGGCCGAGCTGACTCGCTCCGGAAAAATCAGATGCGATGGTGTCTTCCGAAATGCTGGCGCCAGCTCCCGTAAAACGCAAATTGTACGCGCTGGCCCCGCCAAATGAGGATGATCCAAAATCCCCGCTGCGTAGATCGCGGAATGAATCGCTGAAGCTCAGCCGGCCCCTTCGCCACAGGATACTGTGGTCCGCACTGAGTTGCACGGTCTGTTCGTTATGGAGACCCGTATTGACGTAGTTACTGTAGACGGTGGCGCCTCCCACGTAGTCGATTGCCGTCTGGGAACGACGCCGCACCTTCAGCAGACTGAGGCTTCCTAGCACATCTGTAACGGAAGAGAATTGGGATGAATTCCCAAAAATTCCGCCCGGCCTACTATCTGCGCGTTCATTCATGTGTATGCCGGTAAGGAGATAGCTTCGTGAGATCGAAGTTGGAAGCTCGGTGGAGGATTGATCCGAGCCCGCACCGTCAGGCGCCGGCATGGCATCCGGACCAGCCGTCTCCGGCAGGACCGTATCTTGCGCGTCAGTCACCGGCCGCTGTTCATCTTTTTCCTGCGACCAGCCCGTCCCGAGCGTAATCGCGAAGAAAGTTAGCGTCCACAGGCATTTCCCGGGTCTTAGTTTCATTGCTCATCCGCCGAAGTGCGACATTCGCATCCTTGAGTCTGGGGGTGGTGTTTTGTAACCCTTGATTGTCACTCCTAGCCATCCCACAGGACATAGGTGGACAGAGAAATTTACCAAAAATTAATTTCAATCTTGCCAGCCCGTTTTGCTGTCAATTTCTTGTCGGGTAGCAAGTGATGTACGCATGACTTTAAGAATTTAGCGGTTGGGTTTTTGCGTCGCGCGGGAGCAGGATCGGTCGCCGTTCGCGAACACCTCCCGTTCATAGAAAATCTGTTCGGTAAGGATTAACAACACCGACTTGGATTGATCATTTCTCCGTCGCCGTCGTCAGACAGTTGGGAGTCTTGACCGCCAGGCTCACTTCCTGCCGTAGCTGGTACAACTGCAAGGGAATATTCTCCGCGCAATAAATCAGGACATAGTCCGCATGAACCTGTTGTAGTGCGCTCTGCGCGATTAAGTCCGCCGGGTTCCATCTCTGCGCGTCCCAAAGCAATACATAGTCAACTGTACGTCCAGTCGTGTGCTGGTACCCGGAGATATCGGCGAGAGGGGGAAGAGCTGAGGGCCCTTCTTTTTTGATGACCTTCATCGGATCAAAATCGGCCCGGTAGACGATTGGGAAATTCCTGCTTATCGCCTCGTAATCATCCAAATCGACAAGATTCCGCTCGGTAGCCAGGAGGTCCCCTGCGTGCATGAAAGGGTCATACTTCAATCCGGGGTCGCGAAAGGTTCCGTAACCTGCCTGATCGTCGAAATGCAATGACAAAAAAGACTTATGTTGTTCGATATGACTTGAGGCAGCTTTGTATTCCTCAAGCGCGGACGTGAACCAGCGGGACCGTTCGAAAGTTCTTGCACCAAGGCCCAGACCGATAACAACCGCGGCCGCTGAAATGACGGCAGTTGTGGTTTTGTTGTAGGGCTGAATCGTTATCCACAAGGTCAAAGTAGCGACGGCGAACAAAAACAACCGGTAGTTGATAAAGCCTCCGCCCCCGGCGTGTTGCGGCGCGATCACATACAAAATGAACTGTCCACCCGCGGCCAACAGAAGCGCATCAGAAAACCGCAACTTTGGACCCTGGCCGCGGCGAGCGTAGCAGGCGGCCACAACAGCAATGAGTGAGACCAACCCGAACAGAGCTGAGAACTTCAGATCAATGGCGTTGTAGCTGGAGACGAGAATCGAAACTCGTGTAATCGACCAACTCACAACCCCCAATGTCATGTGCGCTGGCCTGGTGACCAGGGTGTTTTTGCTGGGAAAGGCAAAATACCAAACTGAGAGAGGCACTGCAACGGCCAGACCTATTTGAGGGTACGCGAGGGCCTTTCCCCACGAGTGTAAGGAGAGACTCCGGGGCCCACCCACAAGAACCGCGATGGAAAGCAAGCCGACTGTCCCCACTGCCAAATAGTAGGAGAGACCATTGGAAAAATACAGAAGGAACGACAACAAAAACAAGACGGTGATTTGCATCGGACCGAGGCAGCTGCGCTTTCGCGCCCAGTATCCAAGCAAGAGCAGGTACCACACAAGACTGAGGCAGAAATTAAAAAAACCCATCAGGAAAAAGTAATTCCACAGCAGAGCAAAACCAAGAAAGTAGGTGTAGCGGGCAATATGGCCGAAAGAGCGCGAGGCATAGCGAAAAGCGAATGGCAAAAGGACGACATACGATGTCAACAGGACCTTTTGCGATATTCGGGGCGAAAACACCTGCATAAGACTCGCAAGAATCGCAGTCGAAAACCAATTAGGCACGGGCGCAGGGTTCAAGGCAAAAAAGGTGCGATCGATGGGGAAGGCGGCTTTCCACCACCCGCTCAGTAAATAGGCGTTGTAAACATGGGCAGGACCGTCCTGGGTAGGAAACTCAGAAAGGCGCCAGATGGGGACTGCGCAAATTACTAACAGGAACGCAAAAAGAAGATTCTCGCGCGTCAAGTGTTCGCCTAACCACTTGGAGGATTGCTCAGTCACTCCCGAATTCACAAGAAACCCTGTCCATATTCTGCTCACAGAATCAAAGTCCCGAATTGTGTCTAGTAAGCCCACCAGGGCGTGGGTGGCGCTCCGGAAACCGGTTGCCCTTGGATGGCGGTGTAAACCCTGCGGCCATAGAAAAAAGGCAATCCCCAATCGAAAACGCAAGAAGATGCCGCCGCAGCGCAGGAATGGTTGGTGGCCGCGGGACCCGCCAGCGAGCCGAACACTGCAAAGCCCGGGTTGGCTGAGAACAGATTGTCGGCATTGTCGGCACTGAAGCTCACCGTACCCATCCCTTGGGTCGCCCCTTGGTTCGTTGCCGAAAGGCCCGTCACGAGAGAGGGCGGACAGAAGAACTGAGTACTGTTAGTGCAGATTGGTAGAGAATCGGGAAAAAACAGGGCAGTCGACCCGCTGTCAATGAAGCTGCCTGTAAGGTTTTGACCACCGAACACGGTAGTGAAGTTGTCGTTCGCGTCCAGGGTGAAGACGGTCGCGCCGCCCAAGTCATTGTTAGCTCGCGTCCCGATGCCGAAAATCATAGTGCCAGTAATGTTTGCCTCGACGCTGGAAACGGCGGGCAATTGGAGGACCACGCCGTTGTTGTCCGAACTAAACAAGGGAACCGGGTTTGACACTTGTTGGCTTTTGGTGACAAAGATCGGAGAGTCAACAGTTGTGCATCCCCCTTGGCTCGGACATGCGTAATAGACGTTAGGGGCTACGGGTTGAACGCTACGATCACAGAGATTCATTCCCCCGACAGTGCAGTCGGTTGGCTCTGGACCCACACCGAGGATACCGTTGGCCCCCAGAAGTTGGGGCGTATTGTCGTTTGCCGTACTCCCATTGGAGCAGCCCATTGGTACTGCCGCATTAGAGCTGCTAATGACCTGAATGGGAACGGCAATTGGATTCAACGCCGTGGTCTCGCCGCTAATATAGACGTCGGCTAACGATACCGGGCCCCATAAATAGGAGCCGTCCGGCATCGAATCGCAGTTCTCCAATATATTGCCCTTGACATCGCTAATGGTCGGAAGCTTAAAGACCGGCAATTGGGACTGCAAAATTCTGAGCCCTGCGGACCCAGTGTCAACCAAGACTCCATCCACAGTTTGACAGACAGTTTGGCTCCCGGGTTTGCAGATGGTGACGCTCGTGAATGCCCCATTGGCATAGGTTTGGCCTGCAACAGGCCCGCCGTCCACGGTAATGGCAGCTACATTGAGGTCGGCGCCTGAAGGTAATACTGTGATTTTAAGGGATGAGGTAGCGCTCGGGTTCGTCACTGATGCCGCCGTGACGGTTACGGTGGTGGGTGACTGAACGACACCAGGGGCGACATAGGTCACCGAGAAGGCCTGCACACCGGCCAATGATCCGGTCCCGCTTGCAGGAGAAAGAGTCCAGGTTACGCCATTGCCGCTCTGGTCGTTTGACAAATTCGAAAAAATATTTAGCTGTTCGCCCTGGTTTATTGTCCGAGCGACAGGAACGAACGTAGTATCGGTTGCAAGCGAAACTGCAACTGGAGAAACGTTGAGTTGCGCGGCAGCGGTAACGTTCGGATTTGTGATCGAAGTGGCAATGATCTTCACGGTGGTGGGTGTAGAAAAATCAATTGGAGCTGTGTAATCCACCGAGGTCAGAGTTTGATTACTCAAACTTCCAAAACCCAGCGGGGAGACAGTCCAAATCGCGCCCTGGTTGCTTTGGTCATAAACCGTGGCCTTGATGGTGATCTGCTGGCCTGGTGTCATCGTCGCCGCGCCTACTGACAGCGTGATTGTAATCGGTGGTCCGGTTTGCAGGGTGTTACCCAGGCCACCGCCGCCGCAACCCACCAGCAGAATTGTCACACCGAGAGCCAACGCCAGCGAAACCCGTTGCGCATTCTTACCGTATATCATTCGCACTGACCCCCGCTGGCAGCAATTCAGGATCATAGGCGCGGCCCGAATAAGCTCGCATGTGGCCAGCTGTTTGGATGACCAACCCCGGTTCTTGAATGTTGAGAGGCCACCGTCCCACGTGACTCTCTCGCTGGGTCTTCGCCGCTCGCGAGTATTGCTCAAAATAGTCGCCAAGAAGCTGGTGCATATCAGGGACAAACGGCCCTTGCCACGCAACGCCAAAGACACGACCCGCCGGCGAAACGTACTCCCTGACTAGGGTGCCGGTAGGCTCTTTGATTTCATGCACTGTATAGCTGCTCGCTTCGGTGGTTTGCGCGCTCGCTCTC
>CAZETZ010000181.1:0-6669 GCA_964514735.1 uncultured Acidobacteriaceae bacterium | reverse complement strand
GCGCAACACCCGATAGGAGAGCGACGCGCTAAAAAACCTTGAGATGGATCGTGAGATATTTCTTAGGATTCTGCCGAATCGCTTTCACCAGTTCGCGCGACTCAACCAGCATCTGGTCGGCATTGTTGTATAACGATGGGTCACGCAGGAACTTCCCGGCAGTCCCTTCCCCGGCATCTAGCCGGTCGGCGATCGTAGACAGCTTGTTGGCAATATTCTGGATGCGCGCCGCGAACTCCGGGTCCTTGGCAAACTTGCCCAGCGCGCCTTTGCCGGAGTTGATATCTTCGGTAAGCTGGCGAATGTTGGCGACGGTCTTATTCGCGTTATCGTAAAGCGAGGGGTCCTTAAGGAATTTTCCCGCCGTACCTTTGCCCGCATTCAGATCATCGATCATCCCATTGACCTTGTCCAACGTGGCATTCATTTTGTTGTACATGGTATCGTCGGCGACCAATTTTCCCAACGTGCCCTTCCCGGAGCCGATGTCGCTGACCAGCCCTTGGAACTCAGTCACGGTCGAAGACAAGCGATTGTAGAGTGTGGGATCGTAAATCAACTTGCCCACCGACCCCTTGCCGGTTTCGACATACGCAATGATCCGGTCGAGGCGCTTGAGCAGCGCATCCATGTTCTGCAACGTGCCTTGCCCCGCGCGCACCATGTCGGAGAAATCCGGAACGTTTTGACTCGGCAGAACATCCCCATTTTGCGCTTCGGCCTTGCGGGCTTCGGAGCTATTAATATCGATGTAGGTCTCCCCCAACACGCCCGCGGTCGAGAGCAAGGTTTTCGAATCCTTGCGAAGGGCATAGCGATATTTGGTATTCACTTTCATCGTGACTTCGACCGGAGTAAGGAGCTTGTCGGCATCCGGCACCACCCGGATCGCCGACACATTGCCGATGTCCACGCCGCTGAGGCGCACGGGCGCGCCCACACGCAGTCCACTGGCATTATCCACGTAAGATTTGAGTTCGATTTTTTCGGTGAAGATGCCGCCGGTGCCGCTCATCAGAAAGATGAGCACAGCCAACGTGGTTAGGGCTACCACGACCGTGATCCCGACTTTCAACTGAGACCACTTCAGCTGCTTTTGGCTAGGCACGCGTTCTCCCCGGCACCATGTTCACAAGGCAGTCCTGCCGCACCAACAGCGGCAATTTTCCTTGCATGATAGCAGACAGGGGGCGCAAGCTCCACGTAAGAGGCGGGGGCCTTGTCCCGATTTGCGACGCTTTTCTTTACGTCCTTTGCGGAACCTTGGCGATCTTTACGTCCGGGCTTTCTGCCAGTGGGACAAAGCAAAGCTTAAAACGCAAAGTTCGCCAAGAAACCCGCGAAGATCGCAAAGAATTCCCCGAATTAAGCGGGAGTCGGCGGGCTTACCGTCTTGACGAGACCAAGCGCAACAATGTAAGCCAGCGCACCGCAAGCCAGAGTGACATTGAGTCCAAACTGGATGGCGATCACCATGGCCAATACCGAGCCCAGCACGCTGGAGGCGGCATTCATCGCCCAGGCCCACTCCACGGCGTTCTGCTTGGATTCACTGTTTTCACCGGCGGGGAATGCCGGGGCGGGGAAACTTGCCAAGGCCCTCAGCCCCGTCGGAAACGGCATCCCCATGGCAAATCCAAGTGGGACCAGCAGGACAGCGCTGATCACAAACTTGGCTACGAGCGGAAGCCCCACAAATGTATTGAGCAATCCCGGAAGAACAAAAACATAAAGTATTAAAGCCGCAACAATCAGTATTAACGGTATTGCGGCACTGGACCGCTGGCCCAGCCACTTCCGTGAAGCCAGACTTCCCCGGCCACTCGAAAGCAGCATAAGAAATATCACCACCGTCAACGCATAGGTGGGATGGCCAAGAAAAAGCACGAAACGCTGAATGAAGGCGATTTCCACCAGAATGTAACCTAGCCCCACGGTAATGAAATAAATCAGGGGAAGCGCATGATGGTGCGCGCGGCGTGAGCCGGCGGCCAGAGGGACCACCAGAAAAGCGAATACCGCAACCAGCGAAATAATCAGCACCATCCCCAGCACAGCGACCCCAAGATTCACTTTCCAATCGATCCCATGCCTGGGTCCTTCATGATGCAGGACCTGCCCCAACTTCAGCGTAAAGAAAAAGAACGGCGCATTGTCCGTGACCGGGGCCACGTTGTAGGGGTAACTACCGGCGAAGATATGGGGATCATTGCCTGCAATCAGCGTGGAGAACGGGTTGCCTTGCGGCGCGGAAGGAAGATGCAGGGCGACCAATACCGGATGACTGGCTAAGTGCGCCTTCACCGCCGCTTCTTCCACGGGCGTGAAAGGAGCCTTCTTCGCCAGCACTGCGACCGGAATTCCATCCTCATTCAGGCCGCCTTGAGAAATTACGATGAAATTCCCACGGGTGTCCGGAATACCCAGTTGATGCAGCGCCTCCATGGCGACCGAGACCACGCGCAGGGCTTCCCGCGGCTGACGGAACTCCCAACGGGTGATGGCCACCATTCCGTCCGGCTTTAAATGTTCAAAGTATTCGCGGAACGCCTCCACCGTGTAGAGACTGTTCTCGCTCAGCGCAAATGCACCGGCGGCGGTGGAGGCCCAGGTATCGACCAAGGTCATTTGTACTACGTCATAGCGCTGCGGGGCATTGCGCACGAATGACCGCCCGTCCGTGACATGAAGATGCACTTCAGGGCGCTCATACAAATGATAGGCATAATCCGCATAGCGTCCGCGCATGATGGTATTGGCGATGATGGGATTAATTTCAATTCCGGTCACGTTCGGGCTGCCGTTGGCTACCGCGCGCAATACATCGACACCACCACCGGGCCCGATGATGGCGAACTCCCCATGTGGCCGGAGCACATTCGCCAGTGCGGGCGGCGCCGACATCAGGTTCCTCTCCCACACCGTGCCGTGCCACTGTTGGGGATCGGCATTCATAATGTAAGTGTTGGCGTCCGCATCGATCACAATGGCTTTGGCGCCGCCTTGCCGGTCCACCTCCACCCGCGAGATGGCGTTCCAGCGGGCAAATTCCACCACCGCCGGGTCGCGGAACATTCCCTTGGCATACACAATGTCAAACCACCGCCCCGAGTGATTGATGGCAATCAGGAGCAGGCACGCGGCTGCCAATACCGAGACTGATTTTCTCTCCTTCGCCGTCGTAGCCCATACCGATCCAGCCGCTGCCATGACAAACCCCGCAAACAGGACCGTGTTTGGCCCGCCCAGCCAATTCAGCAGCGGGACCATGGCCAGGCAAGCGACCGCCCCACCCGTCAAATCCGCTCCATACAGACGGGGGATGTGTTTCGCTTCGCGGGCAAACACCACCGAAAACGCCAATCCGGTTACAAAAAAGGGAATCGCTGAAGTCAGGTAAATAGCGGTGAGCCGCAGAAAATTTCCCACAGAAATCTGCAGGGAGACCGGCGTCCACAATACCACCACCAGCACCACCGGCATCAACAGCGCATTAAACACACAAAGACGCGATACCAGGGCCCGCGTCCCATACTTCGCCAACCGCGCTTTCCCCAGATACGCCCCAACCCCGCCCGCCCCAAGCCCAAGCAGAGCGATCGAGATTGCCAGAAATGCAAAATGATAAAACAGAACCACGGAAAATAACCGGGTCAGCGCGAGTTCCAGCAGCAAAGCCGCAAAGCTAGTAAGCGCGACCCCGGCGAACAGTGCACGGTCGCGGGATGAGTCATCGTTCGAGATGGCCTGGAAAATTTCAACCGTGGTAGACATGAATGGTTTGTGTATCGAGTGCGACAGTCTAACAGATAGAGATTTTGGCGCAGCGCTTGTGCATCGTCACTCGCCCCATCCCTGTCCGAAGATTCACCTTCACGAATGGGGCCGCTGGTCCTGGATTCGGCGCAAGTAGTTCCTATCCTCAATCTTCCAAGATGACGTGCGCGATCGCGTGCTCCGCCGTGTGGGAAAGAGACAGCGCAATATTCCGTGTCCCCAGCTTGGCGGCAAACTCCGCAGCCTTCCCATGGAAGGTGATCGTAGGCCTCCCGCCCGGCTGCCGGCACACTTCCACGTCCCGCCAGCGCACCCCATGGTTCCACCCGGTACCCAAAGCCTTCATTCCAGCTTCCTTCGCGGCAAAGCGCGCGGCATAACGCTCGATCCGGTTCGCCTTCGAATCGCAGTAAGCGATTTCGCCTTCGGTAAATACGCGGTGCAAGAACCGTTCCCCATGCCGCCGGATCGCATCGGCAATGCGCGGCACTTCCGCGATATCAATCCCGGTGCCCACAATCATGCGCATTCACGTTAGCACACCGCTCCAGGCATCACGCAGCACGGTGGTTTCATAGAACATTCTTAGTTTCCTCCGTGTGTCTGTGCCTCCGTGGTAAGCCGACTTATGACGTCCGCCAATAATTGGTCCTGCTCTGGAAAAACCGTCCGCAAGTCGAGCAGTACGCGCCCGTCTTCCACTCGAACCACCACCGGCGGATCGGACGCCCGCAAGCGGGCCACCAGTTCGTCCGCGCTGAGTCCGTGGCAGGCGATTGCCAACAGGCGCGTCGGTAAGACCGCAGTTGGCGCAGCCCCACCCCCGATCAAGGATTCGCCATCGGTAACTTCGGCTAAAACCATGTTCGATCTGATTTTCCCGGCCAATGCCTCGGCTCGCTTGCCGATATCGTTCTTCGGCAACTGCATCATGCGCAGCGTGGGGACTGCGTCATAGTCGCGCTTCACGTAAGCCAGAAGCGTCGCTTCCAGGGCCGCATAAGTCAGCTTGTCCACGCGCAACGCCCGGAACAGTGAATTGGCCCGCATGCGCGCGATGAGATCGCTCCGCCCACTGAGAATTCCCGCCTGCGGCCCGCCCAGCAGCTTGTCACCGCTGGATGCGACCACGCCGACTCCCGCCCGCAGGCTGTCAAGTACACCCGGCTCATGTTCAATCCCCACCAGACTCAAATCAAAGAGCGCTCCGCTGCCGAGGTCTTCCAGCAAGGGAATTTGACGTTCTTCGGCCAGGCGGACCAATTCTCCCAGAGCCGGCTGCTCGGTAAATCCAGTGATCTCAAAATTCGAGCGATGCACGCGGAGAATGAGCCGCGTCTTCTCGGTAATCGCGTTGGCATAGTCGCTGACTCGTGTCCGGTTGGTAGTGCCCACTTCGCGCAGGAGCGCATTCGATTTGTTCATCACATCCGGAATGCGAAACGAGCCGCCAATCTCCACCAACTCCCCCCGCGAAACAATCACTTCTCCACCATCGGCCAGGGTATTCAAGGCAAGCAGGACCGCAGCCGCATTGTTGTTCACGACAATGGTGGAAATCCCGCGCCGACCGTCCTCCCCTGACCAGGGAGAGACGGGCGACTCGCCCGCCTCGTCAAGCAGCTTGCGAAAGAGCCGCTCGACATGAACGTCTCTCTTCCCACGCTCGCCCGTTTCCAAATCAAACTCAAGATTGGAATATCCAGCGGCCGTCTCGCCCACATGCGCCAGAGCAGAAGCCGACATTGGGGCCCGCCCCAAATTGGTATGAAGAATGACCCCCGTCGCATTGATCACCGGACGGAGAGAGTGCGCCAGACTCTGTCGTAACTGCCGTTCCACCGCTACCGCAATTCCGGTGACGGCCAAATCGACTCCAGCCGAATCTAAATACCCGGCCGCAATTTCATGACGTAACCGGGCCAGAACTGCGCGAGCAGCATCCGCGACCGCGGCTGCGCCATCGTGGGCAAGCAACGACCTTACCTGGGCAGCGCGCAGCACCTCATCCACCGACGGTAACTTGCGATAGAGGTCCGATTTGCTAACAGTCTTCATTGACGGATGATTATGGCATGCGGTCGCGGGGGCAAGCCCCGCCTCCACCCAGGCTCAGCCTACTTCCACCAGGCCGTAGGTTTTCTGCCAGCGGGCGCGCATGTGATGCAAGGCGCGGTCAATTTCTTCCTGTGAAATTTCCGCGTTCGGGCCGGCCAAAACCACAGCCGCCTCGCGTCTGGCGGCTTCCAGCAACTGGCGGTCGCGGACCAAGTTCGCCACCTGAAAACTGGGCACTCCCGCCTGGCGCGTGCCAAAGAACTCCCCGGGCCCGCGCAGCTCAAGGTCCAACTCCGCAATCTGAAACCCATCGCTGGTGCGGACCATCGCATCCAGCCGCCGTTCTCCATCCTCAGAGACTTTTCCTCCGGTCATCAGGACGCAATATGATTTTGCCGGGCCGCGCCCGATTCGCCCGCGAAGCTGGTGCAACTGCGCCAGCCCGAAGCGTTCCGCATGCTCGATCACCATGACCGTGGCGTTGGCCACATCCACGCCCACTTCGATTACGGTGGTTGCCACCAGAATGTGCAACTCGCCTTTCTGGAACATACGCATGACCAGGTCTTTCAGGTCCGGTTCCAGGCGGCCATGCAGAAGGCCGACTTTGAGGTGTGGGAAGACCTTGTTGCTCAGCTCCTTATACATTTTTAGCGCCGCTTTCAGCTCGGTCTCTTCATTCTCTTCAATCACGGGGTAAACGACATAGGCCTGATGCCCCGCCTCAACCTGCTTGCGCAAGAATTTCCACACTTCGCCAGAGCGGTCATCGGAGATGCGGCGGGTCACGATGGGAGTGCGTCCCGGCGGCAGTTCGTTGATGACGCTGACATC
>CAZETZ010000180.1:0-6785 GCA_964514735.1 uncultured Acidobacteriaceae bacterium | reverse complement strand
ACTCGCGGGTTGACCGCGGCCGTGGCCCGGGTCGAAGGATGCCGGGGGGCGGAGCGCGCCAAGATGGCGGCCCGTTTCTTGCGCGACTTTCTGCGCTACCATCGCGATCTTCGCCGTCTGGAAGCGCTGAACGCGGCCCTCGACAGCGTCAACCTGATCGGCAACGCAAAAATGCGGGAGCTCTCCGCCATGAACGGCACGCTTTACGAGTTCCTGCTGCCGGACGAGCAAAAGCCGGTGGAAGAAAAAGTCCTGGGCCACGTCATCATCAAAGCGGACGTGCGCGATTCCTCCCGCCTGACCAAATCGCTGATGGCGCGCGGGCTGAACCCGGCCTCCTACTTCAGTCTCAATTTCTATGACCCGGTAAACAAGCTGCTGACCAAATACGGCGCTAGCAAAGTGTTCCTGGAAGGCGATGCCGTCATCCTCGCCATCATTGAGCGGGAAGGCGAACCCGGACTCATCGTCGCCCGCGCCTGCGTTTTGGCCCGCGAGATGATCGAGATTGTCCGGGGATATAACCAGCTTCTGGAGCGGGCCGGACTGCCGGCTTTGGAGTTAGGCATAGGCATTTCCTATCAGGACGCGGCCCCCATGTACCTGCTCGACGGTGATGACCGCATCATGATTTCCGATGCCCTCAACGAAAGCGACCGCCTGTCGTCCTGCAACAAGCGCGTCCGCAAAAGTATTGAGCAGATGGGAAGTCCTTTTCACGTGTATGTCTTTCAGACCGCCGGAAGCGCCGAGGCGGCGGAAACTCCGGATGAATTTATTTTGAACTATAACCTCGGGGGCATCAGGATGAATGAAGGCGCGTTCCAGAAACTGTGCCAGGAGGTGGCGGTGGAGAACTTCCAGCTCAAGCTTCCTCAGCTTTGGGGGACCGAGGGTTTTCAGCTCCACACCGCTCTGGTGCCTCTCGGGAACGACATTTTCCGCAAGATCGTGGTCCGCGCCAGCCGTATGCCCAGGATCGATTTGGCCTCATTTTCCTTGCAGGAGTGGACTCAGCGGAACTACTACGAAGTATGCACCAACCCGGCGGTTTACGCGCCCGTGATGGAAGGAAAAGCCGGAAAGTAAAGCTACTGGCCCGCCCGCAAGGGAGAAACCAAAAGTCCCCCGCTGGCCTTTTTCTTGCGGTCGGATTTGTCCTGCTGGTAGACCAGGTCTAGCGAGCCTTCGGAACTCGCGGCAGCTTCCGCGAGCGCGGAAGCCAATCCTCGGAATGACCGTGCAATGTCGCTGTTCTCCTGGAAAGTTACTGGAATGCCTTTATCGATGGATGGCGCGGTTGCCTGGTAGTTGTTGGGTAACTTCCAAAGCAATTTACAGTCTGTGGCCTTTTCGACATCTTCATCGCCGAAGCCGGGAATCTTTTTGTAGCGGTTCAACACCAGCCGGACCCGGTCACGGGCCGCGCCTTCTTCCAGGTAGGGGCGCATGCGCCCCGCGCTCCACAACGAAACCACGTCGGTTTGCGCCACCAGAAGCACGGCATTCGACAGTTCGCACAGCAAGCGCGCGGTGGCGTCAACCCGGTTGGAACAGTCCACCACCACATAACGGAAATGCGCAACCAGGAAATCGAATAAGCGCGCAAGTTCAGCGGCCGTCGGGGCCAGGGAGAAGGGCTGTTGCGGCGCCGCCAGCAAATGCAAGCCGCCGTTGCATTGCGTCAGCAATCCCTTAAGCAGGGAAGGATCCAGCCGGTGCAGATTTTGTAACGCGTCAAAAACCCCAAAAGCGGGCCGCAAATTGAGGTGAAGCGCCGCATGTCCGAGCGGGGCAAAGTCGACCAGCAAAACCCCGCCCTGCAATTCCTGCAACGCAGTCGCGGTATTTACTGCCACGGTCGTCGCCCCAGCGCCGCCTTTGGCGTTGGTCACCGTGAAGATGCGGGCCCTGCCGGAAGCGGACCGGGCCTTACTGCGGGCGGTTGAGAAACGATTGAGCGCTTCGGCGATGGCTTCCGCGGCTGAGTCTCTCTCCAAATACTCGCTCGCCCCGGCGCGCATCGCCGACACGATCGTATTCGGGCTGGTCATCGTGCCTACCGCAAAAATTGTGAGATCGTTGGTCGCGGACTTGATCAGTTCGATCGCGCTCAGCGCGCGCGCTTCATTGCGCGGGTCGATGTCCACCAGAACGACTTCCGCGTGGACGTCCTGAATTTGTCGCAGAATGGGGTCCGCGGATCCGGCAGGGAAGCCGGCGTAACTGAACACCGAGTGGCCAACTTGCGTGCTATCCAGACGATGCCGGAGCACAGGAAGCCGTTCTTTGTCTTCGGTCAGGACCGCGACGGCTACGCCCTGCATGGCCAACCCCTCATCATTCTTGTCCTAGTCTTGGGCAATGGTATGGTTCGACAGATTCGTCCGCCAAGTGACTTTGGTACCTTTCACAAACCAGCGTACGCACTGCTCTGCACCGGTCAGCCGCTACATCATAGCGGATAAAACCGCCCGGAAATTCTTGCTTTCAGGAGGATCGGACTTTCTACTTGGGGTGAGTTCTATTCTATGCAAAAGACAAAAGCTTGCAATAGCACAATCGTGGGTGGTCAAGTCTATTCGTTGCAAAGGCTTATCAGGAAGAAACCGCCGCCTTCTAGCGATGGGCCAGGCTGGTTGTTCGTTTCCAGTCAAATGTGTGCATCGAGGCCCCGGCCTCGTCTCTCTCGGGTCCGGCAGGAGTAGCGTAGGCGACCTTGGGGCCATCCTCGGCCGGAAGATATTCGCACCCTGCTAAGTGCACCGCCACCGAGCTCTTACCGGCCACGTTCAAGGTCTGAACCCGTTTCACCTGTCCGCGACAGCGGACCCTCATGTTCTCCCCCAGCGTGATCTCCGAGGGCATCACCAGGGTAAGACCCACCGGCTCTCCTTCCACCAAATTCATATCGGTGATAAGGGACACGCCTCGGCCGCTTAAATCCTGGGTAAACCCGCTTCCGGCGCAGCCGGCCACTTGAATGCTCACCGGCAATTGGAACTCAAAGCGCTGCGAGGCCCGGCGTTCTACTCCAACCTGGGTGGTGCTCATGGGTTCCTCCCATAGCCGAAGACTTCAGTACGCAGCGGCCACTGCGTTGGGGGACAAAATCACGCTAGAACGGGTGCGGACCCTAATCTCAGTTTGCGAAGGGGTACGCAATAGCAAGGCGAACCTGGCGTTTACTTCTTCACGACTCTACCCCAATTCCATGCTTGCGGGAAGTTACAAGTTGGTGACTGCAACGGTTTTGATGCAACTCGCATCGCTAAGCCATGAATTAACATCAATATAGGATCGATGAAGAGTGCAAGCTCAGGCCGTTTCTCACTGGCTTTCCCCGCTCTCCGTCACCGTAACTTCCAGCTGTTTTTCAGCGGACAACTCATTTCCCTCACCGGGACCTGGATGCAGACGGCTGCCGAAGCCTGGCTGGTGTACCGTCTGACGCACTCCGCGCTTTGGCTCGGAGTCATCGGATTTGCCAGCCAATTCCCGGTTTTCTTAGTTGCGCCTTTAGGCGGAATCGTTGCCGACCGCTACCACCGCCACAAAGTCGTGATCGGAACCCAGGTCTTTTCCATGATTTTCGATTCGGCGCTGGCGGTGCTGACTCTGGCCCACGTGGTCACCAAGTGGCATGTCCTCGGCTTGGCAACCTTGATGGGAATCGTGAGCGCCTTTGATATTCCCGCAAGGCAGTCGTTTTTGGTGGACATGGTGGGGAAAGAAGACTTGATGAACGCGATTGCCCTCAACTCTTCGATGTTTAACGGCGCCCGCATTATCGGTCCTTCCATCGCCGCGGTCCTGATCGCCAAGGTCGGCGAGGGATGGTGTTTTGCCATCAATGGCGTAAGCTATCTCGCCGTCCTGGCCGGTCTGTTCATGATGCGGGTCACCGCGCCCAGGGCCTTGGCCCAATCGGCATCGCCGCTGGCCCACCTTGTCGAAGGGTTTAATTTTGTACGCCGCACTACGCCGATCCGCGCAATCCTGATGCTGCTCGGCCTGGTGAGTCTGGTGGCCATGCCTTACGTAGTGCTCATGCCCATCTTTGCCGACAAAGTCTTGCATCGGGGCGCGAGTGGCATGGGGATTCTGATGGGCGCCACAGGAGTGGGCGCGCTGTTGGGAGCATTGACCTTGGCCACCCGCACCGGCGTAAAAGGGCTGGGACGCTGGGTAGCGTTTTCTTGTGCCGGATTTGGATTCAGTTTATTGATGTTTTCTTTCTCGCGCTATTTTTGGCTCTCCGCCGCGGTCCTGCTTCCGGTCGGCTTCTGCATGATGCTGGGAATGTCGTCATCGAACACGCTGATTCAAGCCATGGTCCCGGACCAATTGCGTGGCCGCGTAATGGCGCTTTATTCCATGATGTTGATGGGCATGGCCCCCATCGGCGCATTTTTTGGCGGGGCCGTGGCCGACCGCCTGGGAGCTCCCATGGCGGTAAGGTTGGGGTCCATCGCATGCCTGGGAGGAGCGGCCTGGTTTGGGGTGAGGCTTCCCAAAGTGCGCGTGGAAGCCCGCCGCCTGATTGTCGCTCAAGCCATGGTTGGCGGAGAGCCAGCCGCAGAGATGACCTCCCGAGTGGTTGACGAAATTTCTGAGAACCAGGAACCGGTAACAGAGAACTGATGTTCCCGCCGCCCGCCGAAAGAGTTATTGCCTAATGCCATTGCAGATCGGAACCGGAAAAAGGGACAACCGTAAACGTAAGTATCAGCAGTAGAAGCCCAACCACAGCCAGGCCCCAGCGCGTAGGCGCAAGCTCAGGGAAATCAGGCGCCTGCCGCTGCCGCCAGGTCAAGATATTCATGGCAGTCACCAGAAACGCCCACAGCCTCCATCCGATGTAATGCCACCCAAAATAAATCAGAATGGCCACCACCAGCCACGAGACATACCGATGTGCTTTGGGCCAGAGCGCATATACGATGTGCCCCCCATCCAGCTGACCGCTGGGAAGAAGATTCAGCGCAGTGGCAAACATTCCCACCCAAGCGGCAACCGCAATGGGATGTAAGTTCATACGGCTGAGCGGAACGCCGCCGGATGCGTATGCGCCTATAAATTTGTGCGCGAGCTGAAAAATCAGTGGATATCCGAGGGTCAACTCTCCCGCGGGAACATTCGCGGCCAGTGGCCGCGACCATATCAATGCGATGATCAGAGTCCCAACCGCGGCGATGAAGCCGGCGATGGGTCCAGCGATTCCGATATCAAATAACGCTGTTCGCGTGCGGATCGGCGACTTGATGCGAATGACCGCTCCCAGTGTCCCGATCAGCGTAGGCGCCGGAAGAAAGAAGGGAAGCGTGGCGGTCACATCGTTCCGCCGGCAGTAGACGTAATGGCCCATCTCGTGCGCAAGCAGGATAAAAATCAGCGAGATTGCAAACGGTACTCCCAGCAAAAGCCGCGACGGCACAGCCAGCGCCCAGCCAATCGGAAAAAAAGCGAGGTACTCGTCCCCAGCGGTAAAAATTGGAACGCCATTCATGAAGTTGAACTGCATACGCGATCCCACCACCAGCATGGTGAAAAACGTCACTATCAGCAGTAGCACATGCAGCCAATACTTAGGCCGGTAGGGGCGGACCACAAACACTTCAATAGGCCGCTCCAACTCACTAGCGCTAGGAATCGGAGAGATAGGATCAGACATCGGGAAAGGCCGTTCGATGAAAATGCAACTGCGACGTAGTAAGCCGCGAAGAGAGGCGAGACCGAAAGCACTCCCTTAATCGATAGACTGCAACTCTTTACCAGGCTTAAATCGCACCGCCTTGCCCGGAGGAATGGACACCTCAGCCCCGGTGCGCGGATTGCGGCCAATCCCGGTCTTGCGCGGACGCACATTAAACACGCCAAATCCCCGCAATTCAATACGATCGCCCTTGGCCAGCGACCGCTTCATGCTTTCGAACACAGTTTCAACGGCCATTTCCGCTTTAGTTTTGGTAATTCCGGTTTTGTTGACCACTTCGTTGATGATGTCGAGCTTAATCACAGGAGGCTCCCGAGCGGACGGAGGTTCCAACAGCCCACCAAGTCATTGATGCTAAGGGACATAACAGAGATTGTCAACGGGAGCCTTTGTCCCGTAAGATGTCCGAACCCAGCCAATAAACATTGAGTAATTGGGAAATGTAAAAATCGGGCAATTTGGCCCAATTTCCAGAAGTCTTTTAGAATTACCCAATTACACAATTTCCCAATTACTAAATTGTTTCCTAAGGGAGCTCCATGATTAAAAGTGATCGCTGGATCCGCAAGATGGCCCAAGAAAGGGACATGATTAACCCCTTCTCCGAGAAGCAGGTACGGGAGGGCGTGATCTCCTACGGGCTGTCGTCGTATGGCTATGACCTGCGTGTGGCCGACGAGTTCAAGATCTTTACCAACGTGAATTCCACCGTCGTGGACCCCAAAAATTTTGACGAGCGGTCGTTTGTGACGGTGCAGTCCGAGTGCTGTGTCGTGCCGCCCAACTCCTTTGCCTTGGCAAGGTCGGTGGAGTACTTCAAGATTCCCCGCGACATTCTAACCATTTGCGTAGGGAAGAGTACGTATGCGCGCTGCGGAATCATTGTGAACGTCACGCCCTTTGAGCCGGAGTGGGAAGGGTTTGTGACTCTGGAAATTTCCAACACCACGCCCCTGCCTGCACGCGTCTATGCCAACGAAGGCCTGTGCCAGATTCTCTTCTTCCAATCGGATGAAGTTTGCGAGACCAGCTACGCGGACCGCAAAGGGAAGTATCAGTCGCAGAAGGG
>CAZETZ010000179.1:0-6878 GCA_964514735.1 uncultured Acidobacteriaceae bacterium | reverse complement strand
CGGACTCCGCACCAACCGGGAAAACTTCAGAACGTGTCAAAGAACGAGTGTCTTTGTACGCTTTTCATTTATAGAGTCAATAAAAAATGCGCGGGTTTAGTGGCTTGTGTTTTCAGTCGAGTGCAGGCAGTTCACAGGGGAGTGACGGATTTTGGTGCAATTAAGAAACGGAAAATGCGAAATCGCCAGGGTTTATGCGGTTTGGCGCGAAATCTGGGATGAAGAATTTCAATCAGTGGTCGCCGCTGAGGTTACCGTTCTGTGAAAATTATGTGAAAGCCTTGACAGTCGCTGATTTTGGACAAGTTCCGCCGAGACGAGTTTCGTAAAGGACGGCCGAAAAATCGAGGGATTGGACGTCCCGTAGGAACGTCCTGCTCGAATTAACTCGCACTTGCCTTCGCTCCCATCTCAACGGCGTACAATACCGCGCATGAAAAACCTATGGACCATTTTCTTCGTTTGCCTGGTTGGAACCCTTGCATTCGCGCAGGGCGCGCCTCCCCAGAATGGCCCCGACCAGCCCTATGTGATGGAGTACTACTACAAAGTCCAGTGGGGACATCAGCAGGAGTTCCTCCAGCTTTTTCTCAAGAACCACTACCCGCTTTTGAAGAAGGGAGTGGAGAAAGGGCGCATGATCTCGGTGAAAATCGAGACCCCAGCCAACCATATGACCGAGGACGCGCGCTGGGATTACCGGGTCACGATCAAGTTCAAAAATTCAACGCTGGCCACTACCGCAGACCCGGACGAGCAAGCCACGATTAAACAGCTCTGGCCGGACCAGGACACGTACAAGCGCGAAGAGCAGCGGCGCTTTGAGATTTTGCTGGCCCACTGGGACCTGCCGGTGACCGACATTACGCCTAAGCCGTAGATCGCGGCTCTCGGTTAGTCACTACGCAGGCCATCCTGTAGGACTACAATCGCGCGGAGAGGGAAACTCTATGACGATTTTCAACGAGGGACGCGGCAAGGTGATTGATGTGAATCCCAGCCCGGTGCTGAAGTTTGTTGGGCTTGCGGTAGTGGCATTTATCGCCGTCATTCTTTTGTTCTCATCGGTGGCGCGGGTGGAGTCCGGACACGTCGGCGTATTGACTCTGTTCGGCCGGGTCACGGGCGAGGTGTTGCCCGAAGGCATACACCTGATCAATCCCTTCAAGACGAACAACGAAATGTCCATTCGCACCCAGGAGATCAAGGAATCCGCCAGCGTGCCTTCGAGCGAAGGCCTGGTGATGAATCTGGATACCTCACTGATCTTCCACGTGGACCCGGACAAAGCCTCCGACGTATTTCAGAAAATTGGACCAAACTACACGGATGTTCTGATTGAACCCAACCTAAGGGCCGCGATCCGCGAAGCCACTGCGTCCCACTCGGCCAATGCGCTCTATACCGGCGAGCGGGAATCTGTCGCACGGCAGATTCATGACCAACTGGTCAGCCTGCTCAGCCCGCGGGGATTTATGGTGGAAAGCATTTTGCTGCGTGACATCCAACTGCCAGCGACCCTCAAGTCTTCGATCGAGGCCAAGCAGCAGGCCGAGCAAGAAGCCTTGGCCATGAATTTCCGGCTGCAAAAGGAAACGCAAGAAGCGCAGCGCAAGCGAATTGAAGCCCAGGGCATTCGCGACTTTCAGCAGATCGTGGCCCAAGGCATCAGTCCGCAGCTTCTGGAGTGGAAAGGGATTGAGGCCACGGAAAATCTGGCGAAGAGCCCCAACTCCAAGGTGGTGGTAATCGGCAACAGCAAAAACGGGCTGCCGCTGATTTTAGGGCAGTAACCTCTGTGGCTTTGCTCTGTGTAACTCTGTGGTTGAAGGTTTTGACTTTCACCGCTAAAAAGATCAAAACCAAAACCTTCAACCACAGAGGACACAGAGTTTCACAGAGGAAACCAAGCTACTTCCTGATCGCCTTCGACAGCGGCGCAACCCGCTCGCGGATCTCATCCGCAATCTCGGTCCCGCGCTCGATTAAATCTTCGACAGCGTCGCGCGTATCTTCGGTCCAGTCGTCCACGGTTTCTTTGGTATCTTCATACTTGCGGCGAATATCTTTGCGCAATTGCTTGCCGGTTTTAGGAGCGAGCAGCAGGGCAGTCATGGCGCCGATTCCTAACCCAATCAATAGAAATGTAACCGCTGTCCCTGCCTGGCTGCCTTCCTCCGATGATTCATAATTCCCGATGCGCATAATGAGTCCTTTCCTGTGCGAGGTCGAAGTGGCCGCTTCCATTTTAGCCGCCTGATTCATAAGATTCACGCAGAGTTTTCGTCCTCGTACCCACCGATTTCCCAAATCGGCCAAATCCGCTAAAATAGGGGGTTTGGTCCTCGTGCCTGGCGGAAATTGTGGCCCTTGCCTTCTCCTCCCGGCCCAATAGCAATCCTTTCAAGGAGATTTGCGAGCAATGTCCATCCCTGCCACCCAGCTCCGTCCCGGCATGATCATTAAGCACAACAACGACCTGCATTCGGTTTTCAGCGTGGAGCACCGCACCCCCGGCAACCTGCGCGCTTTCATTCAGGCCAAGCTGCGCAACCTGCGCACCGGCGCCATGTTCGAGCACCGCTTCCGCTCGCCCGATCCGATCGAGAAGGTCACCGTGGATGAGGTGGAGATGGAGTACCTCTACAACGACGGCGACAGCTACTACTTCATGGACACCTCGAACTACGAGCAGACCCATCTGACCAAGGAAGTTCTTGGCGATGCGGTGGACTACCTGATCGCAAACTTGCAGATTAGAGTCGAATTCTTCGATGGCAAAGCCGTTGGCATTGAGTTGCCGCAAACTGTGGAGCTGACGGTGGTGGAGACCGAGCCGGGGATTAAGAGCGCGACCGCTTCCAGCGTTTCGAAGCCCGCGAAGACTGAGACTGGTTTGGTGGTGCAGGTCCCGCCGTTTATTAACGAAGGCGAGAAGATCAAGGTGGATACAGCTGAAGGCGTGTATCTGTCCCGGGCGTAGTAACTCTTAATTTGTCATTCCGACGAGGACTCTGAGCTTGTCGAAGAGGACGAGGAGGAATCCGCTTTTGCTATCCACGCAAGGAAAGGCAGATTCCTCCTCTGCACTACGTGCATCGTCGGAATGACAAAGGTTGGATGTTGAATCACTTCATGCGAACTCTTGTAGTTGCGCTTCTCTTACTCATCCCGGCATCACTTCCCGCTCAACAATCCACTAAAAAACCTCTGATTTCTGGCTCAATTGCCAACAGCGTCTACCGCAACCTTGACCTCGGCTTCACCTACAAAATCATCGTTGGCTGGGTTGATCGCACGAACCAAAATCGTCCAGACCCTGATAACTCTTCCAGTGGGCAAGTGCTGCTTTCAGTTTTCGAGCATCCGCCCGAAGTCAAAGGCGAGGGAATCAATTCAGCGGTCGTGATTGCGGCTGAGCTTCTATCTTCTTTTCCTCAGATAAAAAGGGCTGCGGACTACTTCGAGCCTCTAAGTGAGGCGGCTACCTCGCAAGGATTCAAAGTGGTGAATGAGCCTTATGAAGCCGCTGTAGGATCCAAATCGCTGGTCCGCTGCGACTTCAGCAAACAGTCAGGCAAGCTGACGATGTATCAAAGTTCGTTGGTCATGTTGAGCAAAGGCTACGCGGTTTCGTTCACTTTCATTGCCGGCAGCGAAGAGGAAGTCGATCGGTTAATCGAGGACCTGAGCTTTGGGACTGCTACTAAACCCAGCGCTCATTTCGCAGGCAGAGACAGCACAAAGTCCAACCCACACTGAACCCATTTCTTGAGCGCGGAATCAGTCCGATATCCTGGAGCCTCCACGTATATAAAACCTTTCATTGGGCGTTTGGTGAAATCCATAGGCCTGACATGCGGCTGAGAAATTGCATCATCGAAGGCGTCAGGGCCGGTCCGCACCACGAGATTTTCACCGACGATCCCGCAGCACATGTGGCCGTTGACCATGAATGCCAAACCACCGAACATGCGCATTTCTTTTACGGAATAGTCACCGGCGATGCGCTTACGGAGCCGCTTGGCTAAGTCCTCGTTGAAGGGCATTCATCTCCCCCAATCCTTAACGGGTTGGTTTATAACAAAACCGGATTGCTGGTATTAGTGGAAGTCTGTTTCTGCCGAATCAAGTCTTCCACATCCCCGATCTTGTCCCCCAGCAAATTAATCTTCCGCGCCAATCCTTGAATGTCCGAAGCCGCGCGACGGTTGACTTCAAAATCCAATTCGCTACGCAGGCGGTCTTTGGTGTCCTGGCGGTTTTGGCTCATCATGATGACCGGGGCCTGAATGGCGGCAAGCATGGAAAGGAACAAGTTCAGCAGGATGAACGGATACGGGTCCCATGATTTTTGGCCCATCACCAAGCTCAGACCGGCATAGCCAGTGAGGACAACGGCGAAGGTGATGATGAAAGTCCACGATCCGCCGAAACCGGCGACGGTATCCGCGATGCGCTCGCCAAAGGAGGCTTCTTCCTCGATCATGTCATTGGGGTTGCGGCTGGCGCGGATGCGCACCAATTGCTGCGCGGCGTGAAATTGACGTCCGAGTACGGTAAGCATGTCCATGCCTGCCATGGGCTTGCGCTCAAGCAGCGTGGCGATATCGTGGCGGTCTACCTCCAGGCACGTAGTATCAATCAAGGCAATCGCGTCGGTCTGGTGTGGGGTTTGCTCCAGCATGGAGGCGAAGCCAAAAAACTCGCCGACGGAAGGCTCATCCACGATGACATCCTGGCCGTCTTCGTCCACGGTAGAAACTCGGACCGCGCCGGCGACCATGACATAGGCTTTGTCGCCGGCATCTCCACGCTTATAGATGCGCTGGCGCGGGGCAAAATCTTTGACTTCAACCTGGCCAGCGAGCACCGCGGCCTCTTCATCATCCAACAAGGCAAAAAGTGGGACTTGCTTTAGGATTTCGGGTTTGCAGGCCATGAGTCGTCTCCTCCACAGCTGATGCGTATCGTTGGCCAAGCATTCTATCCAATTTCGGTTGCGGAGAGATGAAGGCCGTCCTCTGTGAAACTCTGTGGTTAAAGGTTTTGATTTTCTTTCGGGGGGCAGCAAGGGCCTAACCACAGAGAGCACAGAGTCACAACAGAGGGAATGCCACAGAGGTCGCAAGGCTCTTCCCGAAATGGGGCAAAAATCAGCCAAAAATGCCATTTACCGGGCCGATTCCCAGGCCCCCAGAGGGGGTCCTTCATGCTATAATTGTTCATATCTTCCGGTTCCGTAAGTGCTAGTAATTTCAGTCATTTGAAGTCACTTCGGGGCGTCGGGCGGGGTTCCCAGCCAAGGCTCAAAATTTCGGCATTCTCTATGGAGCAGAATGGCCACAAAAGAGATCGCACCCATCGCAGAAACCACGACAAAAAACGGCAAGCTAACCGCCATTAACGGAGGCAACGGCGACTACACCGCCGACTCCATCAAAGTTCTCGGCGGAATGGAGGCGGTGCGCAAACGTCCCGCCATGTACATCGGCTCGACTGGCGAGATGGGACTGCACCATCTCGTCTATGAAGTTGTGGACAACTCGGTGGACGAAGCGCTGGCCGGTCACGCCGACAAGATTGAAGTCACCATCCACATTGATAACTCGATCACGGTGATAGACAACGGCCGCGGCATTCCCGTAGACCCGATGGACATTGACGGCGAAAAAGTTCCTGCCGCGCAAGTGGTGCTCACCAAACTGCACGCCGGCGGAAAATTCGACTCTTCTTCATACAAGGTATCCGGTGGATTGCACGGCGTTGGCGTTTCCTGCGTGAACGCGCTGAGCGAAGAATTGGATCTCGAAATCTGGCGTGATGGATTTACCTGGGAGCAGACGTATTCCAAGGGTGATCCCACCAGCAAGCTAAAGAAGACGGGCGCGGTCAAAGCGAAGACAGGAACTAAAGTCCACTTTCTGCCGGACAAGAGCATTTTCACCGCCACCGAATACAGCTATGACACGCTGGCCCAGCGTTTGCGCGAGCTTGCGTTCCTGAATAAAGGTCTGCTCATCACGTTGACCGACGAGCGCGCGACCGACGCCAAGAGCGGCGAGCCAAAGTCCGCCGAGTTTAAGTACACCGGAGGCATCGCCGAGTTCATCAAGCACCTGAACCGCGGACAAAAAGTTATGCACGACAAGCCCATCTACATTGAAGCCGAGCGCAAAGGCGCTGCCGAGAAAGGCGAACACGAGAAAGCCCATTATACATGATAGCCGATGGGAAGGGGTGGCCAATGGTGTTGGGTCTTCAATACAACGATGGGTACTGGGAGACTGTGTTTAGTTTCGCCAACAACATCAATACGGTTGACGGCGGAACGCACTTGTCCGGCTTTCGCATGGCGTTGACCCGCACCATCAACTACGCGGGCAAGCAGATGGGTTTGTTCAAAGACGAAAAGGAAGGGCTTACGGGCGATGACGTCCGCGAAGGGCTGGTTGCGGTCATCAGCGTGAAGCTGTCCCAACCCCAGTTTGAAGGGCAGACTAAGGGAAAACTGAATTCGGATATCGCCGGCGTTGTACAGACGTTCATCAACGAACGCTTGGGCGCGTATCTGGAACAGAACCCAACCGCTGCTCGCAAGATCATCAATAAAGCGATTGAGGCAGCGCGTGCGCGTGAAGCGGCGCGGAAAGCCCGGGACTTAACCCGCCGTAAGGGAGCTTTGGACGGCGGAGGTCTGCCAGGGAAATTGGCCGACTGCTCCGAGAAACAGCCGGAACGCTGCGAACTGTTTCTAGTCGAGGGAGAATCCGCAGGCGGGACTGCCAAGCAGGGACGCGACCGCCGCTTCCAGGCGATCCTTCCGCTCAAAGGAAAAATCCTCAACGTCGAGAAAGCGCGCTACGACAAGATGCTGG
>CAZETZ010000178.1:0-6895 GCA_964514735.1 uncultured Acidobacteriaceae bacterium | reverse complement strand
TTGGCCGCCATCCCCATTTTCTTTCTTGTCCCCGTCATGGGCGACGATGTGCAAACCCTCAAAGCCGGTATCATGGAGATCGCAGATATCTTTGTGATCAATAAAAGCGATCACGATGGTGCTGATAGAGTTGAGCGGGAGATCAAGACGCTACAATCTTTGGCGCTGAATAACGATCGTTGGACTCCCCCCATTGTGAAGACTGTGGCCAGTGAAGGGAAGGGAACCGCCGAACTCGCTGACGCTCTTCGTCAGTTTGAAGATCATTCCAAGAAAGCAAATATAGCTCTCAAGCGCAGCATCCATAATTGGCGGGAGCGCCTGTTGGAGATGCTGCGCGATGCGATGCTGGACAAAGCCAAGGCGCAGCTCAGTGAAAAACGGCTTTCCGAATACGCGCAGGAAGTGGCCGAACATAAGCGCGATCCATATACACTGGTAGAAGAAATTATTGGTGGCATGTAGGAGCGGACGCCTCACCTGCCCGAGCTCAAGGTAATACACGCGGGCTAACAGCTCACGGCCCGGGCGAGAGCGTCCGGACCTAACGCGGACTTGGCGAATGTTTACGATTGATCATCTGGGAATTGCGGTCAAGTCGTTGGCCGCGGCGAAAGAAATTTACGAAAAGCTTGGGCTGACGGTGTCTGCGGAAGAGGTGGTCGAAGGGGAGCGGGTCAAAGTGGTGATGATCCCTGTGGGAGAGAGCCGGCTGGAGCTGCTTGAACCTACTACGGATGATTCCACGGTCGCTAAATTTTTGGCCAAGCGAGGCGAAGGATTGCATCATGTTTCCTTGCGCGTTCCCGATCTGACGGCCGCAGTAGCGAAGCTAAAGCAAGATGGCGCGCGTCTGGTGTCGGATGAAATAAAGATTGGTGCTGGTGGACACCGATATATTTTCGTGCACCCTTCCAGCGCCGGCGGGGTGTTGTTGGAACTGGTTGAGGCGCATTTAAAACCAGAAGTCGCAGTGGATACACGCTGATCCATTCCAAGATGCTGATTCTAGCCACTGATACTTCCGGAAAATTTGGCAGCATGGCACTGGCCCGTTGTGGACCGGCCGATGCGTGGGAAGTTCTGGAAGTGGTGCTTCTCGAAGGCGGAACTTTTTCCGCGCAACTGGTTCCACAGATTGCGTCGCTCTTGTCCAAGCATGGATTCAACAAGAAAGATGTGGACGTGTTTGCCGTCGCTTCCGGGCCGGGATCGTTTACTGGATTGCGCGTAGGGTTGGCCGCCATTAAGGCGCTGGCCGAGATTTTGGGAAAACCGATTGTGGCGGTGTCGTTATTGGAAGCGGTGGCGGCATCCGCGTCTGGCGCGAAAAAAGTTCTTGCAGCGCTGGATGCCGGACGTAGAGAAGTTTACGCCGGCGAGTATGAAGGCGCCACAAAGATGCTCAGCGAGCGCCTGCTCACTCGTCAGGAAATGCTGGCCGCCGCGGACCATCACAAAATCATCACCCCCGACCCCGGATTGGCGGGATTTGCCCGCGCTGCCGGCGCTGCTGTAATAGAAATTGAGCGCCCGCAAAGCGATACGATTGCCCGATTGGCCTGGCACAAATTGCGGAATAAAGAGACGATTTCTGCTGAAGTCCTGGACGCGAATTACATCCGCCGGTCCGATGCAGAAATCCTTTCGCGCAAATAGTTTTACAAACTAAATATCTTGCGCATACGTCCTGCCACTCTCGCCGACATTGCCAGCATCATGACCCTGGTGGCAGAAGCGCCAACGGCCGCGCAATGGCCCCGTGAACACTACGAACAAGCAATCCGGAGTTCCCAGCCACGACGGGTCCTGCTGGTGCTCGAAGATCCAACCATCCAGGCGTTTCTAGTGGCAAGGGCGGTCGCCGACGAGTGGGAACTCGAAAACATTGCCGTAGCAGCGAATGCCCGCCATTGCGGACGCGGCTCGTTGATTCTCCACGAATTTCTGCAAATGGCCCACCATGAGAAATCGCAGGCAGTGTTCTTGGAAGTACGAGAATCCAACCAATCCGCGCGCGCTTTCTATGAACGGTGGGCCTTTGCGAAGACTGGACGGCGCCCCTGCTACTACACCCATCCTGAAGAAGACGCAGTAGTCTACCGCCTCTCCCTTGGCTGACCTGCCCTGTTCTCAGTGCAACCATCCGGGACACCCGGATTAAGAAAAATTAACACTACTGTAAAATTAGGATTGAACCGCGATATGCCCCGTGGTACCTTAAGGGCGAAAATTGCGTAGGGAGGTCTTACTGGATGCTCACTCCGAGAGACCAGCTCCTCGCCAGTCATGAGGAGTTTCGTAAGCTGGCAATGGAACACACGCAGTACCAACAACGTCTAGAGACACTCACCCAAAAACGTTATCTCAGTGAAGACGAACAGCTGGAAGAAACCCGGCTGAAAAAGCTGAAGTTGCGGCTCAAGGACCAAATGGAGTCCATCGAGCGGCAGTATCGGCAGCAGGCGCACGTCGCCTAAAGAATGTGACCAATCAGGCGCGGCTTTGGCCGCCGCGGGCAATTTGCGCGCGCGGAAGGCCTGGTTCTAACCGCTGTTTTTACCGGCATTTAACATAACAAGAACGGTCCTTCCCGCCTGCACTATAATTCCTTATCTCCTCATGGTTCCTGACGGCTACTATTACGCGCTCCCACTGGTGGGGGCTGGAATATTCATTGGATGGCTCACCTCGCCTCTGTGGGGAGCGCCCGCTTGGCTGCTGGCGTTTTTCTTTCTGTGGTTTTTCCGTGATCCGGAGCGCGCCATTCCCGATGCTGCCGGCGCGGTGGTTTCTCCCGCGGACGGCAAGGTCACTGGGGTTTCGCAGGCGGTCGTCAATGGGCGCCAGCAGACGCGCATCAGCATCTTCCTGAATGTATTCAATGTGCACGTGAACCGCTCGCCCATTGCCGGGACAATCTCCGCCGTGAAGTATCAGAAGGGCAAGTTCATGAATGCCATGAACGAAGCCTCAGCCGATCAGAATGAACACAACATTGTCAGCGTAGAAGGCGAAGGATCCGTGGTGGTGTTTAAGCAGATTGCCGGCTTGCTGGCGCGGCGGATTGTTTTCAATCGAAAAATCGGAGACCGCGTCCAACGAGGAGAACGGATCGGCCTCATAAAGTTCGGCTCGCGCGTGGACGTCTTGCTTGGTCCCGATGCCAAGGTGCAGATCAAAGTGGGGACCAAGGTAAAAGGTGGCTCCAGCGTGCTTGCATACCTCAATCCAAAAGAGCTGGTAATGGCGGGAGAGGGCCGCAAGGAACAGGAGGCCCATTGATGGACGATCCCGAAGTTCCTGTGATTCCTCGCCCGGACAAGAAGCGGACTCCACGGCGCTTGAACAAAGGCATGTACATTCTGCCTTCGTTATTCACCACGGCCAATATTGGCCTGGGGTTTTACGCCATCTTGCAGGTCTTTCATGGAAGTTTGGCCGATTCAATCCATTTTGACTACGCTGCGCGGGCCATAGGGTTCGCGGTCTTGTCGGATGGGCTGGACGGGCGGATCGCGCGCATGACCGGCACCACCAGCGATTTCGGGCGGGAACTGGATTCGTTGGCGGACGTAATTACTTTCGGGGTCGCTCCAGCGTTATTGGCGTGGAGCTGGGGATTTAGCCAGCTTGATCTGAGTTCTTCGGGCATTTTCGGACGCATCGGTCAGTTCGGCGCCATTGCCAGTTTCTTTTTCCTCATGGCAGGGGCGAGCCGCCTGGCGCGATTCAATATTACGAGCAATCCCGAACCTTCGAACCCAGGCAAACCGGGGAAAAAATATTTTGTGGGGATGCCAATTCCCGCAGCCGCGGGCGTGATCGCCGCAGTGGTCCACTTTTCCAAAGGCGAGCCAGTGGATTCTTGGTACACCGCGCTGACTTGGGGCTTGTTGGTGATTGCGGTTGCCTATCTGATGGTCAGCACCTGGCGCTTCTACAGCTTCAAAGACATTGACCTCCGGACCCGGCGCCCATTTCGGCTGATCTTGTTATTCGGCATCCTGTTGGCCGGCATTACCTACTTCTCGAAGCCGGTTCTGTTCGCCATCGCGCTGCTGTATACATTTTCCGGTATTTTTTGGCGTTTAAAGTGGCTGTTGCGGCGCAAGAGCAGCACGCCTCCGCCGACCTATAAGGAAGCTTCGCAGACCTCGTGACCACCCACTCCAAAACGACCACGGCGTACGCCGAGACGGCGCGGGCGGGGAACCTCTATCGCCTGGCGATTGTGGGCGCAGCCAACTTGAAAGGCAAAGAGGTCGCAGAGGCCCTGAGCGATCGTAATTTCCCTTCCCTTGATACCAAGCTGCTGGACGATGATGAAGCGCTTGGCCAGTTAGAGGCGGTCGGCGACGAGGTCAGTTTTATCCAAAGTGTCCGCTCTCAGCAGTTCGACAAGGTGGACTTCACATTCTTTGCCTGCGATCAAGATTGCACGCGGCGAAATTGGAGGAGGGTCCGCGATGCCGGCTCCGCCATCGTGGATTTGTCGTACGCATTGGAAGCTGAAGCCGGCGCGTTGGTGCGTTCTCCCTGGATTGAGCGCCAGCTCGGACACATGTTGCCCCTCGATTTGCAACCTCATCCCTCAGTGGTGGCACACCCCGCCGCTGTGGTGTTAGCTTTGCTGCTGCTGCGTGCCCAAAAAATTTCTTCGATTCGGAGTGCGGTGGCGACGGTCTTCGAGCCGGCTTCCGAACATGGTCAGAAGGGCATGGATGAGTTGCACGAGCAGACGGTGAACTTGCTCTCTTTCCAACAACTGCCCAAGAATATTTTTGATACCCAGGTCGCCTTCAATATGGTCAGCCGCTATGGGGAGCATGCCAACCCGCCGCTGTCCACGGTGGAGCAGCGTATTCTGAAGCACTATCAGCGCATCAGCGGCAGCGGCGCGCTGGCGCCTTCGCTCCTTCTGGTGCAGGCGCCAATTTTTCACGGCTATGGGTTTGCGATTCACCTGCGCATGGAGCGGATTGTGGATGTAGAGCAATTCTCCCAGGCCCTGTCCGGCGAGCACGTAAGTATTGCGCAACCCGCGGAGGATGCCCCCAGCAACGTGAGCGTAGCCGGACAAGGCAATATCCTGCTCAGTGTGAAGCCTGACTCGAATGATCCCCATGGGGTCTGGCTGTGGGTGGCAGCAGACAACCTTCGCATTGCCGCCACCACGGCAGTGGAATGCGCGGAAACCATGGCGGCGACTCGTCCACGAGGCAAGATCCAATGAGGTCCGGCCCGGCGGGGGTCGCGGTGCTTGCGTTTCTTTCCCTGAGCTGCGGGTACCATACCGCCGGACACGTAACTACCATCCCAACCGGGGTCCGTACCATTGCCATTCCTGAATTTGTCAATCAAACCCAGACCTACAAAATCGAGCAGACTTTGACCGCGTCGGTGGTGCGTGAAATGGTGGGCCGTACCCACTACCGCATCGTGAATTCAGCCACCGACTCGTCCGATGCCACGCTCAGTGGAACCGTGCTTTCTACCTCTGCCGCGCCGCTGACTTATGACTCGCAGACCGGCCGCGCGGCCAGCGTGTTAGTGACAGTCAGTATGAAAGTTGCGCTTACCGACAAGCAGGGTAAAGTTCTGTATCAGAACCCATCGTATGTGTTCCGCGAGCAATATCAGGTCTCGCGGGAACTGGCCAGCTTTTTTGAGGAAGATTCCCCGGCCATGCAGCGGTTGTCGCAGGAGTTCGCCCGCACCCTAGTCTCAAATATTCTGGAGGGCTTCTGATGCGGGCCTTTGCCCAGGCCGACCGGTTTCTGACGGAAGTCCAGTCACGCAAGCTGCGCCCGGCTTACGTATTTGTAGGAGACGAAACTTTCTTCCGCAAGCGCTGCCGAGAAGCCATTCTCGAACACTTAGTCCCTCAGGAACTTCGCGACTTCAGCTTGTTCGATTTTGATTTATCCGAAACTGACTTGGCCGAAGTCCTCGACCGCGCCCGCACGCCATCGCTGATGGCGCCATTCCAGGTTTTCTTTGTCAAAGGCGTGAAGACCATGTTCGGCCGCGGCTCGAATGAGGACAAACTCACCGCTATCGAGCAGTACTGTAAAGACCCGAATCCCGACGCGGTCATCATTTTCATAGCCGACCACATCAGCATCCCCGCCGATGTCCGCAAGATGGACATGCAGGACAAGGAGCGTTATGAGCGCATCCGCGAGGCGATGGGGCCGTACTGCGCCATTGTCGAACTGGCCCGTGTGGAAGAAGGAGAAGCGGTCCGCTGGCTCAATGACTATTGCGCAACCCGCGAGATAAAAATAGAAGCCGATGCGGCCCGTGAATTGGTGGACGCGCTCGGCGGCGACATGATGATGGTCTCCAACGAACTGGAGAAGCTAATTCTCTACGTCGGCGAGAAAAAGCGCGTCACGCTGGGCGATGTCGAGACCATGGTCCTGGCCGCCAAGCAGCGTTCGCTGTATGAGCTGACTGACGCCATCTCAGCCAAAGATCGCGTAAAGGCGCTGGAAATGTTAGATGCCATCCTGACCACCGGCGATGGCGACGAAGCCGCCATCGGCCATCTTTATATGTTGGCAAAAACCTTTCGCCAGATGCTGGTGATTTTGGAGCGCAACGTCCGCGACCAGCGAATGTTATGGGCTGCTCTGTGGCAGGGATTCCGAGTGCCTCCGTTTGCTGCGGACGACATCATCAAGCAAGCCCGCCGCTACAAATCCAAACGCGAACTGACCCGAGCCATCCGGCTGGTGGCCAAAACCGATCTGGCCCTGCGCTCCAATCCTCCGAGCAAACGGCTGATTATCGAGAAGCTTGTTCTGGATCTTACCGCCGAACCGAAACCTGAAATTGCAGGATGGTTGCAGGAAGAACTGCCGGTGTAACTCAGTTCCCGGATGCTAGT
>CAZETZ010000177.1:0-6928 GCA_964514735.1 uncultured Acidobacteriaceae bacterium | reverse complement strand
GAACTCCTAAAACAAACTGAGACACTACCTCTGAACAGGCGTGGCGCTTGCCCCTACACGAACTGCTAGAATAACTGGTTGCCCCATGGACCTTCCCGCGATACAGGCCGCGTTGCGCGAGCGCAATATTGACGGCTGGCTCTTTTACGATCATCACCATCGCGATCCCATTGCTTACCGGGTGCTTGGACTGCCGCGGGATTTGATGGTCACGCGGCGGTGGTTCTATTTGGTCCCCGCCGAAGGTGCGCCAACCAAGCTGGTCCACAAAATAGAAGCTGGGCACCTGGATTCCCTTCCCGGCAGCAAGCTACTTTATGCCGGCTGGCAGGAACTTTTTGAGAACATCAAGGTGATGTTGAAGAGCTATCGCGACATCGCCATGCAGTATTCGCCGAATAATTTAGTTTTCACCATCTCGCTGGTGGACGGAGGCACGCTCGATCTGGTCCGCGGGTTGGGCAAGAACGTGGTCAGCTCCGGCGACTTGGTGGCGCAGTTTGAATCTACGCTGACCGAGGACCAGATCGAGTCGCATTTCGCCGCGCGCGATTCGATTGATGCCATCACATCCGCCGCTTTCCAGGAAATTGGCGACCGCGTCCGGAATGGCGGCACGACCGAGCATAAGATGCAGCAGTGGATCCTGGAGGCTTTCCAACGGGAAAACCTCGTCACGGACGACCCGCCGGTCGTGGCCGTGAATGGAAATAGCGGCAACCCGCACTATGGTCCGCAGGCGGAAACTTCTTCGCCGATTGGCGCCGGCGATTTTGTCCTGCTCGATATCTGGGGCAAGAAGAACACGCCCGGAGCCATGTATTACGACATTACCTGGACCGGCTTCATCGGCCAGGCCCCTTCGCCAAAGATGCAGGAAGTGTTCGCCATGGTACGCGATGCCCGCGATGTTGGCATTCAAACGGTGATTGATGCCGTAACTGCCGGACGCCCCATCGCAGGCTGGGAAGTGGACCGCGCCACGCGCAACTCCATCAAGAGCGCAGGCTACGGCGATTATTTCATCCACCGCACGGGCCATTCGATTGCATCCGACATTCACGCCAACGGCGCCAACATGGACGACCTGGAAATCCATGACGAACGGCGTATTTTGCCCAACTCCTGCTTTTCCATTGAACCTGGAATCTACCTTCCCGAATTCGGCGTGCGCAGCGAGATCAATATGATGGTCCGCCCCAACACAGCCGAAGTTACTGGTAAAATTCAACGTGAGCTTGTAATCATCTGAATGGCCAATTCATCGGAAGATAAAAAGAAAGCCTCTGCTCCGCCGAGCGCGCCCTTGACAACGATCTCGGTCGTAGCGCCCGCCGTGGGATGGTTAATACCCGGCGCGGGACACATCATCCAAAAACGCTGGGTCCGTGGCGGGTTGTTGATGGGGTCGATCGCCGTCATGTTTCTGCTGGGCGTGATGATGGACGGCCACGTCTACAAACCCAACGGCGGGGACATCCTCGACATCCTCGGTTTCGTCGGGGACCTCGGCGCCGGGGCCCTTTATGTCGCTGCGCGCGTCATGGGAGTTGGAGAGGGAGCGAGCGCTCATGTCTCGGCCGATTACGGCAAGGTCTTCATCATCGTCGCCGGGTTGCTGAACTTCATCAGCGTCGCGGATGCCTATCACATCGCGATTGGAAAGAAAGCATGAGTCTGGAACTCTCCCACTTCAGCGCCGCCGTATTGTTTTCCGTGTTCGCGTCGGTCGTGTTCGGTATTACGCAACGTTCCGGCGCCCGCGAGCAGGTCCGCTACGGCCTGTATTGCTTCGCCATGTTTGTCGGCGGCGTAATCGTGGCGGGCTGGGCGATGTGGCTGTTACGGCATTAACACGAGGCTTTTAGCTAAAGCGGCTTGGTTAAAAGCTAACGGCCAACAGCTAAAAGCTTCTTTACCCTTCCCACACAAACGCATCAAACACCCGCTTCTTTTCAAACCCCAGGCGGATATAGAGTTCGACCGCGCGCGAATTGGCCTCGGTCACAGTCAACGACAGCAAAGAGAATTTTCGCTGGCGGAGGTTTGCCTGGGTGGCCGCCAGCAAGGACTCTCCAATGCCCTGCAAGCGGTATTCCGGAAGCACGCAGACCTGGGTTACGTGGCCTACATCGTTGCCGACTCTCGAGCATAAGATCAGCCCAATGACGCCGCGAGAAGGCTTGTGGACAGCTACGAAAGACGATTCCGGATCAAAAGTGCCGCAGCCGGGAAAGCGCACGATATTGTTCAGAAAACGCAGCGAGCCGCTCAGGCTGCGGTATTGATCGTTGATCTGGGAGTCCACGTGGGAGCGGTAGGCGGTGGTAATTACCGCTGCCGCGGCCTGATAGTCCTGTTCCGCCCACCTGCGAATTTCAATTTCTGCCGGCATTTTGGATGCCCGGGTCTCCGCGCCATTCAGGGGCAAAGTCATGAACAGCCTGGCGTGGCGCTGGAATCCCTGGTCTGCAAATGGCCGGGCCACAGCGCCGGTCAGGTGCATCAGCAATTGTGCCTCGATGCGCTGGATGCCGGGCGATTGTTGCAGGGTCTCGATCACATGGGTGAGAAGACGTTGTTCGATCTGTTGGGCGTCTTCCGCGCGGCCCCCATCCGTCACGTAAAGGTCCCCGATCACGCCCTTGCTGCTTTCGTAGACAAAAAAGGCGTATCCCGAAATTCTTCCTCGCTCCACTGCTGCATACCCGGGAAGGATTTTGGAGTCCACGTAGCGCAGGATCATGGCCGCCGAGCCGCTGTAATCCCAGCAGAGCTGGCGCGCCCACACTTCGGTCTCATCGTCCAGCAAGGGGCGAAGGTCTGCCGAGGTAAAGTGCCTGAGGTCGAGGATCTCCAACGAGGCTCCAGAGCTTGGATGCAAAATCAGAATCTATGAATGGCCGTGAATGCGAGTGTAGTGCCTCGATCTGCGGGCAGGCAAACTGCCAGAACACGGAGAAGCAACAGCTACATCCTAGGCATGTGTCCCATGGACATACCTGGTGGTGAAATCCAAAAATAGTCCAGCCCCAGCGGCCCGTCACTGCCCAAATACGAAACTCGACGGCCTGGCAGCTTGCCTTCGATCTGGGAAAGCGGCGTGGAATGGGGCGTGATCAGAATGTGCTCCCCTTCGGGTATTTCTCCCGATTCATAGCCAGCGATCCGCCGATTGCGATAGAAATGCAGGCCATACTCAACTTCGCGGCGAACTCCGTAAACCGCCGTCGGTAACGATCCGCTATCGATGCGGGTGATGGAATCGCTCAACAGACGGGTGGAAAAACGCTCATCAAGAAAGCGCGCGTTCCAGCGAAGCGTTGCGGCAATCGCGAGAACCAAGGGTATTAGTGTCACAAAGCGCAGCAAACGCAACCCGGGGCGAAGGCGCAGGGTCGCTCCAATGGCAAGCGCCAGGACAGCGGTCAGCGCGACCGCGAGCACGGTAGCCCGGTCCCAGGGCAGCCGATGCCGCAAAACAATGAATTGCAGTAGCAGGACCGGAAGCAGTAATGAAGCGGCGGTCACCGAATGTAGCGCCACCAGTACCTTGCCAGCCTTCCGATTGTCTTGGGCATAACGGCGCGCGTAATCGGCCAGGTGCAGAGTTCCGGCGGGAAGCGCGGGGAGGATGTAGCCCGGCAGCTTGGATTGGGACAAAGAGAAAAACAGCACCGGCAAAATTAGCCAAATGATCAGGAAAACATTGAATGCATCGTCCGATTGTCCCTTAGCGCCTTTTTGCCGCCACCATGCTCGGGCGTTATCAAACAGCGCGGCGATGGCAATGATCGCCCAGGGAAGCAACCCCATCAACACTACCGGAAGATAAAACCAGATGGGCTGCGGATGGTGATAACGATTGGTCGCAAAGCGCGAAACATTATGCTCCAGAATGAATACGCGGAAGAATTCCGGATTGCGCAACTGCACCGCAGCGTACCATGGCCCCGCCACGCACAGAAAAATTAGAATGCCTGGGACCCACAGCATTTTCCCGACAATCCTAAAATTCCGCCTGGTTGCGGCAAAGGCCGCTACGATGACGGCTGCCAAAAATGGCGCAACCGGGCCCTTCGCCAACGTTGCTAGAGCAATCGCCACATAGAAAACGGCGAGGTACGCTTTGCGGCCCGTTTCCTGCCATGCATACCAGGCAAGCAGGGCAATGGTGAACGCGGAAGCCAACGGCATGTCCATGGAAGCGGCGCGGGCAAAACCGATGATGCCGGAGGCGGAGGCGGTGATGAGCGCGCCATCCAGCTCGGACCCGGGCCGGAACCGGCGCAGGAACAAGAAAACTGCCACCACCATCACGGTTGCATCCACCGCCGCGGGCAGGCGCGCGGACCAGTCGCTTACACCGAATATTTTGTATGCCACCATGGCCTGCCAGTAATAGAGGACCGGCTTTTCCAGCCATGGCTGGCCCCCCAGGGTGGGAGTGATCCAATCCTGCCGCGCCAGCATTTCACGCGCCACCTGGGCGTAGCGGGGCTCGTCCGCGCCCGCCAAGCCGAAATAGGACAGCCCAAAGAAGAAGAGAAAACCGCAAAAGCCAGCGAGCAGAAGCCAGTCAGCGAAGGAATGAGAATGCGGAGATGTCGGGCGATGTTCGATATCAATTTCTCGGAGGCATGGCTATGCCTATTTTATTTTACGGAAGGATGCTGCCGGAGTTTCGCGAGGACCCGTTCCGCCGCCGCCGATAAAGGGCCGTCCAGGGAGCACCCGCTGGCGCATTGGTGCCCGCCGCCGCCAAAGGTTTCCGCGATGGCGGCCACATTCAATTCCCCTTTGCTGCGCAGGCTGACACGGTAGCGGCCGCCGGGCATCTCCCGGAAAAAGGCCGCAACCTGCACATCCTGGATGGAGAGCGCATAATTCACCAGGCCTTCGCAATCTTCTTCCTTGGCGTGGAACTTCTCCATCTGCTCATGCGTGACCCAAATCCATGCCAGATGGCCTTCGCGTTGCAGATTGGAAAGCGCGGCCCCGAGCAGACGCATTTTGGCAGTGGAGTGCGCAAAATAAACGCCGCGCGCGCATTTTGATGGATCGGCCCCGGCAAGCACCAGTTCCCGCGCCAGGGCAAACGTATTTTCGTTGGTGCCTTCAAACATGAAGGAACCGGTATCGGTGAGCAGCGCCGTGTAAAGGCAGGTGGCAATTTCAGGAGAAATCTTCACCCCGGCTTCTCGCGCCAGGCGATAGACCAGTTCAGCGGTCGCCACGGCATTGGGGTCAATCCAATTTACATGCGCGAAAGGCTTGCCGCTCTGGTGGTGATCAATGCTGATGAGAAACTGATTGTCGAGGCCGGAAAGGCGGGTGCGCTGCACACTGTCGCACTCAAGAATGATGGCCGCCTGATAATCGCCGTTCACTTTGTCGGCCTGCACCACCGAATCGGCGAAAGGCAGCGGACGATAGATGCGAGGCACCCCGTCGCGAAACACCACATCCGCCTGCTTGCCCATGGCGCGCAGCACCTGGCAACAGGCCAGGGCCGAGCCAATGGCGTCGCCGTCGGGCCGCGCGTGCGAGGTCAGCACGAACTTGTCCCGCCGCTCGATGTGTTTCAGAACTTCTTGCAGCATGTGCTACCAACTCCGATTACTTTTTATTTCTCTTGCTGCGCTTCAACAATTGGTCAATCCGCGCGCCATACTTGTCCGACATATCCAACTGAAAAAACAATTCCGGCGCCCGCCGCAGCTTCAAATTTCCCGCCAGCTCGCGCCGCACAAACCCAACCGCGGCCGTTAGGCCCTCCAGCGACCGGGTGGCTTCTTCCTCGTCGCCTTCCACTGCGACATAGACGCGAGCGGAACGGGAATCATCGGCCAATTCGACTCCGGTTACACTTACCAGACCGATCCGGGGATCGCCAAGTTCTCCCTCGACGATGGTCTCGATCTCCTCGCGCAGGGCCTGTCCTAAACGCTCCCGGTGATATTTTGCCCCCCGCTTTTCCACGCCAACCTCTTGGGTAAAACGAATGAGAATATCAGAAAATCAGTTGAAATGCTGTCTCTTTCGCTGCCGGACAAGGCCTTAAGTTTGGACCGTAACAGGTTCTCCCTGCGTCTTTTGCACAACCCTGCGGTCCCGGCGATTTAAGATTTTTGGGTTTTGCGAAAGGGGACAAGTTAGGACACCGTCAGATACCGATGGGAGGGAATATGGGTTCCCAGTTCCCGGTCCTCAGTCCTCCGCGCAAACCGCTTAAAGGTACTCGAGAAACGAATCTGCAATATCCGCGCCGGCATTGTTCGCAACCCGCGTGGCATGACGTTCGATATTTTTCATAAGCCCATCCAGATAATCACGGGAATCCGAGATGCTGACCACGCCCAGGGTCGCCTGGTTCCAGAGGCTGGAGGGTTCGAGTTCGGCGACGGCAACGTTGAAATGGGCGCGCAACCGGTCCTTGACGCTGCGGACCACCTGACGTTTGTCTTTGAGCGACTGGGCGGCTTCGATGCGAAGCTCCAGAGTGAGGAAAGCGATCATCAGTCAATAGCAAACGATGGATCAGGCAATCACTTCCGCGGCCACGCGCTCGGTGACAAAGGCTTCGATGGAATCCCCGGCCTTGATATCTCCGTAATTGGCGATGGAGATACCACATTCCATGCCGTTGCGCACTTCGCTGGCATCATCTTTGAAGCGGCGTAGCGAACCGATCTTTCCCTTGAAGATGACGATGTTGTCACGCAGCAAACGGACCTCCGAGTCACGTTTGATAAGACCGTCCGTAACCCGGCAGCCGGCGATGGTGCCAACTTTGGGGAGGCGGAAGGTCTCCTGCACCAGAGCGTGTCCGTGAATGGTTTCCTTGAATGTCGGTTCCAGCAGGCCGGTCATGGCGCGCTTGATCTCGTCCTTGTGCTCGTAAATGATCGAGTGCAGGCGGATGTCC
>CAZETZ010000176.1:0-6952 GCA_964514735.1 uncultured Acidobacteriaceae bacterium | reverse complement strand
AAACCGGCCCTGACCATCCGCGATCTCCGCTCCCTCGAAGACCTCTCCCAAGCCATCGCGCTAGAAAAAGAAGTCTGGGCTTCCGGCGACGCCGACCTTATCCCCCTGACCTTCGCCGTAGCCTCCAAAGAAGCCGGCAGCCTCTGGATCGGCGCCTTCGACGGCCCCAAACTCGCCGGATACGCTTTCGCCATCCACTCCCTTGAGCAGGGAAAGCCCAGCCTCCACTCCCACATGCTGGCGGTGCGCGAGCCATATCGCGAATCCGATGTTGGCGCCAAACTAAAACTCGTTCAGAGAGAAAAAGCCCTGGCCTTGCGCATCCACGAAATCACCTGGACGTTTGATCCGCTGCAAAGCAAAAACGCCCACCTGAACTTCGCCAAATTGGGCGTGGTTTGCGACAACTATAAAGTTGACTTCTACGGGACTTCGACCAGTAGCGCCCTCCACCAAAATGGCACCGACCGCCTGTGGGTAAAGTGGCCCATCGCCAGCCGCCGCGTGGAGGATCGCTTAAAAGGAAAAACCAATCGCGCGGAAATGTTGGACGCGCTGGCGAACCTGCATCCGCTGATCGCTTTCGATGGAGAAGGCAAACCCGCCCGCGCCGATCTCTCCACCGCCCTGGCCCGGCAAAGGATCGCCATAGAAATTCCCAGCAACATAGGAGAGGTCGAGAGAAGCAATCCCGCCTTGGCCAGAGAATGGAGGCAGGCGACGCGCTGGGCGTTCACTGAAGCCCTGGACTCCGGGTTTCTGGTGGCCGAATTCTGCCGCACCGTCCGCGGCCAGCAAGGCCCAGGGGTCTATCTGCTGGAAAAGGGAAGTATGGACGAATTTATCTTGTAGCTCCAGCAAAGTTGGAATGCCCATGTGGCGTTGAAAACGCGCGCTGGAAGCGCTGCTCCACCCTGTGGTTCCTCGAGTGCTTAAGAATTTAGTTGCACTATCAATTTGTCATTCCGACATGCGCGAAGCGCATAGGAGGAATCTGTTTCCCTGGACAGCACCACAAGGCTGTCCGCCAATAGCAGATTTTTTCCTCAGCGCCCCGTTGGACTGACAATGAAAGAGCTGGCCTTTTATGGCCCTTGACAATATTTAGCAAAATAGCTATATTGGTAGATATGAAGTCGGCTACAAAAGCATTCCGCGCCCTGGCGGACCCGACCCGCAGGCAGATTCTCCAGGAACTAAAAAAAAGAGAACTGTCCGCCGGAGAGATCACCGGATGCTTCACCATCTCCGGTCCCTCGATCTCCCGCCACCTTTCTATTCTTAAAAATGCCGAGCTGATTTCCGAGCGACGGCAAGGCAACCGCATCATCTATCGTCTGGAGCCGGAGCAGATCGCCCACGCTGTCGGCGATTTCCTGAGTGCGGTCTGCCCCACGCAAATTGTGCAGCGCCGCCGCTTGAGACGTAAGGAGGCATAATGAAAATCGCGATTACTGGCGGGACCGGTTTTGTTGGAGGCCATCTGGCCAAGCGGTTGGCAGACAAAGGCCACACAGTGGTGTTGGTAGCAAGGCGTTTGCGAGAGCCGCTTTCAGCCAACATGACATTCGCACCAAGCGACCTGACCTACGTCGAAACCTTAACTGCTGCTTTTGAGGGATGCGACGTTGTTGCCCACTGCGCAGGTATCAATCGAGAAATCGGACAGCAAACCTATCAACGAGTCCATATTGAAGCCACGAAAAATGTCGTAGAAGCCGCGCGCCGCGCAGGAGTTCGCAAAATCACATTGATGAGCTTTCTTCGCGCTCGCCCAAACTGCGGCTCTCCCTATCACGAATCCAAATGGGCCGCGGAAGAGATTATCCGCAACTCAGGCCTAAACTACACGATCATAAAAGCTGGAATGGTTTATGGTCGTGGCGATCACATGCTCGACCACCTAAGCCACTCATTTCACACTCTGCCACTATTGGCTACAGTTGGTTTCAAACAGAAAGCAATCCGCCCACTGGCAATTGATGATCTAGTAGATGTCTTATGTGTAGCATTAATTAATAATCGTTTAACAAAGAAAACAATTGCCTTAACTGGAGCGGAAGAACTCTACCTAAGCGATGCCGCCCGCCGCGTTGCCAAAGTTTTAGGCCGCCGGATTGTGATCTTTCCCGCGCCCATCTGGTTTCACCACATGCTCGCGCAAATCTGTGAGTGGAACATGAAAATTCCGCTGGTGGCCAAGGCCCAGGTCCGCATTTTGTCAGAGGGAGTCACTGAGCCTGCACACCCATGCGATCCATTGCCCGAAGATCTAAAACCAAAACGAAAATTCACCGAAACGCAAATCCGCGAAGGACTACCCAAACCTGGCCCATTCGGCTTATCCGATCTACGCTGCTGTCTTTCCCATGCCATCTGACCCCAACCCGATCATCCTCTACGACGGCGTCTGCGGCCTGTGCAATCGCCTTGTGCAATTCATCCTCAAGCGCGATACCCGAGATCGCTTTCGCTTCGCAGCGTTACAAAGCAAATTCGCCGAAAATTTGCTAAAGAAACATGGACTCATCGCACAGCAATTCGATAGCGTCTGCCTGGCCCTTGACCACGGCCTATCCACCGAGCGCCTCCAGATGAGTTCCTCCGCCTCTATCAGCATTTTCCGGGAACTGGGAATTTTCTGGCGCGCGCTAGCTAGTCTCTTTTCCCTAGTGCCCAAAGCCCTTCGCGATTGGGGCTACAATCTAATCGCCCGTTATCGCTATCGCATCTTCGGCAAATACGAGACTTGCCCTCTGCCGAAAGCCGGCGACCGCCACAAATTTATAGATGTGGCTTGAGCAGATTGTGCCCGCCGCCATGAACGTCTGAGAATTCTAATCATTCCTTAATGCGCACGTAGGTATTAGTTTGATGAATTCTCATTGCCCCAGAAGATATGAGTCGCGATAATTTCTCCAAGCCTGGGAGATTTCCTTATGAGCAGTTCCGGCCCCAAGGTAGCAGGCAACGTACTAACTGTCCGTTTACAAACTGCCACCGCCAACCTCACGGAACTTGAACAACTGGTGAAGTCGGGTGACCTCGACCCGCGCGTGCTAAACGATTTCCGCGACGCTGTAGACCTGATTCGCGGCACGGCCTGGGCCGTGCAGCAATGGATCGGCTTGAAAGAAAAATCCGCCGACCCTTATTCGCTGATTCCTATTCTTGCCGCGCAGCGCGTGCAACGCGCCACCCAGCTCGCCCGCGACTTGACCGTGGACCTGGAGAGCGTGGAAGTGGACATTGCGACTCCCGGCCTGAAAGAACTTTTCGAAGCTGTCAATCGCCTGAACGAGTGCCTGGCGCCGCTGTTTAAAGGGAGGCTGTAACTTGTCGGATCTGGGCGGGTGGATCTCGCGGTTCCTTGATCCATCTTTCGCACTTTTCCGCACTTTGGTTCCCAAGTTCTGCACTTTAGTATGGATTTTCTAAGGATTTCCGTTGCCCCTGGATCGACTCTGCCAAGATAATCGTTTTTCAGCCCATATTGGGGGAGAGTGTCTATGAGCGCCTATGGTTCCCAACCTGGTGGAGATAGCCTTGCGGCGCGTTTGCAAGCCGCGACTACGGTCCTCACCGAGTTGGAGCAGCAGGTCAAATCCGGCGATGTGGACCCGCGGGTCCTGATGGATTTCCGCAATGCCGTGGACATGATTCGCGGCACCGCCTGGGCTGTGCAACAGTGGATTGGATTGAAAGAGCGGTCGGGTGATCCCTATTCCGTGATCCCCATTCTTGCCGCGCAACGTGTTCTGCGCGCCACCCAGTTGGCGCACGATCTAGAGGTTGATCTGGAAAGCTTGGATGTAAGTATTGATACCCCCGGCCTGCACCAACTTTATACGGCAGTCAGCCGTTTGCGGGAGCGGCTGACGCCGCTGTTTCCAAACCGTCTGTAACACAAGCAATCGGGTCCAAGACTATGCGATCATGTGTGCGCTGATTGAGGAGCACACATGCGTATTTCGCCGCTGGTGGTCGGTCTTGCGTTGGGCCTGGCCACGTCGTCTTTCGCGCAGAAGCAGCCCAAGCAACCCGACCCCGGCCACGCCACCATCAATCTCTGGCCCCACGGCGCGCCGGGAGCAAAAGCCAGCTCAGCGCCGGAAACCGACATCTACGATCCGCAAAAAGACAAACCAATCGCCGGCCGGCCCATCATTCGCCTGGCCAACGTCTCCGCGCCAACCCTCACCGTGTATTCGCCCCAAGGACCAAACTCCGGCGCAGCCGTGGTAGTTTTCCCCGGCGGCGGATACTACATCCTCGCCATGGATCTGGAAGGCAGCGAAGTCTGCGACTGGCTTACGTCCATCCATGTCACCTGCGTGCTGGTGAAATACCGCGTGCCCAACTCCGGCCCCTATCCCAAATCACCGGCGGCGCTTCAGGATGCGCAGCGCGCTGTAGGCATGGTCCGAGAACACGCCGCCGAGTGGCACGTTGATCCTCACCGCATCGGTGTGCTTGGGTTCTCCGCAGGGGCCCATCTGTCCGCGGCGCTGAGCACGCATTTTGATCGACGCGTCTACGACGCAGTGGACCAGGCCGACCAGCAGAGCTGCCGCCCCGACTTTGCCGTGATCATCTATCCCGGCTACCTTGCTCTGGACGACCAGAACTTCGCTCTCAATCCCAATATCCAGGTCAGCCACCAAACCCCGCCCTCGTTCATCGTTCAAGCCGAAGACGATCCGGTACAGGTAGAGAATGCGACGGTCTATTTTATGGCGCTGAAAAACGCGGGGGTCCCAGCGGAACTCCATGTCTACGCCGAAGGTGGGCATGGATACGGTCTGCGGCGCACCGAGCAGCCGGTAACTCGCTGGCCGGCACTCGTGGAGACTTGGCTGCACACCATAAGAGTCCTACCGGGCTCCGCGCCTTGAGGGAATTCACAGAGGAAAACAAGCAAGCCTCTGTGGATTTGCTCTGTGGAACTCTGTGTCCTCTGTGGTTTCCGCTCTTGCTTTTCTCCGAACTCCTAAACAAACTGACACTACCGAATCGAACTGTGAATGACAAAAAGCGTCAAGCATGGGATGTTATGCGCAATAGTTTGCAGCAAACCCAAAGCCCAAGGCCATGTTCTGCCCCCTGCCACGCGAATTCTTTGTTCAGCCGCCGCTTTCGGCGCTACAATTTATGGCGACCCTAACGTCGGAAGGAAGTGCCATGAAGACCCTAATCTCTCTGACATTGTTTCTTGCCTTGACCCTCGTAGCGTTTGCCCAGCAAAGCGCGAACTCCTCGGAGACAGTTTCAACCCCTGCCAGCTCGCATGAGACGGCGACCGGCAAGGCCCCGTTGCCACTGGAAACCCGCCCCAACAATTTCTGGGATGGTGATAATCCCGGCTTGGCGTGGCTTATTCTGCACCCCTATGCCAGCAAGAAGTACGTTCACCGGAACACCGATGCCATCAAGGACCGTGTCAACGAACTCGATCAGCTCACAAAAGACAACGGCAAGATGATTCAGGACTCTGACAGCCGCGCCCAGCAGGGCATTCAACTGGCCTCGACCCAAACCAAGCTGGCCGATGACCATACCCTGGAAGCTACCAACAAGGCGCAGACCGCTTTGCAGTCCGCCACTATGGTGAACACGCGCGTGGCGAAATCCGAAACAACGGTCAGCACCCTCGATCAGTTCAAATCGGCCAACCAGACCGAAATCCGCTTCCGCCCCGGGCAGACGGTGTTAAGCAAGCAGGCCAAAATGGCGCTGGATCAAATGGTCGCTCCATTGAAAGACCAGAGCGGCTATCTCATCGAAGTACAAGGCTACTCCGCCGGACGAGGCCAGACCGCAATCGCCAGCTCCCGCAAGATGGCCGATTCGGTCGTGCGCTACCTGATGACGAGCCACGATATCCCGTCCTACCGGATCTATGTAATTGGAATGGGCAATGTCGCTGGCGAGAAGCAAACCAGCACCACCCGCGTAGAAGTAAGTTTATTGAAGAACGACATGGAAGCCGCCAAGTAACCAGCGGGAGGACCGCAACTCAAGACTATGCCCCGCTTCAGTCGAGCTGGAGCGGGGCCTTTGCTTTCCGCGTACAAATTTTAGTTAGGCTGGAGAATACTCACGATCAGGTAGATCACCTGGACGGCGGCCACTCCCATCCAAACGAACCCGCGGATGCGCGAACGCCGCAGTTCGCGCCATAGTCCTGCTTCCGTGGGATGTTTACGAAGCCCGGCTTCTGCTGGCGCGCCGGTCGTAACCGCGGCCAGCGGGACCGGCATGGAGGAAATCGGCGCGGCGGGTTTGTCCGGATAAAACACTTTCGGCGTGCTGATCACTTCCGACCAGGCCGGCAGCAGCAGCCAGGTATCAAGGACAATGTTGGCCACCGGCTTGGCCGTCAGTTCGAGCTTGGGTAGGCGCTCCGGAACCAGCCGGTCCGCCAGATTGCGGAGCAGGGAGCTGAACCAAAGATGACCGAGTTGGTCGCTAATCAGTTCGCCAACATCGACGGGAACTGATTCCAATTCCAGCGGCGGAAGCGCCTCGGGAGAAATGACCTCCCCGAGGTTTGTGAACACCGTGCGAAACCATGGCAACAGCAGGCGATCGCCGAGGGGCAAGCCCAAGTCGAGAGGGCGCGAACTAAGTTGCAACGCCGGTAATTTTTGCGGCGCTAACCTATCGCGCAAGTTGCCCAGCAACGATTTCCACACCGGCTGAGTGAGCGAGGCGGGCAGAAGCAGATCGATCTGAGACTCCTCAACCCGCAAGGGAGAAGAGTCCGGCTCCGGGTCCCAGGCTTCGGCGGCGTTCGAGCGGTAAGGCATTGGAATTTAGATGCTAGTTGTCGCGGCAGCGATTGTCACGCGGGTTTACGCAGCTTTACAGAGCGGCGATGGTTACGCCCCCAGGGGGGTGTCTCAGTTTGTTTTAGGAGTTCGGAGAAAAGCAAGAGCGGAAACCACAGAGA
>CAZETZ010000175.1:0-6980 GCA_964514735.1 uncultured Acidobacteriaceae bacterium | reverse complement strand
AGCAGAAGGTGCATTGTGCCGGGCATCCGCGCGTGCTATACAGCGACACAAAGGGATAGAGCAGGAACGGCACGTTATAGCGCTTCACATCCAGATCGCGCTTGTAGACCTCGGTCACATGCGGCAATGCGTCCAGGTCCTGGATGGCAGGTTGGTCGGCAGTGTGGACCACCTGGCCATTCTTCAAAAATGAAACGCCAAGGATTTCTTCTAGCGGCTTGCCTTTGGCAAAATCGGTGACGGCGAAGTCAAATTCCTTGCGGACGATGAAATCAATCGCCGGACACTCTCTCAGAGAGCGTTCTGGGAGCACGGTAACGTGCGGACCCACAAAAGCGATTTTAATCCCGGGGTTGATATCCTTGATCTTCTGAACCAGGCGGATGTCCCCAGGGAAACCGGGCGTGCTGGTGAACAACACCAAAAATTCGTAGTCTTTCGCAATTTGGATGGTCTCTTCCGCCGAGACGTGATGGGCGGGCGCATCCAGAAGCCGGGAACCTTCCAGCATGCCCGCTGGATAGGCGAGCCATACCGGATACCAGAACGACTCAATCTCCCGGGTTGCCGGCCAGCGCGAACTTGCGCCTCCGTCGAAGTTCTCAAAAGAAGGCGGGTTCAGAAACAGAGTCTTTAGAGGCATAAGTGGATATTCAATAGTAACATTTGATGCCGGATTTTCACCTCCGGATCGTACATCTCAAGTACATAGCCCGCGCCAGGCCCTATCTGTAGGTGTTTCATAATCCACTACTTAGGAACGCCGACCCAGTCCTCGAGCTCTCCTGTCGCTCGCAACAATCCAATCTTGGCCCGTTCCAGCTCGAAATCCGTGCTTTGCAGGGCATGGTAGCGTTCGTTGCTCTGGTTGCGGGCGTCGTCCATATCGTGCAGGTTCGCGCTGCCGGCGTCGACTCGTACTTGCAACGCTTCCACATTGGATTGGGCAATCTGGTATTCGAGGCTGGCAACTTCCCGGGCGGCAGCCAGTTGCTGGACTGAGCGCTGCATTCTAAGCGTTTGGTCGGAAACACGGTCCTTGGCGGCGGTGGCGTCTGCCTTGGCATGGATTGCCGATGCGTCAGCGGCTTGCGCGCGCGCGTGTTGGGAGGGATTGAAGAACGGAAAACGGATGGAGACCCCGACCGTAGCGTTATGCCGCTGGAACGATTTATAAAAATCGGCATAATTGTTGTACTGCGCCAGCAGCGCGTATTGCGCGGCGAAATCGATGGAAGGCCACAGCGCGCGGTGCTCTCCCTTGGCCCGGAAACTTTCCGCCAGCGCGTGGTTTTCCGCTTGCAACACCATGGGACTCGCTTTCACCGCCTTGGCGGCGAGGTCGTCTTCTTGCTTCACTTCCGGCAGCGCCGGAATGGAATCCGTCGCCGTCTCGATCTGTTCCGCCGGCAAGCCGGTCAACTGGGCCAACCGGTTGCGCAAGACGTCGATGGCCCCGTGCGCCTCCGCGGCGCGCATGCGGACCCTGGCCAGCGCCAGAAGCGCCTGGTTATTCATGGCAGGGCTGTCCACACCCGCCTGGATCCGCTGTTTGACTGTTTCCTCCATTTTCGAGGCTTCCGCCTGCTCTTGTTCCAGGTGGCTTCGCATTTGTTCCCAGTGATTCAACTCGCCGTAAGTAAGTACGGTGTCCTGAATCAGCTGTTCCCGCTGGTCTTTGCTCTGAAGGGTGCTGGCCTGCCAGTCTGTCTTGGCCGCGCGCGCAAATTCCCGCAAAGCTGGATTGAAAAGCGCCGACTGGGAATTCACGTTCAGTATCGAGGGCGCCGACCCCTCCAGGCTCAAGGGAAATCCCCACGATTTTCCCAGCCCGGAACCAACCACCAGTTGCGGGATATATTGATTGCGCGCTTCGTGATAGGAGGCAAAAGCGCGCTGTTCGTCGGCCGCGGTTCCCGCGGCGCCACGCGCGAGCGCAAGCTCGACCGCATGTTTGAGAAGGAGCGGCTCCGCTTCCAACTGTGGCGCGGACAGAAACAATCCCGCGGGGAGAAACGAGAAGACAACTACCCATCGCACAATAAGTCTCATGGCCCACCTTCACTGTGATTGTTTGGGGGATGCAGAAAACGTGATTGTAAACGAGTGGAGCGGTGGCGAACGGGCCACCGGTTCAGCGGCTGGTCCGATCCAGGGCTTCCTTGGCGCGAGAAAAACCCTTGGCCATCGAGAGCGCGGCCGAATACTCCTGCGCCGCGCCTTTCTTGTCGCCTTGCTTCTCCAACACTGTGCCGAGCAAATAATGCGCCTTGAATGCCGGTGCTTCTTCTACGGTATGGCCGGAGTCAAGATAACGATGCAGGAGTTCCATTGCCTTGGGAAAATTGCGTCCGGTCCGAATCAACGACTCCGCCGCTTCCATCAGCGCCTCGGGAGGGTCCACCGTGCCCGATACCGCGTGGTTGATCGCATCCTCCATTTCGGGCAAGCGGTCCCGATGGCGATAGTAAGACGCGAGGTCTAACCAGACCGCGGAGTTGTCATGGCTCTGGATGGCTTCGCGATACTCCTTTTCCGCAGTTGCATAGTCCTTCTTTTTTTCCGCGATGCGCGCGCGGATCCAATGGGCCTTGGCAGGGAACAGCCTTTCCAGGGCCTGGGCCTGGGCTTCGGCCTTATCCGTCCCGCCACCCATCATGCCCGGGGCCTCAACGTAGTACTCGGATAAATCGCTGCGCGCCTCTACATTTTCCGGATTCAATTTCACCGCAGTTTCGAATTCTACTCGCGCCTTTTTTGCCAGCGAAGCGGCGCTGAGAAAGTTGACGTTGTCGGCCTTCTCCCCGTACACACGCCCCAGCCACAAATGGTAGATGCTGTTGTTGGGATCGAGGTCCACGGCCTTCTCGCAGGCGGAAATTCCCTGGTCCCAGCTGCCGAAAGAGTAATAAGCGCGGCAGAGCAGATTGTAAGATGCCGCGTCATTCGGAGAACTGGAGATGGACTTTTGCAGCAGCGCGATCGAATCGTCGACGCGGCCGCTGGCCAGCAGATCGGCGGCCGGCGCGGCCGCCAGGTTGTCCGCCATTGCCATGGCCGCGCAGGCGACGACGAGGAGCAGCGCCCTGAGAATGTGGATATCTCGTCTCATCCTATTGACTGATCTTTATTTGTAGATGATCGCGCAGGTTCTTGGAGTTGGTTGCGCTCAGGGCAATTTGCGTGTTCTGGGAGGCCCCGCGGACCAATTCAACCCGGGTCAGGTCGGAAATCCCGGTCTGCACCGAATTGCGCTGGAGTTCTTGACCGACGACGGTATATACAAATGAACCTTCACTGTCCTGGCGGACCGCTTCCCGCGGTACGGTGAGAACATCTTTATGTTCGGCGGTAACGATGGTCACGCCTACGTTCACGTTGGGTAACAGATGCAAACCTTCGTTCTCCACAATGAAGCCAACTTCACCCACATTCCTGGTTCCGCGCAATTTTAAGCTCGCGGGAACTGTATTGACTGTGCCTTCCCAAATACGGTCAGGCATCGCATCCCAGGTAACTTCCACACTCTGACTTGGCTGTAAACGGCCCACATCGGGCTCATCCACGAAGGCGCGAACCAATACTTTGGATAGATCGGCCGCCTGCAATACGAGGTCTCCCGGATGAACGTAGTCCCCCTGGCGGACCGGGACCGAATACACGATGCAATCAAACGGCGCTCGCACATTTAATTGTTTTAGGACATCTTGCGCCGCAAGGTAGGCCGCGGTGGCCTCTTGTTGGCGGCCTTCTACTTGCGCGACTTCCGGGCGCGAATAGCGGTCCTTTTGTTTTTGTTGTAGCAGTTGCAAATCGGTAGTGCTGCGTTGCCATTGATTTTCCGCTTCCTTGACTTCGCCAGGGGAGGCGGCATCTTGCTGTTGCAATTTGCGCAATGCTTCCAGCCGTCGCTGGGCGGCGTCGCGCTCGGTGCGCGCCTTGCTGAGCTCCGCCTCAAGGGTCAGGACTTCTTCCTGATTCCCGCCATGCTGCACGGCACTGCTGGCTGCCTCCGCCGAACGCACTTGCGCTAAAGCATGGGCGGCGTCGCTGCGCGCCTCGGCATCATTCAATTTCACCAAAAGCTGACCGTGCTTGACGCGGTCGCCCTCTTTTACGAAAACCTGCTCGACGGTAGTCCCGGTGGGAGCGTAGGCCGCGAAATTGTGCAGCGGCTCGACTTTGCCGTTGGTGGAAATCACGCTGCGGATGGTGGCGCGCTGCACGTTTGCCACGCGCACCGGGACCACATCGCCACGCGACATGAACGACGCCAGAAACACCACGGCGGCGATAATTCCCGCGGTCCAGATCAGGATTCGATTGCGCCCGTAGAAGGTCGTTTTGTTCTGCGCTAGGGCCATTAAGCCTCTGCCTGCAATACTTTATCACTGTGGCGCGGGGGGATGAACAAAACCCTTGTGACTGGTTAGATGCGCCTTCCGCAAGAAGTACGCAAGAGTTCGTAACCGTGGGTGGGGGCCATTACAATATGCCCATGCCCAAGCCGCGCTACACCCCAGAACATGCGGAGGCAGGCCTCGATCATGACTTTCCAGAAATCGAGACCTGGCCCAACCAGTTTCCCGGTTATGAAATTGTCGTGGACGATCCGGAATTTACTTCAGTGTGCCCCAAGACCGGCCTGCCGGATTTCGGCGTGCTCACCATTCGCTATATGCCCGACAAACGCTGCCTCGAATTAAAATCACTGAAAGAATATTTGCAGTCCTATCGCAACCTGGGAATTTTTCAGGAAAATATCGTGAACCGCGTGCTGGAAGATGTGGTGCGCTGGGCCAAGCCGGTTTGGGCGGAAGTGAAAGGCGATTTTCGCCCGCGTGGTGGGATTTCAACCGTGGTGATTGCCAAATGGCCCAGGCCGAAAAGGAAGAAGTAGCTAGGTCATACCCGCAATTCCGCTGATTTGAGCGGCTCAATTTGCTCAATCTCGGCTGCGCGGTCTGCCTTGACCAAGCTGACCTCGTAGGCAGATTGCAGATTCAGCCAGAACTGCTCGGTAGTTCCAAAAAAACGGGACAGTCTTATCGCAGTGTCAGCAGTGACCCCACGCTTCTCCAAAACGATATCGTTCATGCGGGGCACTGGAACATGCAGACGCTTCGCCAATTCATACACAGACATATTCATTGGCTTCAAGAACTCTTCGCGCAAAACCTCGCCCGGATGAACTCCCCACACCGGAGTGCCTTTCCTTTCAATATGCTTTCGTCCCATGCGGGTCACCTCTTAGACGGTCTGAAAGACCATAAATGCAGCTTTAATGACCACCTTAATGATAGTCGGTAATCTCCACGTCGTAAGCGTGTTGTTCCTTCCATGTGAAGCAGATTCGGAACTGATCGTTGATCCGAATGCTGAATTGGCCTTTCCGATCACCGTGCAACTTTTCCAACCGATTGCCTGGCGGTTGCCGCAGGTCCTGAAGCATCAAGGCCGCGTCAAGCATCGCCAGCTTTCTTCTAGTCGGGCCCCGGGGCCCGACTTTAGTTTTGCCTGTTCGCCAGATGTCCGCTGTTTGCTTGTCGGCGAAGGTCTTAATCACTTTCATCTATAATAACGTTTAACGTTAATAACGTCAATCGTTAGTAGCATCCGAAATGCCACGCCCCGCGCGGTTAAGATTCGCCGTGTTATATTCGCGTGCAAGCGTGAAAAATTCAAAACTGTATCCTTGGATAGCGCTGGCTCTCCTCACCGCGCTCAATCTTCTGAACTACATTGATCGCAATGTGCTGTTCGCCGTCCAGCCGCTGGTGCAGAAAGAGTTCGGGATCACCAGGACGCAGATCGGATACCTCACCAGCGCGTTCCTGCTGTGTTACATGGTAACCGCCCCGCTGACTGGCCCTCTGGCGGACCGATACTCTCGCCGGAGGATCATTGCTCTAGGCGCGGCCTTGTGGAGCGGACTCACCCTGCTAACTGCGGTCACGCATACCTATCGCGAATTAGTTTTGCGCCATACGCTCGTGGGCGTGGGGGAGGCCGTCTTTTCCACCATCGCCCCCACGTTTGTCGCCGATCTGTTTCCCGAGCGGCAGCGGGGCCGCATCCTGGGGATTTTCTATTTGGCTATTCCCGTGGGAAGCGCCGCGGGCTACCTTCTTGGCGGCCATCTCGCGCCTACGCATGGCTGGCGGTTCCCGTTCTATATCGCCGCTGCTCCTGGGTTTCTCCTAGCGGCTGTCATGTGGTTTGTTCCTGAGCCGGAGCGCGGCCAATTCGACGCTCCCTTGCCGCCCGCCCGCGACACGGTCTTGGGATTGTTCTCCAACCCCGCGTTCTGGGCGGCCAATCTGGGCATGGCAATGATGACGTTTTCTCTCGGCGGTCTTCAAGTCTGGATGCCATCGTTTCTTTCCCAGGAACGCGGTTATTCTTTGGAATCTGCTAATTTTGTCTTTGGCATCATTATTGTCGTGGACGGTATCTTCGCGTCGCTCATTGGCGGCTGGCTGGGTGACCGCCTCTTGCCCCGCATGAAAGGCTCTTATTACTTCGTTTCTGCGGTCAGCATGGGACTCGGAGTTCCGGTCATGATCATTGCCTTGTTCTTTCGGGGACGCGTTATGCTGCCGGCAATTTGTATTGCGGCATTTTTCCTCTTGCTGAACACTTCACCTCTGAATGCGGCCATCATCAATTCTGTTGGCCCTCATGTGCGCGCTACCGCGCTTGCCGTGAACATTTTTGTAATCCATCTTCTGGGAGATGTGCCCTCGCCCACCATGATGGGCTACATTGCCGATCGTAGTTCTCTCCAGACTTCCTTCTTGTTGCCGGTGATTGCAATGGTCTTATCGTCGGCAATCTTGTTCTACGGGATGCGTTTTGCTCCAAAGGTCTTTGTCAGTCAATCCGAGGCTTCCACCGCGTGATCTATTTTCACTGGATCGTAGGCGGAATTCTCGCCCTGGCCTGGTTCTCGCGGATTGTGGACGCTACATTGGGGATGT
>CAZETZ010000174.1:0-7014 GCA_964514735.1 uncultured Acidobacteriaceae bacterium | reverse complement strand
ACGGCCTAAGGTGTAAGTCAGGCCGGCGGGAATTATGAAGATGGAGAGCATTTGCAGGTAATTGCTGAAAGGCGTGGGGTTTTCAAAAGGATGGGCGCTATTGGCGTTGAAAAAACCGCCGCCGTTGGTTCCCAGCATCTTGATCGCTTCCTGGGATGCGACCGGCCCCTGCGCGATGACTTGATCGGTCACGGTGTCGGTGGCAGGCTTACCGTCTGGCCCGATGACCTGCTTTCCGTCCGCGCCTAATTTGGGTACCTGTTGGGGCTCGATGATCTTCACCGTGTCATAGGGCCTGAGGTTCTGCACCACGCCCTGCGAGACCAGGACCAACGCATAGAGGATGCAGGATGGCAGCAGAATCCAGAGCGTGCAGCGTGTCAGGTCCACCCAAAAATTGCCGATGGTATCGCGTTCCTTGCGCGCGATTCCGCGAATAAACGCCACGGCCAGGGCGATCCCCACGGCCGCGGAAGCGAAATTGTGGTAAGCCAATCCGGCCATTTGCGTGAAATAGCTCATGGTGGATTCGCCGCCGTAGTTTTGCCAGTTGGTGTTGGTGGTAAAAGAGGCCGCCGTATTGAAGGCCAAATCGGTGGCCACCGCGCCGAACTTTTGCGGGTTCAGCGGCAGCCACAGTTGCATCCGTTCGATCCCGTAGAGCAGCAACATCGACACCATACTGAACAGCAACATTGCGAATGCGTATTCCGTCCAGCGCATTTCGTGGTCTTCATCCACCAGCGTCAGGCGATACAACAGGCGCTCGATGGGACGGAACACTGGGTCCAGAAATGTAGGCTCGCGCTCGAACACCCGTGCCATGAACAACCCAACCGGCTTGGTCACCGCCAGCAGCACCATGAGGTAAACGATAATCTGCAACCATCCCAGGACAGTCATGTCAGAATTTCTCCGGCCTCAACAACGCATAGAGCAGGTACACCATCAGGAGCGTACTCACCACCAACACGATGACGGTTTCAGCATTCATATACTTGTCTCACCTCAACGAATCTTGTCGCAGAACCGCACATAGGCGATGGAAATCAGAAAAAATACGATCGTAACCACCATGAAAATGATGTCCGGCAAAGTTCCTCCTAACCCAGTCGCTCCCGTGGCACGATCTTCATGCCAGTGACCAGGCGGGCTTTTCTATCTTGAAATATCTGCGGTGGGACAGCGCGCAGCTTCACCTGGGACGAAGCACGTATCTTGCCACTTTTAGAAGCGGTGGCGCCATTCAGCAAGACCACTTTGGTACGGTTGGTAGCAATTCTTTGTTCATGCCGGATGGCGAACAAGAAACACAGCATGAAGGCGATACTGGCGCCGATCACCGCTACAAGCATAATGCTCATGGCCTCACCATGTGGGCGCGTACCGGTCTGCCCAGCCATGATTGGACATTCCCGGCCATTAGAACGGGCTAAGGAATCCGCAAAACTTTCGTAAAGAGATGCAAGAGCAGATTATTCAGGGCTTTGGAAACGATAGCCGACCCACGGTTCAGTCACGATGTAGCGCGGCGAAGAGGCGTCCGGCTCAAGTTTCTTGCGAAGCTGTCCGACGAATACCCGCAAATACTCTACTTGTTCCGTGCTATTGCCGCCCCAGATGGCCGCCAGCAAAGCGCGGTGAGAAATTACTTTTCCGGGGCGGCGCGCCAGATATACGAGCAGATCGAATTCCTTGGGCGTGAGATGGACTTCCCGCTCTTGCGCGGTCACCTGGTGCGCGGTCAGATCAATGCGCAAATCGCCGGCTTCAATGACCATGGGCTCGTCGCTGCCCGCGGCGCTTACGCGCCGCAGGTTGGCCCGGACCCGCGCCAGGAGTTCTTCCATACCAAATGGTTTGGTGACGTAATCGTCGGCCCCAGCATCCAGGGCCTGTACTTTGGTCTTCTCTTCGCCACGCACGGAAAGCACGACAATGGGGACCTGGGTTGTGGTCCGCAATCTCCGGCACAGTTCCAGACCGCCCATATTTGGCATGGCGAGATCGGTGATGACCATATCCGGGGTCCAGTCCTTCATGATCTCCAAGGCGGTCTCCCCATCGTTGGCCACGCGGATGTCATAGCCTTGACTCGACAAGGAGGTGCGTAAGACCCGCGTGATCTGCGGTTCGTCGTCCACTACGAGAATACGTTTGTGGTCAGTCATTTTTAAATTAGCCCGGCTCCTGGGTGACGATATGCACGTCCACCGCCGGAGCGTCACGCAAGAACTGGTGGATGGCCGAGAGATAAAAAAAACGCTTCCATCCGCGCGTGGCCGAGCGGCCGAACACGACTTGTGTAATGTGCTTTTCGTGGACAAACTCCGCAACCGCGGCGGCCACAGTTTTACCCAGCAGGCGGGTCACGGTCGCCCCCACATTTTCCGCAAAGGCGACGTTGCATTTCAGGCTTTTCTGGTTGGTTTCGCTGGCGTCCTGCCCCATATCGATATAAACCACATATAGATCGGCGTCAATGGCCTGGGCCATGCGCGCGCCACGCGCAATCAGATACTGCGCCGCCGGATTGGAGCTGATGCAGACCGCAATTCGCTCCCGAATTGAAACCGTGCTGCCGGGTTCTTGTTTCTCCCGGTGTGATTCCAGATTTCGATCCACCGCCTGGGCCACTTGGCGCAGCGCCAATTCCCTCAAGGCGATTAGATTTCCCTCCCGGAAAAAGTTATCCAGCGCGCGGCCCACCCGCTCCAGTGGATAAATGTCCCCGCGTTTCATCCGGCTCTGCAACGCCTGCGGGGTCAGGTCGGAGAGGACAATTTCATTGACGCGCTTCAATACCCAGTCCGGGACGGTTTCTCTCACCTGGATACCGGTTACCCCCTGGATCGTGGGGGTAATGCTCTCCACATGCTGGATGTTCATGGTCGAGAGAACATCGATGCCCGCATCCAGCAGTTCAAAAACGTCCTCGTAACGCTTTCTGTGCTTGCTGCCTTCGATGTTGGTATGCGCTAGCTCGTCGACCAGAACAATGTGCGGCTTGCGGGCCAGGATGGCGTCGACATCCATTTCTTCAAAGGTCGCGCCTTTGTATTCGAGTTTTCTGCGGGAAACGGTTTCCAGTTGCGCCGCGAGTTCGGCAGTACCTTTGCGGCCATGGGTTTCCACGATCCCGATCACTACTTCTTCTCCGCGGGCGTGGCGGCGGAGCGCTTCGCTGAGCATGCTGTAGGTTTTGCCGACTCCAGGGGCGTAGCCTAGGAAGAGTTTGAAAATACTTCCTTTCTTCTCCGGCGACGTTTCCTGCAACCACTGTTCGGGACTCTTCGACATTGGGCCTATTGTCCTCGAACAATCCCATCTTGTCGAATGTCGGTTACAATCGCCTCGTGAAATCCCGCGCCAAATCGCTGGCTGGCTTCGTATCTACGGCCTGTCTGGTCTTGGGTATTAGCTTTGTTTACCGCAAATTGTTCCACGTAAACCCGACGACTGCGGCCCTGACTTTGCTTCAGGGAGTTTTGATCGTGTCCGCGATTTGGGGATTGTGGCAAGCGGTAGTCACGGCCATCGCGGCGACCCTGGCCCTGAACTATTACTTTCTCCCTCCGGTTGGAACATTCACCATTGCCGACCCACAGAACTGGATTGCCCTGGGCGCATTTTTGTTGACTGCCGTCATCGCCAGCCAGTTATCGGAACGGGCCCGCCGCGCGGCGCGCAACGCCAATGAGCGGCGGCGCGATGTAGAGCGCCTTTACTCCTTCAGTCAACAGTTACTTTCCAGCGACAACATCGCGGAGGTCTTAAACCGCATCCCCAAATATGTCGTGGAGTCATTTGATGTAAGGTCCGCCGCGGTTTCGCTGTCGAACCGTCCTGACGTCTACCGTTCAGGCGCCCAGTCCGACGGTTTGGACTTGCTTGACTTACAACTGGTTTGCATGCGGGGGGAACCCAAATTTGATTTTCCGAACAGCCTGGCCTTTATGCCGCTAAAAATGGGAGTGCGGGTCATCGGGAGCTTTGGGATCTCTGGGACCCTTCCTTCCCGCCAAACCCTTGACGCTCTCGGCAGCTTGATCGCGGTTGCCATCGAAAGAGCTGGGACGGTGGAGAAACTGGCCCGCGCGGAAATTGCCCGGGAATCGGAGCAACTTCGTTCCGCCTTGTTAGATTCACTGACGCACGAATTCCGCACCCCTTTGACTGCGGTCAAAGCTTCGGTTACGTCTTTGCTCAGCAGCACGCCGATCGACGAGCCCCAGCGCCAGGAGTTGCTCACCGTCATCAATGAGGAGAGCGACCGCCTGAACCGGCTGGTGGGAGAAGCGGCGGAGATGGCGCAACTTGACGCGCACAGCGTGCAGCTTAACCTGCATTCGCACGCGGTCCGGGAAGCGGTGATGGAAGCCTTGGAGCAGTCGAAGCAGGCGCTGCGTCATCACCCCGTGAAGATCAATCTTCCAGACGATTTGCCGCCCGTCCGCATGGATCTGGCCCGAATCAAGGAAGTCCTCATGCAACTGTTGGAGAATGCGGCGAAATATTCGCCGCCGGACTCCTCCATTCACATCACCGCGGAAGTTCGAAACCACATGTTGACCACCAGCGTGACCGATCAGGGACCGGGGATCGACGATTTCGAGCAGGCATTGATTTTTGAAAAATTCTATCGCGGGCGCAATCAGCGCTTGCAAATACAGGGCACCGGCATGGGCCTGGCGATTGTCAAAGCAATTGTCGAAGCCCACGCTGGCAGCGTTGGAGTGACCAGCCAGTTGGGCAATGGATCGGTTTTCTATTTCTCGCTTCCGGTCAGTTGATTTCTTCCCGACACGCTATTGGTTTCCCCCTGCCGGAGTGGGGGCCAGTTTCGGGGAATGTCTAAGTCCCTTGACCCACAGACGCGCACGGTCCAAGTAGATATAGACCACCGGAGTGGTAAACAGTGTAAGGGCCTGGCTTACCATGAGGCCTCCTACAATGGTGATGCCGAGCGGCCGCCGCAGCTCGGCCCCGGTCCCAGTGCCGAGGGCCAGCGGCAAACCGCCCAGCAGCGCCGCCATGGTGGTCATCATGATGGGACGGAAGCGAAGAATACAGGCCTCATAAATCGAGTCCCGGGAATTCTTTCCGCTATTGCGCTCGGTCTCCAGGGCAAAATCAATCATCATGATGGCGTTCTTTTTGACCAAGCCGATCAGCAGAATGATTCCAATCAGGCCGATCACGTTCAGTTCGTCATGCATCATCAACAACGCCAGCAGCGCTCCCACGCCCGCTGACGGAATGGTTGAAAGAATCGTGATGGGATGGATGTAACTCTCGTACAACACTCCGAGCACGATGTAAACGGTGGCCAGCGCCGCGACAATGAGCAGAAGTTGGTTGGATTGCGAGCTCTGGAAGGCGGCGGCAGTCCCCTGAAAACTTCCGCTCACCGTGGCCGGGAGTCCGATCGAGCGCTCCGCCTGATCGATGAGTTCTGTGGCTTGTCCCAAGGCGATGCCTGGGGCCAGGTTGAACGACAACGTCACCGACGGATATTGTCCCTGATGGCTCACGGCCAATGGCGTGTTGGAGGGCCCGAAGCGGGCAAAGGCCGCCAGCGGTACGGCGATTCCGCGAGAAGAACGCACATAGATATTCTGCAGGGCATCGGTGCTCCGGGAGAATTGCGGCGCCACCTCCATCACGACATGATACTGATTGAGTTGGCGGTACATGATGGAAACCTGGCGTTGACCGAAGGCGTCATAAAGCGCGTTATCGATGTCCGCCGCAGCCACACCCAATCGAGCTGCGGTATCACGATCAATGACAACCGTCGCCTCCAGTCCCTTATCTTGTTGATCGGTGTTCACGTCCCGAAGCTGTGGGAGTGCCCGTAATTTCTGCAATAGCCGTGGAGACCAGTTGTTCAGTTCCTCAAGGTCCGCTCCTTGCAGTGTGTACTGGAATTGCGCCTGACTTTGGCGGCCGCCGATGGTCAGGTCCTGGGCCGATTGCATGAATAGCGTGGCCCCCGGCACCACGGCGAGCTTCCGGCGCAGACGCCCAATGACCTGATCGGCGGTGATTTTGCGCGCCTGAATCGGTTTCAAGGTAATAAACATGCGCCCCGAATTGGTCGAGGTATTGCCGCCGGCGAACCCAACCACGGTTTGGACCGCGGGGTCCTGCATCACGAGATTGACAAACTGGGTCATCTTCTCGTTCATGGCCTCGAAGGAAATGTCCTGCGCGGCTTGCACGGACCCCACCACACGTCCCGTGTCCTGCTGCGGGAAGAAACCCTTAGGGACAATAAAGAAGAGATAAATACTAAGGCCCGCGGTCAGTATGGTAATGGCCAGCACCAGCGGCTTGTAGTCAAGCACCCATGCCAAACTATGCCGGTATAGATCGAGGATCCGATCGAAAATCCTTTCGCTGAACTTATAGAGGCGTCCATGCTTCTCTTCGTCAAGCGGGCGCAGAAACTTGGCGCACATGGTTGGGGTGGTCGTCAGCGAAACCAGCAATGACACGGTGATGGCGACGCTCAGGGTGACGGCAAATTCGCGAAACAAGCGGCCGACGATTCCGCCCATCAGCAAAATGGGGATGAAGACTGCAATCAGCGACGTGCTCATGGAAAGCACCGTGAACCCGATTTCACGCGCGCCGCGAAATGCCGCCTCCACCGGGGTGATTCCCCGCTCCAGATATCGCGTAATATTTTCCAGGACCACGATGGCGTCGTCCACCACAAATCCCGTCGATATGGCCAGCGCCATGAGGGAGAGGTTGTCCAGGCTGTAGCCCAGCAGATACATGACTCCGAACGTACCCACCAGAGAAAGCGGCACCGCCACGCTTGGGATCAGTGTTGCGCGCAGTGTGCGGAGGAAGACAAACACCACCAGAATCACCAGAATGACGGAAATGACCAGGGTAATTTCGATGTCTTGGACCGAGGCGCGGACGGTGGTGGTGCGGTCCAGGACGACATCCACTCCAATCGCGGGTGAAATGGACGATTTCAAAACCGGCAGTTCCGCC
>CAZETZ010000173.1:0-7076 GCA_964514735.1 uncultured Acidobacteriaceae bacterium | reverse complement strand
GACTCCGGCTGCCTCTGCACCACCATGTTCCGAATTTCCCCGCAGCACTTATGCTGGGCGCTGGAAAATCTTGTCGAAGGTAACGTAGTCAATCAGATCAAAGTGAAGGATGACGTGAAGCGGTGGGCGAGAGTGGCGCTGGACCGAATGCTGGAAATCCAATAAGTGTGGAGCGGACACTCCTGTCCGCTCTGCCGGCGTCATCAGTAACCTGGACGTGATTACGCCGGCATTTCGCGAAAGAATTTCGATCCCCTTTCAAGTCTTCACTACATCCAATACAATTAAGATCAATGTCTGACCGCACTTTCACCCTGGACGAAGCCCAAACCCTGCTGCCGGTTTTAGAGTCCCTGCTGCGGGCTTCCATCGAAGCCAAGAAGTTGATTGAAACCGTAGACGGCGAGATGCAGGAGGCCGCGCACCGCGTGTTCCTGGCCGGAGGCATGAATCTGAATATTGTCCAACTGGCCCGCCGGAAAGCCGAACGGGAAAAAGCCACGCAGCGCATCAAGGACACTCTGGCGGAAATCGACGCCATGGGAGTCCAGGTAAAAGACTTGGACATTGGCCTGCTCGATTTCCCCTGCGAAGTGGAAGGCCGGACCGTCCTGCTTTGCTGGAAGCTGGGCGAAGCGGGCATCACTCACTGGCACACCCCCAGCGAAGGTTTTGCCGGACGCAAGCCGATTGACGAACGGATTGCCAAGGCGAAAAGGACGCACTAATCCGCTCGGGTGAGCAGGTGTCAGCCCCGGAGATTAAGGTTGTCCACCTGGGTTCCACTGCGGCTTAAAATCCGAATTCACCAGCCACTCAATTGGCCCTAATAGCGAACCAATCGCTTGCTCCATGTGCTTGAAATCAATATGGGAGATGTCGTCACTCGGTTGATGGTAGTCGGGATGAAGCCCATAACTGGAAATGGTCTGGGCGACTACGCCTTTGCGGGCGAGAACGTAATTGTCGGAGCGCGAGAAAAATTCCTGTTCCGGATGCGGATCGCCAACCAGGCGCGCCCCGTGGGACGCCAGCGTGGGCCCGAGATTCGACCGCTCCCAGCCAGTGAGCCAGAGCGTGTCCGAATGCACCGCCGGATCGGCGCGGCCGATCATTTCAAATCCCAGGTTCGCGGCTAAATCACTCAGCGGTACGGGCGGATGCTCGCGAAAATACGTCGAACCCGTTCCGCCCACTTCCTCGCTGCCAAATAGTGCAAAAAGCACAGTGCGTTTTGGCCTTGTCTGCGATCCGAGTACCCGCGCAATCTCCAGCACCGCGCTGCACCCGGAGGCGTCGTCGTCGGCGCCGTTATAGATGCTGTCGCCGTTGACCGGTTTGCCCACTCCGAGGTGGTCGAGATGCGCGGAAAACAGTATGGCCGCGTGTTGCAGGGAGGGATCGCTACCCGCAAGCATTCCCACCGCATTCCAGGTGGCCCTCTGTTTTCGGGTAAAGGCAGCCCTAAATCGCAATGCCGTTCCTTCAGGCAGAAGGGACAGGGTTTCGATCGCTGCCCGGCTCAACGCAAGCCCGTCAAATCGTTCGCCCAATGCCGCTTTGGCCTGACCCGCAAACTTGGAAGGAAGTTCTGGGAACTTCTCTCCTTCCCGTTGGAATTCTTCCTGGATGTCGCTGCTAGAAGGGACCAGTATCGCCGCTGCCGGCGAAGACAATAGTGCAGCTGTCGCGCTGCGGAGTTTCTTGCGGTCTTTGCCGATAAGGAGGAGGACTGCTCCTGCTCTCGCCTGCGGCAACTCGGTGATCGAATCCACGTTTATTTTTTGCAAGGGCCCTGAGAATTGCGTATCGACCAAATCCAATGTCAAAAAATCCCTTGCAAACTTAAGGATGGCGGGAGTCTCCGTACCTGGGGCACGGAACATCAGGGTCGGTGGCGAGGTAATGATGCGCTGAGTGAGCAGTATTTTTTGCACGTATCCATGCGGACCAGCCGGCTGAATGTGGTACTCGCTAAGCCGTGTCCCTATGTACTGCGCGGCGCGGTATTCGTCCTCGGTGCCACTCCCGCGTCCGCGCAAGTCATCGGAGGCGAGAAATTCCATATTCTTCCGTATACAGTCCGCGCACACAAGCGGGGCCGGTGGAGTTTGTGCTCCGGCCCACACCCACAGGAAGCAAAACCAGAGACAGGCGATCTTTTTCATAGAAGAGCGTTAGCCGGCATTGTAAAGGAATAAAGTGACTCGAAGAGGCAGTCCGTACCCTCCATCCTGCATCTCAACAAAAAAACTGCAAGTCGCATGACCGGGCACGTTCCCTGAATGAAAAAGGGTGGGGACAAAGGCGTACCAATGGCTAAATGCTGCATCATCAGGGCAAAGTAGGTCTGCTACAATTTCTTGGAATGGGTCAGCAGGATGCTGCCGGTGGTAGTTGGGTAATTAGAATATGTCGAATGCCAGGCGGAAACTTCAACTCCTGACTGCGTTTGCCGGGTTATTCCTGCTCGCAGGCGCGGTAAGCTGCAGGGGTTTCTTTGTGAATTCACCGGACTCCTTAACCATCAGTCCAAACCCGGTGTCTTTTTCCAACGTGGGAGACACGCAACAACTAACCGCCCAGGCCACGTTTGGCAGCAAGACCCAGAACGTTACCACCTCGACGACCTGGCAGAGTTCGAACGCCTGTAGCGTGCTTGCCAGCACCACCACGATTGGTCAAATGACGGTAATTGGCACAGGTTCATCGGTGACCATCACCGCTACGTACAATGGGGTCACCGATACCGTAACCGCGACCATACCTACCGGAATTTCGATCAGTCCATGCGGGACCTCCGGGAAATTCAGCAGTGGATCGACTCAAACCTTTACCGCGACCTCGAGCGGCACAGACGTCACCACTTCCTCAACGTGGAGCTCGAGCAATACCAACATCGTAAAGTTCGCCAATTCCTCCAGCAGTCTGGCCACCTTCGGCCCTACAACTGGCACTGCGGTCATCACCGCAAACAACGGCTCGAATACCGGAGAACTTCAAGTTACCGTGCAATAGTGAGCCAGCGGGATTCCGTTTCGTAAATGACAGCTATCGCGCTATTTCATACGCCCGCTCGTAATCTCCCGCTAAATCTCGTGAGACAGTATTATTAGAGGTTGCCCGCCTCGGCGGCCGACCCCACAATTCAACATGTCAGACATTCGTTGCATCGCCATTTCTACCGGAGGCGGGGACGCCCCCGGCCTCAACGCCGTCATCCGTGCCGCGGTCAAGGCCGCCATCCTCAAATACAAGTGGAAGGTCATCGGTATTCCCGATGGTTTCGACGGACTGATCTGGCCGGAAAAGTCCTTCGAATTGACGTTGAAACATGTGAGCGGGATCCTGCCCCGCGGCGGCACCATCTTGGGCACCACCAACCGTGGCAACCCATTTCAGTACAAAACGATGGAAGCCGGCAAAGAAGTCGTGCGCGACATTTCGCCCGACATCATTGCCAACGCGGAGAAGCTTGGTATCGATGCCATCATCACCATTGGAGGGGATGGCTCGCAGACCATCGCTCTGGAACTATTTCAGAAAGGCGTGAAGATCGTCGGCGTCCCGAAAACGATTGACAACGATCTCTCGGCCACGGAAGTGACATTCGGCTTTGACACGGCATTGACCACCGCCACCGACGCCGTAGACAAGATTCACACCACGGCGGAGTCCCACCACCGCGTGATGGTGGTGGAAGTCATGGGCCGTGACGCGGGCTGGATCGCGTTAGAGGCCGGTATTGCCGGTGGGGCGCATGTAATTCTCATTCCGGAAATTACTTTTACCGTGCAGCGGATCTGTGATTACGTGACCGCCCGCGAAAGCTATGGAAAGCACTTCACCATCGTGGTGGTGGCGGAAGGGGTAAGGCTGCCGCCCGAGCTAAAGGAAAACCGCAGAAGCGGTACCGTAGGCTCTTTGATCGGCACCGTGGTCGCGGCCGGGGCCCGCAAAGATGTACGCGTCAGCGTGCTGGGCCACATCCAACGCGGCGGTTCGCCCACGCCGTTCGACCGCATTCTGGGGACCCGCTTCGGGGTGGCTGCCGTAGACCTGATCGCCAACGGTGAATTCGGAAAAATGGTTTGCCTGCGCAATGAGTCCATCCAGGCGGTGGACATTCGCGAGGCCATCGGTAAAATGAAGACCGTCGACCCGAACGGGGAGTTGGTCCGCATGGCCCGCGCAATCGGTATATGTTTTGGAGACTGACGGGTGGGGCCCTGGTCGTTGGCCAAACAGGAAACCAGGCAAGGCTTGTAAGGGTTGACCATTCAGGGGCCAACGACTAACGACCAGCGGCCAACCACTGCTATATTGTTCCTGATCCCGTGAAAACTTTGATTCGGCCCTTGGGACGCAGTACAGCGCTTGCGCTGGCTGTTCTGTGGTTGTGCTCGTGCGGACGCAGCCATAGAAAGGGAGAACCCGCTTACGTCTCCGCTCCTCAGGCCAACCTGCGTGACCGCGTGGCTGCAATGTACAACAAAGTTGGCGCCATCAAGAACGCCGAGCGTGTCGAAATCATAGACCGGGACAAGCGCTTCGCCTTGGTGCGCACCGCCGACGGCACCCAGGGCTGGGTCGAGCAGCGTTATCTGGTGACGCAAAAAGTTTTCGATGGCTTTCAGAAGCTGGCCCAGGAACAGCAGGGCAACGTCCCTCAAGCCACGGCCGTAACCCGCAACGAAACCAATCTGCATCTGGAGCCGGGACGCGACACCGACCATCTCTACCAGGTCTCACAGGGCGCCAAACTTTCGGTCCTGAAACGGGCCGCCGCCGAGAAACGTCTCCCTGGCGCCAAGTCGGCTGAAGATGCCAAGCCCAGGGAAGACTGGTGGCTGGTGCGTGATTCCGACGGCCACGTGGGCTGGGCCTTAGGCCGCATGATTGATGTGGATGTTCCCCTGGAAATCGCCCAATACGCCGAAGGCCAGCGCATCGTCGCATCATTTGTATTGAGCGAAGTCCAGGACAGTGACAAGAAAGTCCCGCAATATTTAGTCTTGTTGAACGAAAACAAGGATGGCCAGCCCACCGACTACAACCTGATCAAAGTTTTTACCTGGAATGCCAAAAAACACCGCTACGAAACGGCCTATCACGAACGCATCAGCGGAAACTTGCCGGTGACTGTCAGCCACGAAGATTTCGACAAAGAAGGCAATCTGCCTGTGTTTACGCTTCGGGTGACCGATGACGAGGGAAGCGTCGCGGAGCGCAAGTACAAGCTGAACAATCCCATCGTGCGGCGGGTATTGACTCCAGGTGAGCAGACAGCCAAAACCCATCGCTAGGTTCAGCGGCCGGGGTCGCGTGGCTGTTTACGAAAAAAACTCCGCGATGCTTTCCACCACCCGCTCCTGCTCATCTTCCCTTAACTCAGAAAACATGGGCAGAGCCAGGACCTGCTTGGCCGCCAATTCCGACTGGGGCAAATCTCCTTCGCGATAGCCTAAATACTCAAAGCAAGGTTGGAGATGTAGAGGAATCGGGTAGTAAATCTCGGTAGCAATCTTGCGCTCGGCAAGAAAACCCCGCAACTCATCCCGCCGCTGAGCACGCAGAACGTATTGATGATAAACATGGTGCGCCTGGGAAGAAACATGCGGCAGCGCCACAGGCGATGCTTTGGCGGGATGCGCGACTCCCCGCTTGGCCAACCCGTGTTTCTCAAACAACCGGTCATAAACCGCAGCCCGCTCCCGCCGCTTGCGGTTCCATTTTTCGAGGTGAGGCAGCTTCACTCGCAAGATGGCCGCCTGAATCGCATCCATGCGGCAATTCCAGCCCAGCTCGTCATGAACATACCGCTCCGGACTGCCATGATTGCGCAGCCGCCGCATGTGGTCTGCGCATTCCAGGTTGCTGGTGGTAACCAGCCCGGCGTCTCCGTAGGCGCTCAAATTTTTTGTGGGATAAAAACTGAACACCGCGGCCAACCCCATCGACCCTGCGCGGCGGCCGTTCCACGCGGCGCCTATGGCCTGGGCTGCGTCTTCGACCACAGGAACGTTGAATTCCTGTGCCAGCGCGCCGACCGCATCCATGTCCGCGCACTGCCCATAGAGATGCACGGGAAGAATCACCCGCACGCGGGAGCTTTCCGTCTCAAGTTTCTTCCTCAAGTCAGCGGGATCAAGATTGTACGTACGCGGGTCCACGTCCACAAAAACCGGGCGGGCGCCAATGCGGGCAATGGAACTGGCGGAGGCAAAGAAACTGAACGTGGTCGTGACCACCGCATCTCCAGGCCGCACTCCGGCCGCCAGCAAAGCCAGCCAGAGCGCATCGGTGCCGGAAGCGCAGGCCACGGCACTTTCCGCGCCAGTGTAGGCAGCGACTTCTTTTTCCAGCGCGACAACTTCTTCGCCCAGGATAAAGTGCTGCGAAACACAAACGCGCTCCACCGCGGCCAGAATCTCTCCACGGATACTCTGATACTGGCGTGACAAATCCAGCATCGGCACGGCATCAACTTGGCCCGCCGACGCAGGGCGCCGCTTCGCAGAAGGATGGGTCACGAGAAATGCGATTCTAACAAACCGTTTCTAACGGAGAAGTTCCAATTTGGGAAACGGAGGTGCGGGGCGTCCCTGGTCCAACGCATCCTGCCACGCGCAAAGCGAGGTACGGAGCTGCATCAAATTGAGATTTAAGTAGTCCCCTGGGTAACTACTAAGGTTCCCTCTGGCGCGCCGTAACAGAGACCGCGCTCCCAGAATATTTCCGGTCGAATGATGATGAAGTGCCACGGCGACCTGAATTAATCCCTGGAGAAATAGCCTTCCGTATCCAGCTTCGGCCCGCCAGACATCCTCCAGAACCTCATGTGCTTCAAAGAATTCCGCAAGATTGAACAACTCGATGCCCCGCGCATAAGCGCTCTGGTTCACGGGCATAATCCTCCCATAAAACGCTATAGCAAAACATACGTAATCTCATAGCGGAATCCTGAATGGTCTCCCGTTTTACGTAACAAAACAAAAAAATATTTGTAAACTCCTTTTTTTGCAATATGTTATACGGCTATATTTTGGAAGGTAGCTTGCTTCTTGACGAGGCAA
>CAZETZ010000172.1:0-7110 GCA_964514735.1 uncultured Acidobacteriaceae bacterium | reverse complement strand
CTAAATTGCGGCAGGCCTGAAGGCTCTGCCCTGATACAAACCTCAGGCGCTAAAAGCGCGACTCAAGATCCATCTTCTGTGGCACGGCTGGAAACCCGTGCCCTTCCACGGTAGTCGTCTTCGATATCAAGGGGGGTAGCTAAGAGCTAAAGGCTAAGAGCTAAAAGCTAGAAAGGCATCACGCCGACTTCTTTTTCAATCTCCGTGGTATCCACCATCACAATCGCATCCCAGGGGCAACCGTCCAGGAAGCATCCGTCCGGACCCTTGCTGATGCACTTCTTGCAGCCGATGCAGAGGATGGGATCCACCTGTATCCGGCCAAACGGCGGATGGTCTTCATCCGGCACCCAGAACATGCACGCTTCGATCGGGCAGTATTCTACACAGGCCGGCGAACCGGCACAGCCAGTGCAACACTCGGTGATCACGGCCAACTCTTTCGGTTTTTTCTTGCGGACGGTATCAATGCCTGTGGATATGGGCTCGTGCTTAAGCTCGTCGGGGACCATGCCTACGGCCAGGGCGTCGGGCATGGCGGAAATTATACCGCAGATTTCTCGGGCAAAACACATCACCACGGAGACACGGAGGCACAGAGAAAACCCTTGATTTTTCCCAAATTGCTACTATTTAGAAGATTTTCTCTGTGTATCTGTGCCTCTGTGGTAGATATGCTTTTCCTTTACTGATATATTCAGCTTCCAGCCCCCGGTTCCAGGTTCGCGTCTCTAAATTTCCAGCCCGAATACACAGTCAACCGCGGGGACACGGAAGGAGCCCATCATGGCAGGTAAAAGTCTTAATCGCGTGCAACTCATCGGCAATCTTGGCAAGGACCCGGAAATTAAGTACACCCCCAGCGGCACTGCGGTGGCGAAGATTACCATCGCGACTAACGAACGTTTTAAGGACAAAAGCGGCGAGTGGCAGGACCGTACCGAGTGGCACAACGTGGTGCTCTGGCAGCGCCTGGCGGAAATCGCGGGCGAGTATCTGAAGAAGGGCGGCAAGGTGTACATCGAAGGACGTCTCCAGACCCGTTCATGGGATGACAAGCAGACCGGACAGAAAAAGTATGCCACTGATATTGTGGCCAGCGATCTGATTCTCCTCGGCGGACGCGGCGAAGGCGGCGGTGGCGGAGACTTCAACCGCAGCAGCGGCAACAACAACTTCGACCAGCGGACACCGGAGCCGGAAGCCGCGCCAGTGGGCTCGGGGCCGATCAGTGATGAGGATATTCCGTTTTAACTAGACTCTTCCCTTTGTCATTCCGAGCACGTTCTTTGTGCGAGGAATCTGCTTCTGCTTTCCCGGACAGCGCCGCAAAGCTATCCGCAAACAGCAGATTCCTCCTTGGCGCTGCGTGCCTCGTCGGAATGACAAAAGAAGGCTGACAGCCCGGTGCCTACCCCAGCAGATGCGGCGCGATCACATTCAGAAACTCTCTTGAGCTGATGACCTTTGTGTTCTTCCAGAACTTGGGAAAGTGCCTTTGATTGCCTGTAATGAGGTAGTCTGCCCGGGCGGCGTCGGCGCATTCGAGGAAGATGTTGTCGTCGGGGTCTGCTGTGACTTGGCCGATGCGGGAGCCCTTGATCAGGCGGCTGTGGTTTCGAATCAGCTGCATCAGTTTTTGCCTCGGACCCCGGCCAAGCTTCAGCTCAGGTCGCGCCAGAACCATCCGGTATTCCGCCAGGATGGGTTCGGAGACATACCAGCGCGCGGGCTTGGTCATGGCCAGCAGCAGAACTGTTCTCTGGGGTCCTTCGGGCTTTAATGCGGCTGAGACGACTACGTTGGTGTCAATGACCAGCCGGAGAGGGATCATCGCCGCTTCGATTTACGCGCAGCTTTGATGATCTGATCAATTTGGCGGTTGGTGAGCCGGTTGGTGCCCTTTTGCCGGGATTGCTGGCCGAGCACACGCAGGACTTCCGGCTCCGGCACCGCGAGGCGCACGTAATCCCGAATGCTTAGAAGGACAGCACGCGGGCTGCCGCGTTTTTCTATGACCAGGGAGCGCCCCTCGTCTTCCACCCTCTGAAGGAGTTTGCCGAAGTTTGTCCTTGCATCCAGCGCAGTTACCACAATGCCATTGGACATGAACTCTCCAGTTCGTATGATTCAACTGTACAGTTCGTAAATGGCCATGTCAATTAGCGAAGGCTGCCGACAGAACATGGGAGTTGGGGGGCTACCTTCTGGAACAGTGCCGCGAAGCTGCCGGCCAATAGCGGATTCCTCCTTGGCGCGTCGCGCCTCGTCGGAACGACAAAGGGAAATTTCGAGAAAAGTGGAATGGTGAGCGCGGATGGACTCGAACCATCGACCCATGCCTTAAAAGGGCATTGCTCTGCCAACTGAGCTACGCGCCCAACTCGTTCATTTCTTGGCTGGATCCCTGAAAGCATCGGAGGAATCCACGACAAATCTAATGTAGCACGTCTGGACTTTGGATACGGGAAGACCCAGCGCGCCGCGGATGGATTTTAAGGCTTGTGGATCTCGGCAACAACTTACGGCGCTCGTTCGAAATGGACCGCGGTGAGACTCTCCACGGTAATGCTGGTGGCTGTAGCACCGTCCGCGGCCAGCACAACGTACTCTTTTTCCGTTCCAAGCAAGAGCCGCTGTGGAGTACTCACGTTAGAATTCGCCTCAAAGGAAATCCCCGCCGCGCGAAGATTCTCCAGGCTCTCTTTTTTCGCAATGAGCCTGACCATTCTAGGCTTCCCGCCGCCGATCTGGGGTGCAATATCGGCGTATACGCGTCGTGAAAAATCAACCGCGTAGAAAAAGAAATACAACAGGGTAATCGCAGGTAAAAGGAGATACCCAGCCACGGCCTTACTCGCCAGAGTGTCAAGCGGGGTGGGTGACTTTTGGTTCCGTTTGCGGTCTCCTTGAAGTTTTTTTATGATCCTGTACATCTCCGGGATACTCCGGATGCCGTCAATGGAGTTGTAGACCAACAGCGGTATCCAGAATCCTGCCACACAGAACCAACCAATACGAAAGAACAATGGGACTCGACCGGGCCATGAAGGCGGGGTGAACGTCTCCGCGAAGAGGCCACCGAAGCACACAATGCCACCGACAATAAGCAAGGCGAATAGCCACGCCGGCTTGGAATCATCCAGTAGGACCGTGATCCAGTATCCGCCTTCCCAGAACGCGATTACTGCCCATAGAACTAAGACCGGAACCAGAGCCAAAGTGCCGGCGGTGAAATATCCCAAAAGCAGGGGGTTTGCCGGAAAGTATCCGTATTGACTCAGATGGATGTGAACGATGAGAAACCCGCTTAGATAGCATCCAGTTGAGAGACCGATGGCGGCTTTCCAGAAAAGTTCCAGCCAGTCGCCAATCCAGGGCTTGTGTTCCTCAGCCGGATTGTGTTCGCCGACCATGCGACCGCTTTCGTAGTCCGAGATGAACAGGAAGAAGTGGCTTTGGCGCGGAATTCTAAACGTTTATTACTCATTGTCAACCTACCCGGGGCAAAGCGGTGCAAGAAAGAGACCTACCAGCGAATCCCAACCGTCACCGGAACATAGGTCAAGTCCGCGCCGGTGCTGGAGAACATGCGGTGATAACGGGCCTCAGTAAACAAACGCAGCTTGGACTCGCCCAAGCGAAAGCTAAAACCTCCACCCACGTTAAAGCCCCCTTTGGTGGTCCTGGCCGAGGCCACTACTTCGTTCACGGTCCCTGACTGGGGAAAACAGAAACCAAAAAACGGATCGCAGACAAAAACGGTTGTATTGAAGGGCTCCGTCAGCGACAAGTTGCTGTGGTACACCCCGAACCCGGCGGTGCTATAGGCGTCCACTTTGCCCCGCGGATTAAAGTGCAGGACTGGATTCAGTGTCAGCGCCCAGACCGAAGTCCTGCCACCCGGCTCCTGAAAACGCGCCAATGCGGCATCATTCAGTCCCCAGCGGTTGTAGCTAAAATCCAGGTTGGTGGAAAGATAGCGGTTAAAATTGTAGCCGCCATTTACGTCCCAGTTGTATCCGGTTTTCAGGTCCTGGCTCGCCTCGTCGGTGGGAACACTGACACCTCCGCCGACGCTCACGTTGATCTTGTCCGCGAGGCTGCTGTCGTAAGAGTAGCGATGTTGCGAAAAAGCCAAGGGGACAACAAAAGCCACCAGAACCAGACCACGAAGCCACATCCCAGCTGGATTACGCATTTCTACTGACCTCACTTGGGGAAAGAATCTCCCAGTACTTAGATACCAACCCTAGGCGAAAGCGTTTGTTTCGCCAAGAATCCCCTTTAGATTCAAGAGCTAAAGTCCGAACTCCGATAAAAGCCGCAGGCTCTAGCAGTTGCTTGGTTTGCGCGTTGACATTTCGATGTCGATGCAGGCAAACTACCGCATTCACCATTCGGGGCGGTTTTTACCGCATCTAAGTTGAGCGCGGCCACGATCCGAAACGGGGACCGCCATTACTCACAAGAACTGCCATGACCACACACCGGCTCTCCTACAGCTATGATTCGACCCTGGAGACGGTAGACAGCGCCGAACAGACGGCCAGCCAGATCGCAACCGAGGCTGGCTTTGACGAAGACGTGGTCACGCAGATCGCCATGGCGGTGCGCGAGGCGGCGATCAATGCGGTGCTGCACGGCAACGCCTATGATCCGGGCAAAAAAGTGGCGCTGGATTTCGAGCAGAATGGCAAGGATTTAGTCATCACCATCCGCGACCAGGGGGCTGGTCTGGATGTCAGCAAGATCCCCGATCCGTTAGCGCCGGAGAACCTGATGAAGACCTCCGGCCGGGGTATTTTTCTTATTCGCTCGTTTATGGACGAGGTGGAATTCCATCCGTCAAAGACGGGCACCGAGGTCAAACTCATAAAGCACGTCCACGGACAAGCCGCGGGCGGCAAGGAGGCTTCACTGTGAGCATGAAAGTCAGCACTCGTCAGGTAGATGGCGTAACCATTGTGGATTGCAGCGGACGCATCACGCTGGGCGAGGGCAGTGTCGTCCTACGCGATACTGTGGATGGATTGTTGGGCAAGGGCCAGAACAAGATTCTGCTCAATCTAGGCGATGTGAACTACATTGACAGCTCGGGTATTGGCGAGCTGGTGCGCGCGTTTACCACCGTACGCAAGGGCGGCGGCGATCTGAAGCTGCTCAACCTCACTAAGAAGGTCCACGACCTGCTGCAGATCACCAAGCTGTACACCGTCTTTGATGTGAAAGATGATGAGGCGGCGGCGGTAAAGTCGTTTAACTAAAGTTTTAAGGATGCCCCATCCTTGTCGCGTTTTTCGCGACAGGGTGGGGTTTTATTCTCAAGCGCCCCCTCTTCTTTCGTTTCCCTATTTTTCCCGCTTCGGGAGGATTTCCAGATTTTTTTCTGAGCTTCTCTTTCGTCTCCCTGCCTGCAAACTTACAATCTACCCATCGTGCGTTTCGTCATTCAAGCTGGGTCGGTCATTTGGCTGTTGATAAGCACACTTCCATGTTCGGCTGTCTGTCTTCCAATCAGCGGGGCGCTCGACCACATCGGCGAAACGCGCTGCGTGACCGGCAAGGTGTTCAGGGTCGAACTCGGAGACCAGGGCATTCACTACCTGGATTTTTGCGAAGACCGCGCACAGTGTCCGTTCACGGTCGTGATCTTCCCCAGCGATCTGCGGTATATCGGAGATGTGCGCCATCTGGCCGGCAAGACCGTCGAGATACACGGGCCGGTAACAATGTACGACAATCACGCGGAAATTGTTCTTAATGATTTGCGTCAGCTCAAGGGCGAAGCGGCGCAGATTCCGCCCTTGCCCAAAACTTATGACGTGGAAAGGAAAGGCCGTTACAGCGCGGGCACATTTAGCCATCCCAAAGCCGCGCGGCAGCCCACGAAGAAGCGGCAGAAAGCGCCGATCTCCCCCAATGATCCGAGCGATGCGGCAGCTTCGCTGGAATGAATGGCGGGGTTTACAGCAGCCCTTTTTTCAGTTCATCCAGCGGATATAGAGTTCCGCGCCACACCACGCCTCCTTGACGAAGCGTCAAGACCATGGAACGCAGCACGGCATATGAAAACAAGGCCGTGCTGACCGGATGCAGGACAAAATAGTAAGCCGGAATGGCAGACCGCCGTGACATTCCGGCATAGATCAGAAACATCGAAGCCAGCGCAATGGCGTATGGCAAACGCGCCCCTCCATGAACAAAGGCCGTGCCCAAGAATGGGACCAGGTTAAGAAACGCCAAACCCAAGCAGGAAATCACCGCCCTCCACCATTGGAATGAGAGAACGGCGAAGAAATTTTTGGTCAGATTGTTGACGATCCCCAACGCCCCTTTCGCCCAATGGATGGAAATTAAGTCCTCGCCAAAGACGTTGCGCTGGGCAAAGCCGGATTTTTTAATCACTTTGCCGAGTTTCATATCGTCCAGCACTTCCATTCGCAGGCGTTCATAAGTCCCCACCGCTTCGTACGCCTTGCGGCGGACTAGGTTGAATGCGCCGACTCCTATGTGGTCGTCGGTCTTGGGATCGGCGACCTTCCAGGGGCGGTGTCCAAACACAAACAGCGTTTGGAAAAAAGCGATCATCATTTTCTCGCCCGGCTTTTCCATGATCATTTTGGGGAACAGCACTACGTGGTCGGCGGGCTCTGCTTCCGCATAGGCGAGCGCGCGGCGGAGGGCGCTGGGCGTGAACATTACGTCGGCATCGGTAAACAGCAGCCACTCTCCGGTGGCCTGCTGCGATGCGGTCCACATGGCATGGGTTTTACCCAGCCAGCGGGGTGGCAGCTCACCGACGTGGAGGACTTTGATCCGGCCTTGCGCCCTGGCCGCCACGTTGTCCATGATCGCGCCGGTTTCATCGGTGGAGCGGTCGTTTACGGTGATGATCTCGTAGTTGTCGTAGTCGAGCGCCAGCAGGCGGACCAGCGCCGCCTCAATGTCCGCGCTTTCGTTGCGCGCAGGAACAATGATGCTGACCCGTGGATCGCCCCTGGGGGTGGCAGGTTTGCGGTCCCATTCGGGACGCGAGATGTCGGCCACCTTGGACATCCCCAATGTAGCGTCCACAATCCGCGAGAACCAGGCCAGGGCGAGAATTCC
>CAZETZ010000171.1:0-7153 GCA_964514735.1 uncultured Acidobacteriaceae bacterium | reverse complement strand
TGGTGGACCTGGTCGGGATCGAACCGACGACCTCTTCCATGCCATGGAAGCGCGCTCCCAGCTGCGCCACAGGCCCACATGAGGAAATTATTTGGAAGTAGCTCTATTGATTTTCACTCAGGGAGTGGGGATAGTCAAACTGGCCGAGGTTACTTTTGCTCCTCGGTGATCCAGCGGGAGATCGCAGTGACGGCCTTGCGCGGGGCGAAGCGAACGGATTCGGCCACCAACCAATTTTTCACCCCTGAAATTACCAGTGTTTTTCCCTTCATCAGGCCGCGATAGCCATCGCTCGCGACGGTTTTGACATCCATCGGGCCGAATTTCTGGAACAGCCTGGTTTTGTCGTTGCCGGCGCGGGTGGCAAAACCGGTGTCTGTCGCTCCGGGACAGAAGCAAGTAACGGTGACTCCACTGGGTTTCAGTTCATTCGCCAGGGCCTCAGAAAATGAAATCACATACGCCTTCGTCGCGTAGTACACCGCCATCAGCGGCCCGGGCTGGAAGCCGGCGGTCGATGCCACGTTCATGATCTTGCCCGAACCACGTTTCACCATTGCAGGAAGAAACAGCCTTGTGATCGCGGTCAGCGCGGTGATGTTGAGGCTGATTTGCCCGAGCCCATCTTCTAGCGGCATGGAAACGAACTCGCCGAAACTGCCGTAACCGGCATTGTTCACCAGGACATCCACGGCGATGCCATCTCGCTGCAACTGGTCGAAGAGAAATTGCGGGGCCGGAGCTGTCGACAGATCGACGGCAACCGTTTTGACCACTACTTGGTATTGCCGCTGGAGTTCGCCGGCAAACCGGGCCAGCTTCTCCGCGCTTCGCGCCACCAGCACAAGATCGTAGCGGTCTCGCGCGAACAGCTTGGCCAGTTCGTAGCCGATGCCACTCGATGCGCCGGTAATAAGAGCGGTTGGGTTCGCCATGGTTGGTCGGTTGAGCAAATCACGGCCGGTTACACGGTTGGATGAAATCTTACCCCACCTAGGGTGCACCCAAACGGTCAGGCCTTAAGTTGGGTTGGACCGTAGAACGAGTCTCAGCCGCCGGAGAATAGTCGGGAGGGACCTCGAACAGCGATTCGTCCAGCGGCTGTTCGGAAAATTCCATCAGTTCAATCTTGCCGACGACAACATTGCCGCTTTCTTTCACCTTGGAGGTCTCCTCCACCGCAAAACCTCTCGGCGCTGTACCAACCCGCTTGATGATGCGGCGATCGTGCGAGCCGAAGGGCCGCAGCGCCAGCATGCCTGCCGGGGCCAAACCTTCCGGCTGCTCTGCGCGGCAACCGAACCCAGGCAAGTCCAGGTACCAGCCGTCAATTTCTGTTTTGCTGGCCGGGGTTTCGGCCCCTTTACTGGGCTCGACGGTGATCGTGGTTTTTACATGGCGGGTGGAGAGGCTGCCCAGGGGGCGGCGTTCGCCGGTGTCCTCGGAATCAAACGTGACGATGACCTCCGGCCCGTCGGCAGGCTGGTCTGGTCTTTGCACCGGATGTTTGGGCTTCTCCGATGGATCGTGGAGACTGTAGTACACCCTGTAGGTTTTGTTCCGATCGTTCAACCGGTAGATGGCATTTTGATCGCACTGCATGATGGTGGCGCCGAACGGTGTCACAAACCAGTGGGGCACGTGTTCCGGCCGATGCTCAGTGCGCTGGCGCGGGCCTTTGAAATACCAGGTTGTCACTTGAGGTTGCCCCAGGCCAAGGGTTGTGCGCGTCCTGATCATCAGGTCAGGAAAGCTGGGCACGACGGAAGCCGGAGCCGATGGCAAAAGAACGGCGGCGAGGAGAATGGCTTGCGCGGACCGAATCATCTCGTTCCCTACATGGATAGACAAGATATAAAGGCGCACGGTTGCCCGTACGCCGTTTAATTTTCTACAGAAATCGACCGCGGTTATGCGCCCACAAGCGCCGGCTCGACTTCGTACATCGAATGCCACGAAGTCGCGGTCTTCAGCTTGTCGTTGACGTTCTTAATGTTCTTGACCCCTTCGGTTTCCAGCCAGTTGCGGAATGCGGCAGCACCCTGCTTCGCGTAAACCGGAATGCCTTCTTTCCAGGTGGCGCGTCCGCAGAGTACGCCGTTGTACTTCACCCCGGTCTCCCCGGCCAGTTCCAGCGTCTCGCTGAACTCCGCGTTGCTGACTCCAGCAGACAGGTAAATGAATGGCTTGGTAGCAACACTGGCCGCGTTGTGGAACAGATCAATAGCTTCTTGCTTGCTGTAAGCCTTTTGTCCGGCAAATGACTTCACGCCTTCGACAAATTTCATATTCACCGGGACCTCGACCTTGAGCACATCCACACCATAGCGGTCTTTGCTGAATTCACGCATGCTTTCAGTCACAATGTGGGGCTTCTTCTTGGCGTACTCCAATCCTTTTTCGTCGGCACCCTCTTCATAGCCGACAAACTCCAGAAAATATGGGATGTCGTTGGCGCGACACTCGTCTCCGATCCGCTCCACCCAGGCGTGCTTCTGATCGTTCACATCCTTGGGATCATCGGGAGTGTAATAGAGCAGAATCTTGATGCAGTCCGCGCCATCTTCCTTCAACCGCTTCACCGAGCAGTGGGGCAGCAGGTCGGGCAGACGACCCGGGCCGGTCTTGTCATATCCGGTCTTTTCATACGCCAGCAGCAGGCCGGCGTTCTTCGCGCGACGCTTCGAAGCGGGGATACCCCACTCCGGATCGAGCAGTATGGCGGTGGCGTGCGGCGTGAGGATTTCCGTAACCAGCGACTTGAATTCTTCCATCATGGCGTCAGAAATCTCGCTGCCTTTTTCCTTCGCCAGCGACTTCTGCAACGAACCGCGCTGGTCCATCGCGGCGGCGGCGATCACACCGCGGTCATTGGACACTTTTCTTAATCCAGCCAGTTTTCCAGGGCTAAGCTTCATGTGTTCCTCCAAAATGAGTGCAGGACTCGATCTGCGCCGCCCTTATGAAAATGTCAGGTGGGACGGCACTCCATTGTATATGCAGGGGGAGAAGCCCTCAAACGCAAATCCGCAGTTTATTTGGGAAATAAGTGGGTTTTAAAGGTTGACTCCAGGTGTATATTGTCCGGCACCCATGTCGAGCATCATGCCCATTCCGGAGGGCCCTTCGCCCGTAGAATCTTTCTCCTTTGGCGGCTATGTTCAGCAGGCCCAGGGTCTGAAGGGAGTGGGGTTTTGGCCGCGCGCGGGCGCTCGCATGATCGACCTGATCATTCACTATATGGTCGGAGTGTTCACCATGCTGTTGATGGGATTCATGGTTGGCCTAGTGGCTGCTGCGACCCATCAACCCGGCCGGCTGATGGTCCACAAGATGGTGGCTGGCACTCCGTCCGCATTTCTTTTGGCGCTGGTTGGGGCCTTGGTCTATCACACCGTCTGCGAGACTGTCCATGGTAGCACTCTGGGTAAATTGATCTTCTCGATGATTGTGGTGCAAGAGGACGGCTCCCCTTGCCGATTCAAGTCCGCGCTGATTCGCAACCTGGGTTACCACGTGGACGCGCTTTTCTTTGGACTCATCGGGTATTACGCCATGAAACGCGACCAGACCCAACAACGCTACGGCGATGAATGGGCACACACAGTCGTATGCAAGAATGCCGACCTTGCCCCGGAAAAGCGGCGTAGCGCCGGCCGTTTCGTGCTCGGGTTCCTGCTGGCCTGCATGGCCGACAGCGCCATCCTCATGGTCAGCCTGTTGGTCCGGCTGATGGCCTGATTCCCGGTCCCGCCCTAGTCGGAGTCCATGCAGATTTTCAATTGGCGAATGGCTTCGTCAATGGCACGCACCGCATCGGCGCGATGGCCGTGGAAGTCGTGCTTGGCTTCCATCAAGTGCGCGCGCGCATCGCGCAGAGCCACCAAAGCCGACTCAATTTGCGGATGTTGCCCGGCTGCCGATGTCGCTGGTGACATCGCCAGCATCAGGACCATTATCGCAAATAAACTCACACCTGCTCTTTTCATAAAACCTCCTCCGGGCCGTCAAGCCGCCTCGAATCATAACGCCGAAGGACTAATCACGCAGCAGTAATTTACGCGCAGAAACTAGTTAGGCAAGGGCTGCGCGGCCGTAGGGTCCTAATTTCCAAACGAGGATTTTCGGGCCCCTAGCCACCACCGGCAGCCGGTGGAATCACTTGGCATGCCAGTATGTGCTGGCCAAAGTCGTGGCTCGCAGGGCAGCCGAAGTCGCGTAGCTTCATCCGGAAGCCTGGTTCTTTATTGATCAGCCATCCGGCCTGAAAAACCCAGATCGGGCGCTCTGCCGTTGGGTTGTACTTCAGTTGGACCTCGCTCAGCTCCTCCGGAAATGTTGCGGCCTGAAAGATCCACTTGCGCGGATCCAGCGAAACCACTTGAGCCTCGCCACAGGGTGCGGCAAGAAAGTCATCGTAGGGAGGATCAAATTGAACCACCTTACGGCCGCAAAGATAGTAGCTCAACAAGAGTCCGCCTTGATTGTCGGTAAAGATGATCGAATGCGGCGGCAGACTGCGCAAGTAGTGAATAGCCGCCTGCATGACCTTGCGTCCCTGGTTCTTGGGCGTAATGTATTGGCCGGTCGCAGCGGGAAATAGATTGCAAAGCAGCAGAACGGTTCCTATGGCCGCGGTAGGGACCCACTCGGTTCGCGGCGACCAGCGCGCCAGGGCAATGGCCATGCCCGGAATGGCGAATAGGCCCAGATAAGAATCATGCCTCGTACCGCCATAGGGATAGATTGCGCGCAGCGCCAAGGCACAGTTCAACACCAAGGGAAATATCAGCAAAAACGCAAGCTGCCGCGAAGAAGGGCGCCGTGCAGCGGCCGGTGGATCCGGATTGCGCCACAGGACCACGATCGCGTAAACGAAAAGCAGCAGCCCGGCGCCCCCCACGATCTCCTGACTGAAAAAGTAGTGAAAGAGCCGTATGGTCGTTTTGAAAACAAAACTAAGCACGTGGTCCTGCGCGGGATGGAAAGTCGATCCCCGGAGATAGGAATCGGCAATCTCATGGGCGCGTCCGCTGGATAGCTGCTGGGAGATGTGGGTCTTGAAGAGTACAGCGACAATCCCAAGCGCCACGACCTGGGTGGCCACCCAAGTGGCGATCATTCCCGCTCGCTGGCGGGCCGTCCAAATCCTGATCGACGCATACAACCCCAGCGTAAGGGCAAAGAGCAGCGCGGAGTAGTGGGTCAACAGAGCCAGCCAAAGCGCGAAACCAGAAAACACCAGGGCCGGCGCAGAGTTCTTGAGGATGGCCCGCTCCAGAAAATAAAGCGCGCTCGCGCAGAAGAACAGCAGGAATGGATATTGGCGCAGCTCGGTGGAGAGATAGATCAGCGCCGGGGAAAAAAGCAGCAACCCCAGGGCAATCAGCGCGGCCTTGCGGTCCACGACTTTCTCCAGCCAAAAAAAGATCATCGAGTAAGCGGCGATGCTGGCGGCAATGCAAGGCAGCCGCAGAAAAAGCTCCGAATGGCCGAGATATCCCCAGTAATGAAGGAACACGATATACAGCGGCGGGTGGGCGGTGCCCAGCGTCTCCTGATAGGTCGCCGCCAGAGAAGGCTGGAGTGAAAGCAGATAATGCAGGGCCTCGTCAGGATTCAGGAAAATCGCCTGGGCCAGCCACAGACGGACCGCCAATCCGGCACTCAACAATATGAAAAAAGGAACTGGCGACGAAATTGCATTCTGCTCGCCGCCAGCTCTGGCCCACTGCGCATCTGCCTGTTTCAGCTTCGCACCTGTATCGCCGTTGGACTGTGATGATTGTAATTACAAACGTTATCCTTTGCTCTTGTAGTTGAATGTCACTTTGGTTTCTTCGTCGAGAACGAGCGGCCGGACGAACTGGAACGACGCGCCCGCGCGAGGGACACCGATGGCTACGGGCAATACTCCAGCCACGCGCCGCTGGAGATTCATTACGTTCGAAGAAGCGGCCTGTGCCTGTTGCGGTGCCACGCCCGCTCTCAATTCGAATAGTTCTGAAACATCGCGACCGTTGATTGCAGGCGCTTGTGCTTGAACCGTGACCGTCTCCGAAGTCGCGCCCACTGGGAGAGAAAAGCTGTAATGGGCAGGCCGGTCGGCGCTGTACGTGGCATCACGTTCCGTTGCTCTGAACCCGTTGGCATCGGAACGGATTTTGATCTTGCCGGAGGGTATGCCGGAGACAATCCACCGGCCTTCTTCATCGGTGACCGTACTGGCGGAAAATCCCGTCTCCGGATTGGTCACGGTAACGGTCACATTAGGAACGACGGCTCCGGATGGATCTGCGATGACGCCTCCCAATTGCCCGGCAGAGAGAGGGAACGATGCCAGCTCTTCGTTGGCCATGATGCCTCCCCCAATACCGGCGCTGCTGGCGCCCCCGAAACTACCTGCGTAACCATAAATGGTTCCGCTGGCGACTTCCTGAAATGCGGGCGGCACCAGGCTGGCTGAGATTGCATCTCCGTGAAAGTCGGTGACCTTGTACTGCTCCGGGAGAAATACCTCCCAGTGCATCAGGCTGATGGGAATGTCCATGGCGGGGAGAGACAATTCTGATCCTCCCCTCTTTGCAAACGGAGCGCCCGCATGGATGAAGACGAAGGAGACGGTGTACGGCCCAGTGGGACGAAAGCCCGGGCGCAGTAAGGGCACACGGTTTCCGTCTGGGGCCAAAACGGGTTTGACTTTCTCTCCCTCGACATCTGCGGACAGAATGCTCGCCCCAGTCGGGAGAGAGACTTTAAGAAAAGGCTGGGCCTGATTTTTCAGCAGCAGTTTTATTTCTGTCAGCGTACGGCCTTCAGAAGTTACAAGGGTTGTGACTTGTGCGCTTTCGGCGACGGCTGCGAGGACGCTGCTGTCGGGGAAGCGCACCCATTCCAGGGCCAGGGTTGGCACTTCGTTCGGCTGGCGGTGGAAACGGAATGCCGCCTGTGGGGGAAACTTGGCCAGCGAACGCAGGTAGTAATTGGTTTCCTTCACATCCATGCGCTTCAGGCTGCCGCCTTCGGTGGCGGTCAGCTCCATGGTGCCCGTGCCTTCCACCAGCACTTCGCCAATTTCCCGTTGCGCATTTTTGAAACTCAGGAAAGGCACGGGCGACTTGGCCTCGGTGATGGAGCGCTCCAGCGTAATCAG
>CAZETZ010000170.1:0-7153 GCA_964514735.1 uncultured Acidobacteriaceae bacterium | reverse complement strand
TCCTGCTTTTCACCACAAAAACCGGCCAGGCATGGCACCGCGCCCTTACCCTTAATCTCTATCAAACCCCGGATGGCGCCATCACCGTCAACGAGCACGGCAATTTCGTGGACCCGTATTTCGCCAATCGCGCCCTCACCCTGGCCGAGGAGAGCGGAATGGATGTCCGGGTTACGGCAGAAGGTTGGATTCCCTGGCTTATCGCGCGCCAGCTTTCCGACGGACGCTTTCAGCGTTACTGCGGGTCCGCCGGGAGCGGCTGGTCCCCTTGTCAGCCCTCCGATGCCGATGATGCCGGACTCGCCGTGTGGCTGGAATTGTTGTACCGGGTTGCGCCGGACTCAGGCTTGCCCGCCGCCTGGCAGTCCAGTGCTACGCGCGCGAACACGTATCTGGAAAGTCTCCGCGAAAAAAGCACTGGGCTTTATTTTGCCTCCCATGATTTGCGGGTTTGCCTGCTGATGGACAACATCGAGGTTTATCACTTATTCCGGGTGATGGCGGCGGCCAACCGCCGTTTTGGCCGGTACAGACTCAGTCTCCGCTATGAGAGGAAAGCAGATCAGCTCGCGGGTGCGATGGTCCGCCACATGTGGTCCCCGGCAAAGAACAGTTTCATCGCATCCACTCAGAAACCTCTACCGATTTCTTTCTATCCCACCGCTGTAGCGCAGGTTTACCCGTGGCTTTTCAAACTCCCAACGCCCGCGGGCGATGCGAAAGCTGCGTTCCGAAACTGGCTGAGCGCATACGGCAGCATCTGGCTCGACCGCAGCCAAGACCCATTTCCCTGGGGAATTGTCGCTTTAGCGGGGCATCAATTCGGTGAAACTGCAAGCGTGGAGCGCTGGATCGAAAACAGTAAATCCCTGCGGCACAGCGCCTACTGGACAGTGCTGGATGAAACAGTAGCGCAGCTCGTCCAGCGTAACTCTCCCTAAGAAACTACCGCGGATTGCATCTCCCGCAATCGGCGTTCAAGAAAGCGGCGCTCGCTCTCATTGGTGGCCAACTGCAACGCGCGGCCGTAGCTTTTTGCCGCCGCTTCGAATGATCCCAGACGCCGCAACAGATCGGCGCGAGTTGCATGGAGAAGATGATAGTTCTCAAGATCGCTGCCGGCGGAGAGCGTATCGATGATTTGCAGCGCGGGTCCAGGCCCTTCCGCCATGGCCAGCGCGACGGCGCGGTTCAGCGACACAATCGGCGACGGCTGCGCGCGTTCCAGAAGATCGTAGAAGCCGACAATCTGCCGCCAGTTCGTGTTTTCGGGCCGCGCGGCCTGGCAATGTTGCACGGCAATCGCCGCCTGTAAAGTGTAGGGGCCGGCCTCGCGCCGAAAGGCCTCCTCTACCAGCGGTAACGCTTCCGCGATCTGTGCTTTGTTCCAGCGGCCGCGGTCCTGCTCTTCCAGGATAATCAAATCCCCGGCCTCATCGAGCCGGGCATCGCGGCGCGCGTCGTGCAGCAACATGAGAGCAAGAAGACCGGTGGCCTCGCCCGGAGTTTGCGTCCCCATCAAGAAACGTACCAGGCGAGCGAGCCGGATAGCCTCGGCGCAGAGATCGGTCCGCACCAGGGGTCCGCCTCGGGTCGCGGCGTAACCTTCATTGAAGACCAGATAAATTACCGTGAGCACGGCGGCCAGGCGTGAAACCATAACCTCCATCCCCGGCACGGCATACGGAATACGGGCGGCGCGGATCTTGCTTTTAGCGCGCACTAACCGTTGCGCCATAGTCGGAACAGGCACAAGAAATGCCCGCGCGATTTCGTCAGTTTCCAGACCGCACAAAGTTCGCAGCGTAAGCGCCACCTGCGCTTCGGGTGCCAGCGCCGGGTGGCAGCAGGTAAAGATCAACCGAAGCCGGTCATCGGGAATTTCATTGGCATCGTAGTTCGGCTCGGTAGAGGGCTCCACGGGTCTACCTTCTGCCTCCAGCTTTTGCGCTAAATTCGCCTGGCGGCGGATGCGGTCAATGGCTTTGTGCCGGGCCGTCTGGATGATCCATGCCCGTGGAAACTCCGGCACACCGGATGCCTGCCATTGATCTACAGCGGCGGTAAATGCCCCCTGCGCAGACTCTTCCGCGAGGTCGAAGTCGCCGATCATCCCGATCAGGGTGGCGACAATTCGCCCCCAATCGGAGCGGTAGACTTCCTCCACGGCGGCGGCTGCGTCTAATGGCATAGTTCATTGTAAATATTTTTTCCGGCCAGTTGTCGATTTGGCCGCTGATCATTCGACCTACTTCCGAAGGAGTCAAGGATGAAATACATGTTATTGATTTATTTAGACGAAAAAGGCGCTCTGAACGAAGCGCCGCGGGACCAATGTTATGTTGAGTCGGCGCAATACGCCCAGAAGCTCAGTTCCCAGGGAAAGTTCCTTGGCGCTTCTCCGCTGCACCCGACCTCGACGGCGACCAGCATCCGCATGCGCGAAGGCAAGCCCGTGGTTACGGATGGTCCCTTTGCCGAGACACGCGAACAACTAGGCGGCTACTTCCTGGTGGATGCCCGGGACCTGGATGAAGCCATCCGGATTGCGTCGGAAATCCCCGCGGGGAAGTGGGGCACCGTGGAAATCCGGCCAATTCTGGAAATCAGTGGCTTGCCCCAGGACCAACAGTAGTCCGGAGAAATTTTATGTGTCCAAGCTGCATTTCGAACCTGACCTTAGCGGTCGCGGGCATTGGCATGAGTTGGAGCAGCGGTCTGGCGGCTCTGGCGTGGAGGCGGGGCGAGGACGAAGCGACAACCAATCATCAGGAGTTCACCATGGCAAGCAGCACAAATGAAAAGCAAAAAGTAGTGTCCCGGGCCGAGTGGCTGGCCGCACGCAAGGCACTTTTAGTAAAAGAAAAAGAACTGACACGTGCACGCGATGAGTTGAGCCGGCAGCGCCGTGAACTGCCTTGGGTGAAAGTAGACAAAAATTACGTCTTCGAAAGCCAGAGCGGCAAGCAGACGCTCTCCGAGCTGTTCGACGGCCGCAGTCAGTTGATCATCTATCACTTCATGTTCGGTCCGGGCTGGGGCGAAGGCTGTGTGGGCTGTTCGTTCCTTAGCGACCACGTGGACGGCGCACTCTTGCATCTTCTTCAGCACGATGTATCGTATGTCGCGGTCTCGCGCGCCCCCCTGGTCGAACTCGAAGCCTTCAAGAAACGCATGGGATGGGATTTCAACTGGGTATCGTCGTTCGAAAGCGATTTTAACTACGACTACCATGTATCGTTTGACAAACACGAGATTGCCAAGGGCAAGGCTTATTACAACTTTGAAATGCGGGACGTTCCAAGCGAGGAGATGTCTGGCATCAGCGTGTTCTATAAAGATGGGACCGGCAGCGTCTTCCACACTTATTCTGCCTATGCGCGGGGCACAGAAAGCCTGCTAGGGACCTATAGCTTTCTCGATCTCACCCCCAAAGGGCGCAACGAAACCGGGCCACGGCATGATCTCAGCGACTGGGTCCGCCATCACGACCGCTACAATGCCGGAGGCCTTGTACAGCCTTCGGGCCGTTATCAGCCAGCCGAGAAGGCAGATTCGTGCTGCCATGCATCAGAAAATCGTTAATCAAGGAGAAATCAATGCCGACCATTACGCCCTTCCTGTGGTTCGATAGCAACGCCGAGGAGGCCGCTAATTTCTACACCTCCATTTTTAAGAACTCAAAGATCAACTCGATGTCTCGCTACGGTGACGCCGGGCCGGGACCCAGGGGATCGGTCATGACCGTCGGCTTTACTCTCGACGGCCAAAACTTCACCGGGTTGAACGGCGGGCCGCTTTTCAAATTCAACGAATCGGTATCGTTTGTGGTGCACTGCCAGACCCAGGAAGAGGTTGACTACTTCTGGGACAAACTTTCCGCGGGCGGCCAAAAGAGTCAATGTGGCTGGCTGAAAGACAAATTTGGACTATCGTGGCAAATCGTTCCCGACGCCCTGATTAAGTTTGCCGGAGACAAAGACCCCGCCAAAGTACAGCGGGTCATGAAAGCCATGATGCAAATGACCAAGATGGACATCCAAAAGCTGGAGGATGCCTACAACCAGAAATAAATCTGCTGCGCTGTCGATTGAACATCTTCTCATTCGATCTACTGGTGAGAGGAAACAGCCATTGAACTCCGCCAGTTCTTCGAGTTGGAGGACTTCGGCCAGAGCGAAGCAGTTGATAAAGCGCGGGAGCTGGAAAGACAGCTGAAGTCGAAGAAAAGGTAAAAACAAAGTTGCTCAAACCGCGAAGCGGCGGAAGAATGCAGCCCAGGGCGAAGGGCGCGCTTTTCGCCCCTTCGCCCTGGGTAGACATGAAATATGAGCAAGCCCCGAAGGGGCGAAAGAAACATTTGCACATCGGAACGAAAATTACTCAGGAGAACAATCCATGCAATTCATGATGCTAGTGAAAGCCACCAAAGATTCTGAAGCCGGCCTCCCTCCCAACCCTGACCTGATGGTCGCCATCGGCAAACTCGCCGAAGAGGCAACCCGGCGTGGCGTGATGGTTACAGCAGGCGGACTCCTTCCGAGTTCTCAGGGGACTCGCATCCGGGTCGGAGAAGGAAAAACATCGGTCCTCGACGGCCCTTTCGCCGAAACCAAAGAGCTGGTCGGCGGTTACGCGATCTTCGACCTCAAATCGAAGGAAGAAGCGGTCCAGATGGGGACAAACTTTATGCAAGTCCACGCGGACATTTTAGGGCCGGCCTACGAAGGCGAGTTGGAGATTCGCCCTATCTTCAACGCGCCCCCAGGTACGCAACGCAGTTGAAAACGAGAAGCGCTGTTTTAACTTATTCAATCAGGAGGAATGCGATGCAATTGAATCCTTATCTCTTATTCAACGGCCAATGCGAAACGGCCATAAAGTTTTACGAGAAATGCCTTGGGGGCAAAATCACGCTGATCATGAAGTACGGAGAAAGCCCCGCAGTTGACCACGTCCCCGCGGAGATGCGCAACCAGATCATTCACGTCACACTCACACTGGGCAGCTTTGTTCTACAAGCCTCGGATTGTCCGCCGGACAAGTACAAAAAGCCGCAGGGCTTTGCCGTCACGCTTCAGTTGACGGATGCCCAACAGGGAGAGTCCATCTTTAACGCGCTGGCGGAAAACGGACAAGTCACTATGCCATTCGGGAAAACGTTCTGGGCGAAAGGCTTCGGCCAGCTCGAGGATAAATTCGGCATCCCGTGGATGGTGAACTGCGTCTAGTATGCTGGCTTAGTAAGGTCGTTTCACCGCCGCGAAATTAATTTGTGTATTAAAAATTTGCAACCAAATAATAAGGAGATACTCATCATGGAAACCAAACCTACACACGAACAAGCACAACTTCATCTGCAAGTATTCGATCAACGGCGCGAAGCCAAGCTGCGGCAGGCACGTGACTGGTTCGCCCAGAACTACTTCCCGGAAAACTTTGACGATGCAATGCGGATCGCAGCGCCTGGAACCGAGGCCGGCATTTTCTTCGGCATGGTGGCCGGTTATTGGGAACAGGCGTGTGCGTTGCTGAACTACGGTCTGCTCCACGAAGATCTGTTCTTCGAAACCAGCGGAGAGTTTTTCATGGTTTGGGAGCGGGTCAAACCGTTTATCGCGCAAGGCCGGGAAAAGTTCGTGTACAAACAATTCCTCGCCCACGTGGAACAAGCCGCGCAGCGCTATGAGACCTGGATCGAAAAGCGCTCGCCGGGTCACATCGCTGCGATGCGTGAATTTATGAAGATGATGCGCAACAAGCCGGCAAAAGCAGCCTGATAAATCCGGCCGGGTGCCCCGCCCAAGCTCAGCTTGGGCGGGATTTTTACAAACACTCCCTATAAAATTTCGTTGCATGGCAAAGCGGAAGTCCAAATTGCCGCCGGATGAAGCTCACTTCGCCATCAAGCGTAAGAGCATCCCGCATGAGTTCGTGCTGGATGCCCTTTCCTCGCTGTCGCCCGAGACGCGTCCCATGTTCGGCTGTTTAGCTCTGTATGTGGGAGACAAAATCGTCGGCGTTCTTCGCGACAAACGCGACAAGACAGCGGACGACGGTATGTGGCTGGCCACGACGGTTGAGCATCACCAAAGTTTGCGGCAGGACTTTCCGAACATGCGCTCCATCCGCGTGCTCGGAAAAAAAGTGACCGGCTGGCAGGTGCTTCCCGCTGATGCGCCGGATTTTGAGGAAGCCGCGCTCCGCGCCTGCGAGTTCATCGTCGCAGGCGACCCAAGAATCGGAAAGATTCCGGCATCGCGGCGAACCGGGAAACCTGGGACTACGAAGAAACGGCCAAGAGCAAAATGACCGCCCGCACACGATCATGGGATACTTACCAGACTGAGGAGAACGTATGAAGATAAAAAAAATCTTTGCCGGCATCGCAGTCCTGTTGGCATTGGTCCTGATCTACGGAGCGTTCAAGCCGGGCGATTTCCACGTGCAGCGCACCATCGCCATTAACGCACCGCCGGAAAAAGTATTCCCTTTGATCAATGACTTTCACAACTGGCCGTCGTGGTCGCCCTGGGAAAAACTCGACCCCAACATGAAGCGCACGCTCACCGGTCCTCCCAGCGGCCAGGGCGCAGCGTACGCCTGGGAAGGCAATAACAAAGCCGGCCAGGGCCGCATGGAAATTACCGGATCAATTCCTTCGTCCAAGGTCGCCATCAAACTGGACTTCTTAAAGCCCATGGAAGGCCACGACGCCGTCGAATTTACCCTGCAACCGAACGGGAATTCGACCACCGTTACCTGGGATATGTCCGGCCCGCTGACTTACCCGGGCAAGGTCATGACCATTTTCGTGAGTATGGACAAGTTGATTGGCGGCGATTTTGAAGCGGGCTTGGCGAATATGAAGGCGGTCGCGGAGAAATAGATCGAATCATGCACAGGCTCGCGCAAGTGGTTGAAGGGTGGAATGGGTATCAGACCAGCCTTCTACATGCGGTAATGCCGCTTACTTCCGAGCAGTTCGCTTGGCGGGCAGCGCCTGAGCGCCGGTCCGTCGGCGAATTAATCCGTCATATCAGCATCTGGCGAGACAATCAAGCACGGTCGGGTTTTCTGGATTTCAGCACCGTGGGTAGGATCGAGCGAGACCAGCCACACTTCATCACGACGAGGAAAGCGGGTCACCAGC
>CAZETZ010000169.1:6055-7245 GCA_964514735.1 uncultured Acidobacteriaceae bacterium | reverse complement strand
GCCCCTGTGCCAAAAAAATGCGGCGAGTGCGGCAGCGAGTACGTGTATTTCCTCGGCACAGGCTCGGAGAAACTGGAAGAGCTGCTGCACGGCATGTTTCCGCAAGCGAGAATCGGCCGCTTGGACCGGGATACCGTCCGCGGCCGTGAAGATTTTGAGCGAGCATTGAACGCGTTGAACGAAGGGGAACTCGACATGCTGGTCGGCACGCAGATGATCGCCAAGGGGCATGACATCCACGGCGTGACGCTGGTCGGAGTCGTAGGGGCCGATGCCGCGCTAGGTTTCCCAGATTTCCGGGCTGCCGAGCGAACCTTCCAGTTACTAACCCAAGTGGCTGGACGCGCCGGACGCGGCAATTCCCCCGGTAAAGTAGTTCTGCAAACCTACTTTCCCGATCACTACGCGGTGCAATATGCCGCCCAACACGACTTCGCCGGCTTCTACGATAAGGAACTGCGTTTTCGAAGCTGGATGCATTACCCGCCATACAGCTCGCTGGCCAATGTGCTGGTGAGAAGCAACAAACTGGACGAAGCGCTACAGTGGTCTGGAACTTTGGGCAAATGGTTTGATAAAACACGCCACGAAGGTGTGCGCGTGTTGGGTCCAGCAGCCGCGGCAATCATGCGTCTCAAGCAGGACTATCGTTATCACTTTCTGCTGAAATCTCCCAGCCGTGAAAAACTGAACGCCACATTAAGGGCCATGCTGCAATATGCTGTCTCGCAAAAAATCCTGCGTACTCAGGTGATTGTGGATGTAGATGCCGTCTGGCTGATGTAGCAAATTCCTCTGCGAGGGCCTCTCTGTGGGACTCTGTGTTCTCTGTGGTTAGTTTTTTGAACCTTTAAACCACAGAGATCACGGAGTTTCACAGAGGAAAATGCCACGGAGGAAATCAAGACAGCCTAAAGCTTTATAATTCTCCACATGGCAACTCTGCCAGCCACATCTCCAATGGCCCAGACCAAATATGAGCCAGTCATCGGCCTGGAAGTACACGTCCAGCTGCTGACTGCAACCGCGATATTTTGTTCATGCTCCGCGCAATTTTGAGCCGACCCCAATACACATGTTTGCCCTGTGTGCCCGGGCCTTCATGGAGCTTGTCCGGCTTTGAACAAACAAACAGTGAGATTCGCCAGCGAAGCCGCCCTGGCGCAGACAGCTCTAACTTGCTGAAAACC
>CAZETZ010000169.1:0-6045 GCA_964514735.1 uncultured Acidobacteriaceae bacterium | reverse complement strand
CCTCTGGCCTACAGTCGAGTTTTGCCGATATTGAAAAAGAAAACATTGGAGTTCGCAACCGAATAAGCCATTGCGATGAACTGCTACACCAACGAAACCTCGAGCTTCGCAAGAAAAAATTATTTCTATCCCGACCTGCCCAAGGGCTATCAGATTTCGCAATACGACAAGCCACTGGCCGAACACGGATTCATCGAGATACCAGTCGCAGGCGGCACGAAGAAAATTGGAATCACCCGCCTGCACCTGGAAGAAGACGCCGGCAAAAGTCTCCACGAAGGTTTTCTCGATTCTGGCGATAAGACCGCCGTGGACCTGAACCGTGCCGGCACGCCGCTGGCGGAGATCGTAAGCGAGCCAGATCTCGCCAGCCCGGAGGAAGCCTACGAATACCTGACCAAGTTAAAGGAAATCATCCTCTACACCGGAGTCAGCGACTGCAACATGGAAGAAGGCTCCCTGCGCTGCGATGCCAACGTAAGCGTGCGCCCACGCGGACAAAAGGAATTAGGAACGAAGATTGAAATTAAGAACGTAAACTCCTTCCGTTTCGTCCGCGAAGCGCTGGAATACGAAATCGAGCGCCAGATGGATGTGCTCGAATCCGGCGGAAAGATCACGCAGGAAACTCGTCTCTATAACACCAACGAAGGCAAGACCTATAGCATGCGCTCCAAAGAACAAGCGCATGATTACCGGTACTTCCCGGAGCCCGATCTGCTGCCGCTGATAGTCGATGAAAAGTGGCAAGCGAAACTCCGCGCAGCGCTGCCCGAGCTCCCGGAGATCCGTCGCCAGCGCATGATGTCGGACTATGGCATCACCGAATACGATGCTCATGTCTTGACCTCGACCAAATTGTTGGCAGACCAATTTGAATCCGCCGCCAAAGCGGCGAAGAACCCCAAACGCGTAGCCAACCTCGTACAGAGCGAGCTTATGGGCCGCCTGAAAGCCAAGGGGCTTGAGATTGAGCAGTCACCTGTGACCATGCAAGGCGTAGCTGCATCCGCGGACCTGGTCGAGAGCGGCGTCATCTCCGGCAAAATGCTCAAAGACCTCTACGATCTATGTTTCGAGCGCGGCAAAGACTTCCCGGCTGTGTACGAAGAAGAAGGGCGCCCGCAGCAATCCACCGACACCTCTGCCCTGGAAAAGATCGCGGACGAACTCATCGCCGCCAACCCCAAGCAGGTCGAACAATACCGCGCCGGGAAGAAAACGGTGATTGGGTTTTTCGTAGGGCAGTTAATGAAAGCCTCCAAAGGCCAAGCCAACCCCAAACTGGTGAATGAGCTGCTAACCAAAAAGTTGGAGAGCTAAGAGTAACGTGTAGGCCCTACCCGGACGCTACACGGGCATCGTCTTTCGTCATCTGAGCTTTCCACCCCCCTTCCGTGTAGCATTTACAGGGGGCCTCCATGCTTAAGAAATGGAAAATTGACCGTATCCTCAGCACTCTGACTTTGGTCACCACCGTGATCGGCGTCTACCTGCTGATCAGGCGGCCGCAGCCGGTCGCTGCGCCCCAATCGCCGGCAGCGATGTCAGCCAACGCGCAGGCTTTTGAGCAGAAACTCGAACAACTGGAAAAGCCAAAAGAACCGGACGCCCCACCCGCGGAAGTCCGTATCACGGCGAATGAGGTCAGCGCGGCGCTGGCCCAATCGGCTGCCACGGTCCCCACCTCGTCCGGGCAGTTGACGCCCAACACCGATCTGGGGGCCATGCCCGGCATCTTGGACCAGCAGGTCAGCTTTGATGGAGACCAGGTACATGGTCAATTTCTGACCATGATCGCGGGCAAGAACGTCTGGGTCACGGTCTCCGGACACTTAGGTTCCCGGGACGGTTACGCTACCTTCGAGCCCACGGAATTCAAAGTCGGAGATATGAGCGTTCCCGTATCGCTGGTGAACAGCGCGTTGCAAAAGCAACTGGCTTCGCAACGCGATCGGTTGAAGCTGCCCGACAATGTCGGCGGCTTGAAAATCGAAAACGGCGAACTGGTCCTCACCCAGAAATAGCCGGTTACATTCTCACGGCCGTTCTCCGCGCCCTCAGCGCGGTTTCACTCTGCGATCTCTGCGGTAAAAGGGTTTGAAACGATAGGGTGCAAGAGTACTTACGGCCTGCCCTCAAACAAAGGCCAAAGCTGATTGCCGATCACGCGATACACGGAAAACGCCCGCCCCGAATCGTAGGTCCGGCGAAACAACAGTTCTCCGTATCCGTCGCCCTCCGCATCGACCACATCCACAAACTCACAGCGAGGCAGCGAGTCCAGGTGCATCGGATCGCTGATGCCGGAGAACAACACATGAAGATCACCGTAAATATCTTCCCGCGCCACCAGCAGGATGTGATAGGGCAACTCCTTGGCGGAGAGTTTGTCCATCACCGGAGAATCGCCTTCATACACGAATATGGGCTCGTTCGTGGTTGAGGGATCGTACGCGTGGAACCTCACATCCTGGAATTTGGGTTGCGAAGCGGCGCTGCGGTTACGGGGTTTGGCGGTTTTGCCCGCAGAAGTTTCGGGTTGCCCGCCCGTGTGCTCACGCAATTCCTTTACCGCCAGTGCTTGCACCTTCTCTCGCAATTCCTTTTCCTGGTCCGGGTTCATGACGTAATGGTACGAGCGCGCTGTTTCTTCTTTGGCGTCCGAAACGGCGGAGATCGTGGTCACCACCTTCCAGGCAGTCTCGGTCTTCGCATCGAAGCCGGCGTCGGGCGCGGTTTTTTCCGGCTTGCCTCGGCGCAGGATGGGACGGTCGGACGGCTCTTCGGCTCTGGTTTTACTCGCGGTTTTCCCGCCAACCGAGATGTTGTGCGTGTCGTCTGTCGCAGGGACCGCGGGCGGTGCGGGGGTTGGAGTTGGGGCAGTGGAAGCGGTCTTGGACTTGTCCGACTGCGACCGCCGCAGGACCGGCGGTTTGTCAGTGCTGTCCTCGTTGTCCTGGGAAACAGCGGACGCCGTTTTCTTCACTTCTGGCAGCTTGGCCTCAGTCGGCGCCCAATTCCCCTCGCCCACCCAGTTGCCCAGGACCTCATGGGCGCGGGTAATCGTGAACATCCCTTGAGAAACACCGGTGCGCACCCCTTCATAAACAGTTTGTGGTTCCAGCGCCATCGGCACTGGAGCGGCCTTATAAGCCCCGGCATCATAGAAATCCCCGTTCAGCATGATGGTCACAGGGACCAGGTGTACTCCTTTATTGGAGTCGAACTCCAAAACTGCCACTGCCCGTGGGCCCTTGCTCTTGGCCCGATTGGAAGTGGTTTGCGTCTTTCCCGATGTGGACAAAAAAAAGACGCAAGCCAATAGCCAAGCGGCTGCCAATAGGCTCTGCCGGGCAGTACAATAGCAGCGTTCAAAAGGAGCAGCATTCATGAAAGTCCATGATAAAGCCCCGGAGTTTACTTTGCCCGACCAGAATGGCGAAGACATTTCCCTCAAACAGTTTCGTGGCAAGTATGTAGTCCTCTATTTCTATCCGCGCGCCGATACTCCCGGATGCACCATCGAGGCCTGCGAATTCCGCGACTCCTATAAAAAGATGCAGAAATCGGGCGCCGTACTGCTCGGTATTTCGCCCGATACCTCAAAAGCCCAAAATAAATTCGCGGAAAAATTCAGCCTGCCTTTTACCCTGCTGGGCGACGCCGACAAGAAAGTGGCCAACGCTTACCAGGTGGTGAAAGAGAAGAACATGTACGGCAAGAAAGTGATGGGCGTGGCGCGGATGACGTTCATCATCGGCCCGGATGGGAAGATCGTTCACGTTTTCGACAAAGTGAAACCGGAAGGCCATGCGGAAGAAGTGCTGGAGTATCTGAAGACTGCGATGAAAGGCGCGGCTTAAGACAACCCGTGTGAAGACGGGGCTTGCCCCGTCAATAAAAAAGGCGGGGCAAAGCCCCGCCTCCACACATTCACCATCCGGACTTATTTCACAGTAGCAGTCTGAGTCGTAGAAACCGTAAACGCAGTCTCGGCGTGGACCACAGCTTCTTCCTTGCCGGTTCCCGCAGCTACCGCAGTCCCAGCGCCAGCGCCAGCCGCGGTGCCAATCAACGCTCCCTTGCCGCCACCGGCCAATCCGCCAATCAAAGCGCCAGCCACCGCGCCGCCGCCAATCTTGGTGGCGTTGCTTTTAGTATGGCTTTTGCCTTTGGCGCGGAACGCGCTGGTCGAAATTGGCGCCAGCTTGCCATCAATCTCCACCGCAGTCAGCCGCAGGGAAAGCTCTCCGGGATCATGCAGCCGTCCGCTCGATTTCACATAAGTCACTTTGCCTTTTGCCGGAGCGCCGGACTTCGCCAGGGTTTTGCCGTTCACCACGAGATCATGCGTGAGGTTGGCATCGAACTTCTGTCCAGTCTTGGCTGTGCCGGAGTTGATCTGCGAGCCAATCCGCACGGTAATCTTGGTGCCCGCAGGAATGGTCGTGGCCATGGCGGCCATGGCCAAAACCGCCAGCAAGGCAGTAATTTTCAATGACTTTCCTAACATGCAGCCCTCCTAAATCCTTTGTTTCTGATAAGTTTGAGACGCGGAATCCAGTCCCAACCATAGCAAAACCGGCCGGATTTCCTAGTGCCCAAAGGCCATGACACATCTGACCCAGTGGGCACGTCTGGGTGGGGCGAGAATTGAGAAAACTCGTACGCTGGAAACAGAGACGAATCCTCCAGTTAGGATAGGAGCGAGTCCCGAAGGGACGATACCACTCTGTAGACTGACCATGTCCAAACTCCCTCCGTCACTGTCGCGAGATTTCTTCTCTCTCGATCCACGCAAAGTAAGCCGTGGAATCCTCGGCAAACTTCTGGTGCGAAAAAACGGAAGGGCCCCGCTGGTCGCCCGCATCGTCGAGGTGGAAGCATACCTTGGCGCGAACGACCCCGCTGCCCACGCCGCCTCAGGCCGTACAGCGCGCAATTCCGTTTTGTTCGGCCCTCCGGGACATGCGTATGTTTATTTCATTTACGGGAATCACTACTGTTTCAACATCTCCTGCCTGCCGGATGGAGAACCAGGCTGCATCCTGGTGCGCGCGCTTGAGCCCATCGCAGGAATAAAAGAAATGGCCGCGCTACGAGAGATCGCTCTGGAAAGTGAAAAGAATTTGAAGCTGCTGACCAGCGGCCCCGGCCGACTGGCCGAGGCCTTCGCCATCACCCGCGAACAAGACAACGGCAAAGACCTGACAAGTTCGAAATCGGATCTATATGTGGCGGACGATGGATACCGTCCAGAGAAAATCGTGACCACCCCCCGAATCGGCCTGCGCAAAGCAGCGGAATTACCCTTGCGTTACATTCTCGCTGGAAACCAATTTGTTTCTGGAAATGCGCGTGCAGGGACCGGTCTCAGGCCCGTCCGGCGCCATAAGGCCGCGAGTATCGGCGCAAAAAGCTAACCTAAAACCACATTATCAATCAAACGCGCAGGTCCAACGTAAGCGGCGACAGCCACCAGCGAAGGCGAATCGATTTTCTCCAATGGCTCCAGTGTCTCCGGATCGACAATTTCAAAATAATCCAGCCGGACGGAAGGCTCTTGCGCGAACACTGTCTTTGCATCCTGAATGAAGCGATCGACGGCGCGACAACCTTGTCCGAACAAGGCTTGCGCTTCTTGCAACGAGCGATAGAGGACCAGCGCCGCCTTCCTCTGCTGCGCATCGAGATAGGCATTGCGCGAACTCATGGCCAACCCGTCCGCTTCCCGCACAATCGGACAAACCGCGATTTCAACTGGAATATTCAAATCCCGCACCATCCGCCGGAGGATGGCAACCTGCGCAGCGTCCTTCTGGCCAAAAAATGCGGTTTCCGGCCCGACAATATGGAACAGCTTGGAAACAACCGTAGTCACACCGCGAAAGTGCCCCGGACGAGACTTGCCACAGAGCTTTTCGCCCAATCCCTCTACGGTCACGAATGTGACGGCCCCCGGGGGATACATCTCCTCAACCGTCGGCGCAAAAACCAAACTCACCCCTTCTTTTTGCAGCAACTCGCAATCCCGATCAAAAG
>CAZETZ010000168.1:5314-7317 GCA_964514735.1 uncultured Acidobacteriaceae bacterium | reverse complement strand
AAGGCCCGTGATACACCACCGGAGTCTTTCCGCCAAAGTTGTCATGCGGCGGAGGCGTGGCCGTAGTCCACTCGAGCGTTGTTGACTCCCAGGGATTGTCGCTGGCCTTCGGCCCCTTGAACATGCTCCAGAACAAATTGATGACGAACAGGAACTGCACCGCGATGGTGAGAATCGCCGCGTAGGTGATGAACCGGTTCATCGGCAGCAGATGTTGCAGATAGGCCAGCTCAGTAAATTGCGAATAGCGCCGAGGCTGCGCCGCCATGCCAAGCCAGTGCATCGGCATGAAGATGGCGTAGGTGCCGATCAACGTCAGCACGCAGTGAATTTGCCCCAGCCGTTCATTCATCATGCGTCCAAACATTTTGGGGAACCAATAATAAGTTCCGGCGAACATGCCGAAGATCGCAGCCACACCCATAATCAAATGGAAGTGTGCCGGCACAAACGCCGTGTCATGCAGAGGAATGTCGAGCACCGGCTGCGCCAGAAACGGTCCGCTCAATCCACCGGAGACGAACAACGAAACAAAGCTGATGGCATACAGCATCGGCGTTTGCAGGCGTATGCGCGATTTGTACAAAGTGCCCAGCCAGTTAAACGTCTTGATGGCAGAAGGAACGCCGATCGCCATGGTCATGATGGAAAACGAAAACGCGGTGTAAGGACTCATGCCGCTCATGAACATATGGTGTCCCCAAACCACGAACCCTAAAATGCCGATGGCCATGATGGCGTAAACCATCGCCTTGTAGCCGAAGATCGGCTTACGCGCGAAGGTCGAGAGCAACTGCGAAGCCACGCCCATACCCGGAAGAATAGCGATGTAAACCTCAGGGTGCCCAAAGAACCAGAACAAGTGCTGCCACAAAAGCGGAGAACCGCCGTTATGCGTAAGCGGCGTCGTGCTGGAAGTTAATCCACCCGGAGGGAACGCCAATCGTCCGGTGAAATTCAATCCGCCGGGAACAAAGAAGCTGGTTCCAATGTTGCGATCCAGCAGCAGCAGGATTCCCGCTGACAACAACACACCGAAAGCCAGCAACCCCAAAATTGCCGTAATGAACCATGCCCAGCATGTAAGCGGCATGCGCATGAGAGTCATGCCCTTCGCCCGCAGATCAAGAATGGTCGTGATGAAGTTCAAAGCTCCCATCAACGACGCAATACAGAAGATGGCAATACTAATGATCCACAGGTCCGCGCCCAGCCCCTCGCCTGGCCCCGAACTAGTCACAGCGCTAAGCGGCGCATACCCAGTCCAGCCATGCAGCGGCGCGCCGCCAGTCACAAAGAACGCTGCCAGCATTACCATGAACGACACAAACGTCGTCCAGAACGAAAGCATATTCAGGACAGGGAAGGCCATGTCCGGCGCGCCAATCTGGATCGGCAGAAAATAATTTCCGAACCCGCCCTGCGGCGCCGTGGTCAACACAAAAAACACCATGATGGTACCGTGCATGGTGACCAACATCACGTAGGTCTCCGGTTTGATATCACCGAAGAAGGGAATACTGTAGTTTGGCCAAACCATGTGGATGCGCATCAGCAGCGACAGCAACATGCCGACAAACACCGCGGTCAGGGCCAGAAAATAATATTGAAGTCCAATGACTTTATGATCGAGGCTGAAGATGTATTTCCGTATAAAACCCTGCGGCGCCGCATGAGCGTGAACTGTGGCCGTAGTCGCCATTATTGTTTCTCCGCCTCCTTGTAAGCCAACCACTTGTCAAAGTCTTCCTGGCTGACCACTTTCAACATCCCATGCATCTTGTAGTGACCAAGTCCGCACAGCTCCGCGCACGCAATTTCAAAATCCCCAGTTTCGGTCGGCGTGAAATGCATGTGAATGGCGAGTCCGGGCACCGCGTCCTGCTTAAAGCGCATGTTGGGAATGAACAGACTGTGGATCACATCCTGCGACTTTAGTGTGAGGTCCACTTCGCGGTTCACCGGCAGATACATGACGCCGCTGACCACATCATCCTTGGCAT
>CAZETZ010000168.1:0-5214 GCA_964514735.1 uncultured Acidobacteriaceae bacterium | reverse complement strand
ACTTCGCGGTTCACCGGCAGATACATGACGCCGCTGACCACATCATCCTTGGCATCCGGATCTTCCATCTTCATGCCCAGCGGATTCTGGTCTTCCGCGCTGATGTCCTTGGCTGAAGTGGGAGCATATTTCCCATCCGCGCCCGGATAGCGGAAGAACCAGGCAAACTGCGCCCCGGTAGCTTCCACCTGCACCGCGCCGGGCTTCGCCGGCTCAAAACGCTCGGAGGCCCATACGTGACTGCCCATCAGATTCAATCCTACAAACAGGACGGCGGTAAGCGTGGTCCAGATCACCTCCAACTTGGTGTTTCCGTGGGAATAGTCAACCGGCGCAGCCCCGGGGTGGTCGCGATACTTCCATGCGAGCCATCCCAACGCCATCTGCGCCGCGACAAACACCACGCCCATGATCACCAGCGTCAATCCAAATTGATGATCAATCCAGGGCGCGGCCGCGGAGGCACCGTGAGGAAACCAGCTTTGAGTAAAGAAATAGGTGCTGACCAGAGTGATCAGCCAGATCACAACGAGAAGGACCAGGCCCATTTACCACACCCTCCAACGGTCGTGGATTTGGACATACCCGTAGCCTCGCAAAAATTGTGGGAAGCTACGGCTGGGGCGAAAGTCTATCACAGAGTCAGAAGCCGTGCGCAAGAGAGAACTGAAAACGGGGAACCGAGAACTGGGAACGGATTTGGCCCGCCGGTTTTCCGTACGAACCAAACACCGGCACAGGGCCTACGTCATCGCTGCAGAATTTCCTTGTACGCATTCAAGGCAACTTTCTTGGGCTGCTGCGGCAGAATGGTTTCCGCGGTGCGTGTGCTGTTGCCGGAAACCTCGACCTGGCCGATGCGCACCATGCCTTCGCCGAAGTCCGCAAATACCGGCACCAGCATCATGAAATTGTCGTCCACTTCGCTCTGCGTGATCGACATGTGCAGCTTCACTTTGCCGTTTTCCGCGGGCGTGAGTTCGTAATTAAACTGATAGGCCGGTACTTGCGTGCCGTACACCCATTCCTTGAAGAACCAATCCAGGCGGCCGTTGTGCTGGAGGTCCATCAGCTTGGTCATATGTTTGTCCGCGATCTGTTTAAAGGACTCGGTCGAAGCCGGTCCGTCTTTGTGCGTCTCCACGAAGTCGTGCATCATGGCGATGAAATCCGCGTCCGGATCTTTCGCGGCGTAGCCACGCATCATCGAGCGCAACATTTGCAGGACATAGGCGCCCTTGGGGTAGGTCACATTCTGGTAGGCATTTTCACTCTTAGGAGCAATGAGCCGCAGGCCCATCCATAGCGGGCCGGCATCCGTGGGGGCAATCCCGAAGTTGTTCTTTTCCAGGATGCGCTTTCGCAACCGGTCCCAGAATTCCAGGTAATCCGCTTTCCATTTTTTACCCGTAGCCTGTTGCAGAAACAACCCGGCGGAAAATTCGGCGAAGCCTTCCGACAGCCATTGATCGTGATAAGAAGCCCAGCCTACCGCGTGTCCCCACCACTGGTGCGCAACTTCATGGGGGGTGACCTCCTGGACAAACCCGGTGAAACTACTGTCAATGTTGCCGAACAGCATCCAGCGCTGGGTCGAATCGGTATAGGCGGAGATGGGCAGATAGACCAGATTGGGCCAGGACTGGCCGAAATTAAAGTCAGGCTGCTCGGTGATGGAAACATCTTCGTAAGGGATTTTTCCGAAGTAATACGTGCACAGTTGCAGCTGCGCGCGCGTCTGCTGCAGCGCATATTCCGTCATGCTTCGCGGCGCAAGACTTCTGAGCGCATCGTATCTACTCAGGTTGCTGGGCAGTTCGGTCAAGTAATAGCCGGCGATGTGGTAGTGCGCGATGTCGTCCGCGATATCGAGTTTCTGGTAGCTGCCATAGTTGAAGCCGGCCACCGCCACCGGCGTCGCCGTGACCCAGTGGCTCACCGCGTAATCGCCCTCCCTGGACTCCGATTCCAGCTTACCCACGCTGATGACCTTATATTTGTGGGGGACCTTGAAAGTGAGATCGTACAGCGCATGTTCGCCAAATCCATTTAGATTGGGATACCACGAGGTCCGCGCGCCAATATAAAAGCTTCCGTCCCCCGCCGATTCGATGACTTTGTCTCCCGCATATTCAACCGTGACCGAAACTTCTTTATCGGCGCCTGGCGCTTCGGGCAGGATGACGTAAAACGAACCGTCCTCCTTGCGGCTTTCCTGAATGAAGTAGAGGTCCCGTCCCTGCTCGTCGGTGACCCGGGTGACGCGCAGGTTCGGCAGCAGCCCAAACTTCAATACCCGCTCTCCCCGCAGCAATGGCTTGACGCTGATAGTCGCGGTGCTGATGAGGTGCCCGTTTTTGGCGATGACCGTCTCAATTTTGTAGCGGTCCGTCGCGAACAGCCGGCGGTCCTCCTGGGAACTCGCCGTCCCGTTCGAGTATTCCGATTTCAAATGGGCGAGATACCAGATCCCGTCCTCCATCCCTTGCGGATCGTAATTGATCAGGGCCACTTCTTCCGGCGAGTCGAGTTGTGGAAGCGCCCCCACCCGCGCCCGTAGAAAAAAGCGCAGGTCCTTGTGTTTTTCCCCATGGATGTAGGCATTGAAAAAAACCGGATGGACTTCGTTATAAAGCGACGCCAGCACGTCCGCGTCCACATTGTCCATGCTTTCGCCGGTTAGCAGGTCTTCCGTCAAGCTGGTCGCTTCCTGATGGCGATGGCGCGCGCGCTCCTTCCAGCGGCCAAACACGGCCGCTGCATCGGCGGGAGTATCGACACGCTCTTTGATTCCGCGTACAAAATTGTCATGGATTTTGCTGGTAAAGCGAAAAACCGCTTGCGTGAAGTTCTCGTTGACTTCATCGGCGCCGCTGCGGCGGCTCAACTCGTGCCGGTCGAGATCGAGGACAGGCTTCAGGTTGAAGTGGGCGTCCCCGATAAAGATCGCGCCGGTCACCACTCCCTGGACAGGACTTAGGAAAGTGATGGTCCCTTTGCGAAACTCAAGTGTTCCCACATCGATGACTAAATTGAAATTCTCAACCCGATAGCTTTCCCCGACTCCCAGCCCGCGCAGTTGCCGGTACAGTGGATCGGAGTTGGCAAACGCCGCGGCTTTCTCGGACACGGCAATGTTCACCTCCGCGTGCGCGACCTCGAGCGTGAGCGTCAGTTCCGATGAATCCTTCAATTCGACGGCTTTCGCCAAAGGCTCAAACCCGTCATGCGTCGCCCGCACCGAATACTTGCCTGGCTTCAGGTCCCCGGAACTAAACTTCCCCAGCCCATCCGACAAAAGGACAATGGGTTGGGCCAGGTCTGGGCCACTGATCTCAATGCGTGCGCCCTGGATCACAGCTCCGGTTGTATCCTGGACTGTCCCAGAAATGGTCGCAGCATAAAGGCCAATGGGTGTCATGGCCGACAAAAGCACAACCAATATTTTGAAGGAGAAGGAAGATGTGGAGCGGCGCAGAATCCTATAAGGCATCATGGTTGTCCAAGACTTGTGCAACAACTACTGGGGGCCCGGGTAGTGCTGAAGAAGAGCTAAATCGTACCGTACCCAGGCAGGCGTGCGCAATAACACCATTACTCCGGTAAAAACGCGGTTTGAATCAAAACCTTTTGTCATTCCGCCGATTCGCAGAGCGAAGAGGAGGAATGACAAAGCGGCCGTCTCCGTAATGTGTTTCAATTCCTAGACAATGCATCAAGCAAAACCTCCAATCCGCCCGGACCAGAAACACCCTTCGAACTACTGCTTCGGCTGCGGCCCGGACAATCCCGGCGGCATGCATCTTGAGTTCACCTTGGACAACACCAAAGCCCGAGTCGTGTGCGAGGCCGAACTCGGCGAGCGCTACACCGGGCCTCCAGGACATTGTCACGGCGGTATCATCGCAACCTTGCTCGATGAAATCATGGCCAAGCTGAACAAGCTCCACGGCATCACCGCGGTAACGTCCGAGATCACGGTCAAGTACCTCCGGCCGGTGCCGCTGCATACGCGGCTTAGGCTGGAGGCACGGGAATCCCGTGTCGATGGCCGCCGCCGCTTTCGCGAAGCAGAGATTTTCAGTCCGGAGGGCGAAATCCTGGCCCGCGGGCAGGGCACCTTCATTACCGTCGATCCGGAGAGGGTGTTTGCCAAATCCAGCTAAGAACACATACCGTTGGTTTATTAGGAGAGTTATGAAGCCCATTTTGTTCTTTCTCTTGTTGTCATCGCTTGCGCTTGGACAGGCCGATTCTCGGGAAAACTTCGCGGGCGTAGAGCAATTCGGTCAAGCGCTCCGCGCCGCGGACGCATCCGCCCTGAAGGGGATCTATTCGACCAATCCGCCGGCGGTTTACTTTGGAAAAGACAGAAAGCCGCATGATATTTCCGAGGAGATCGGTTTCTGGCAGGACCTCAAAGCCAGCGGGTTGAAAGATCTGCAACTGTTGCAGAGACAGAGCGGCGATCAGCAGGGCTTGCGCGTGGTCAGCATAACTCTCAGCTTTCGTGTGCCTACCCAGGATGGGGAAAGAACGCGTTACGTTCTTGAAGATCAGGGATGGCAGCAACAGGGAAGTGACTGGAAAATTGTCTTGGCCAATCATTCGGCGGTCCTGAAATTCGCGCAGCCCATGAAATTGAATTCCAATCTCTATCCGCCCAATGTGGACGCTAAAACCGAAGTGAAAGAAGCCATCGCTGAAGCCGCTCGCGAGCACAAGCGGGTCATCCTGATCTTCGGCGCGAACTGGTGCTACGACTGCCACGTCCTCGATTTCGACCTGCACCAGCCCGACATCGCCAAACTGGCCAATCCCAACTTCGTCGTCGCGCACATTGACATCGGAGAAGGGAAGCTGAACAACGACCTGGCCAAGCAATATCAGGTCCCGCTCGAGCGCGGAGTGCCAGCATTGGCGGTGTTAGGTGGAGACGGGAAACTGCTCTACAGCCAGCAAAACGGCGAATTCGAGGCCGCGCGCACCATGGATCCGGACAATGTGGTTACGTTTCTCAATAAATGGAAGCCTTGACACAAAGGAGATGGCTACAGTGCGAGTATGGTTTGGTCCACGTGAATCCGTGCAAATCCGTGGCGCAGGGTAGTGTTTCAATTTGGTTTTCTCTGGTTAAAGTTGAGGGGTCTCGGGAAGGAACCAAAATCTGGAACCACAGAGGACACAGAGTTCCACAGAGCAAATCCACAGAGG
>CAZETZ010000167.1:0-7343 GCA_964514735.1 uncultured Acidobacteriaceae bacterium | reverse complement strand
TCATCGTTCTTTGGCTTGATCACCGGAACCTCTAGTCGGTCGGATGGCACGACCTCGGCCCGCCAGTTCCAGGTAGCGTTGAAACTCAGTTTCTAAGGTCTAGCAAAAGGCATGAAAAACGCCTGTGAGTTCGATCTCACAGGCGTTTTCTTATGCGTCCAAAAACACGGTGTTACTTCCCCAGAATCGGGTAATGCGAAGTGGCCGCCATGAAGAACAGCATGGGAATGGAAAGATAAAAATTTGTCCGCGATGCGAGAAATGCCTGCCGCGCCAAAGCGGCCGCGTTGGCTGGAGGCGTCCCTGCCAGCGTTCCCTTGATCACCTTCTTGTTGTTGGGCCAGATAATCCCCCAAACGTTGAACAGCATGAAGATTCCCATCCCGCCGCCAACTCCGATGGAAAGAACATGATTGTCGTCCCGCCCAACGGGTGTATACGCCACAAATAGCCAGCCTGCGGCAATCGTCAGCGCAAGCACAACCACCACCAGCAGCCACGGATTGGGGACCTTCTTGACGAATGCGTAAAAAATCCACCACGCCACAATCCACACCAGGAAGAACAGGCCAAGCGTCCCACCCACACTGCCGCCGCCGATTTGTGCGTCGTTCATGACATACACATGGGTCCAATACCAGAATCCGACCAGGACCGTGAGCAGCGCGCTCCAGCGGAAAAAGTTGAGCGCGGGCAGAGTGAGGTTCTCAAAAACCTTCGGTTTCGCCGCCGCATCCACCGTTTTCATGAATGGCACGTTGACCAGATTGAAGAAATACAGCAATCCAACCCAGGTAATGCCAGCAAGAAAGTGAATCACGCGTAACCCGATCGCTTCGGTTTCGAGGGGAGTGTGGGACGGCATAACCCAAACCGCAAAATCAATCAGATGATGCATGGATAGGTCCTCCGTTAAGCGAGGAACTTATCGCACTTGGCGACTAGAATGTCAAATAGAGGCGAGGATGCCCATGCTTAACCGCGTTTTTTGCGGTTAGGCTGGGGATTTTCGTTGCAGTCAATTTGTGGCCTGGCGCACATCCATATCGGGAGTAACCCCGTTACCCTCCGGCAACCTCGCCCATCCTCCCAAAGACAGTTGAAACTTCGCCGCGCACCCCGTATCTTAGGAACAACTGCTTGAGGTACACCGGATTCCGGCGCTGGGAGCCGCAACTCAACTTTCCCACGTCCATTTCTGGCCCATCCGGGGTTGTGTGGTAAATCAAATTTTCAAGGAGATCGGCGATGGACAACAAGCCGGCACAAAATATTCAGGATTCATTCCTCAATACGGCACGCAAAGACAGGCTCAATATCACCATTTACCTGGTAAGCGGCGTCAAGCTGACGGGGCGCATCCGTTCGTTTGACAAATACTCCGTCGTGCTCGAAACCAACAACCAGGAGCAGTTGATCTTCAAGCACGCGATTTCCACCATCGCCATGGGCCGCGCCATGCACGGCCACGCGGACCGTCCAGCCCCGGCCCCGGTAGCGGTGCCGGAAGTTGCGGCTGCGTCGGGCACGGAAGGATAGACTCTCCGCATTGCCTGAAAAAATCCCCACCTTGAAAAGCACGCAGAACGCCCACAGTGCGCTCAAGGAGCGGGCGTTTCTGGTTGGCCTCGACTACCGCGTGCGTTCGCGCGCCAGCAAGAAGGGGCTGAGCGACGCTGCCCAGGCCGCGCGCGATGGCAGCGTCACTTCTAAAGCGCCGGTAGTTCCACAGTTCACCGCGGAGGAATCACTGGATGAACTACGCACGCTGGCGACCAGCGCGGGAGCGGAGATCGCCGGGGAGTTTCTCCAACGCCGCGACCGCCCGGATCCGGCGACCTTAATCGGTAAAGGAAAACTGGAAGAAATCGCTGGAGCGGCAGCATCGGTCTCAGCAGATTTAATTCTGTTCGATCACGATCTCAGCGCCTCGCAACAGCGCAACATAGAAGAAGTGATCAAAACGAGGGTAATTGACCGCACGCAGTTGATCCTCGACATCTTTGCCCGTCACGCGAGAACCCGGGAAGGCCAGCTACAAGTCGAACTGGCCCAACTGGAATACATGCTCCCGCGGCTGGCCGGACGAGGCATCGAAATGTCCCAGCTCGGCGGCGGCATCGGCACCCGCGGCCCCGGTGAAACCCAGCTTGAAACCGACCGCCGAAAAATCTACCGCCGCATCCGGCGTATCAAGCAACAGGTGGAGAACGTCCGCCGCGTCCGGGCCCAGCAGCGGCAAAGACGGGAATCGGCGCCGGTAGCCACGGTGGCTTTGGTTGGCTACACCAATGCCGGCAAGTCCACATTGTTCAACGCGCTTACAAAGGCCGGAGTGCTGGCGTCAGCGAGAATGTTTGCCACGCTGGACCCCACAATCAGGGCGGTAATGCTGCCATCCAAACGAAACGTCCTGCTCTCCGACACAGTAGGTTTCATCCGCAACCTGCCGCACACGCTGGTGACGTCATTCCGCGCTACGCTGGAAGAAGTGCAGCGGGCTTCTTTGATTCTGCATGTGTCCGATGCCAGCAGCCCGCTCTCGGTCGAGCAGGACGTACAGGTGGACAAGGTCCTAAAAGAACTGGAAGCCGATACCAAGCCCAGGTTGCGGGTGATGAACAAAATTGACCTGTTGTCAGCGGAACAGCGGGATTTAAAACGTGACGATGAGCAAACCGTCCACGTATCCGCTGCCAAGGGAACGGGGACCACTACGCTGCTCGATCGTATCGACCGGATGCTGGCAGCAGACCCGCCGAGCAGGGTGAAACTCAGCATTCCGCAAAAAGAGGGGAAGACGCTGGCCATGCTGGAAGCCAAGGCGCGGATTTATTCTCGCGCATATCGGGACGGCCTGGTTCAACTCGAAGTGGAAGCGCCTGAATCCGTGATCCGAAGAGTGAAGAATTGGTCGGCAAATTAGGCAGTGTCGCAGGGTCCACAATTCAGCGAAACAGGAGAGGTCCGTGTCAAGGCGGCGGCTTCAGAGAGGTCTGGAGGCGCTGCCCCGACACGGACCGGTTCGTTAAACAACGCGACTGCCAAGCGCGGTCAACTCTCTCTTCAATTTCTGCAAATGCTGTACGCCATATTTCTCATTCAACACCCAAACCCCGGCAAAAATCGCGGTGACAAGCGGTAACCCGGCCAAACTCGCTAGCCGGATCGCCAGCGGTTTCCCCTCAGCCGTGGCCTGCAACCACAAACCTACATTTCCAACCACCATGCCAACGTACGGCGGCAGCAGATACCAATACTTCACCCGCTGGAGCAGCCGAATCTGCTGGTCGTAATTCTCCCGCAGTAGATCGCTGTAGCGACCCAACTCCATTCCCGGATCAAGTCGCTTCGGCCCGGTGCCAAACCGCAGGATGTAGTGTGCGATCCAAACTTCGCTGAGAGCGACGATTGCAGCCCCCGCCCGTATGGTCAAATTCGGCGCCTTCCAGGCAAAGAAGGCAAAGATACAAAACACAAACGCCGCTGCCGCCACCTCTGCCACGTTCCTGCCTGTAATCCGCCGGTCAAACGCACGAGTTTTTTCGATCACCAGAGCTAACATTTCTTCTCCTCCTTTTGCGGAGCGCAACTCCGCCCCGCTTTGCCACAAATCTCGAAGTTCGTTCTGCGCGCTCATGGCCTGCCAACCTCCATTCCTCGGATCTCCCGCGTCAGCCGCTCCCGCATGCGAGAAAGCCGGGTAGCAATCGCGCCCTCGGACAAGCCGGTCACGTCCTGAATCTCCCGGTGGCTCAAGTCCTCCAGATGCAGCGCCAGAATCTGCCGGTCGAGCGCAGGCAATTCCCGTACCGCACGCAACATCAACTCGCGGCGTTGCTGTTGAATCAACTGCTGATCGGCTGAGGGGGCTTTGGCGGCAGGCGGATCCGCAACTTCATCGATTGCAGATTCCGTCCGCCCGCGCCGCCGCAATTTTGCCGAAGCCGTGATCGCAATGTTGTGCGCGATACGATAAAGCCAGGTCCGCTCACTGGACTCACCGCGAAACCGCGGAATCGCCTGCCACAACCCAATGGCAATCTCCTGCACCATGTCCTCCCGGTCGCGCGGATCATCCACATAAGCCGCCGCCAAACGAAACATCGCCGCCTGATACTCGGCCATCAGCCGAAGGAAGGTCGCGCGGCGTTCCGCATCGGACTTGGCGATGCCTATCATTGCGTTCAGACAGGTAGTCTAACGGGCGGACAAAATCTTACACGCAGGTGAGAAGAAAAGAGGTAGAGGTCGGCTTGACAAAAGATTAATTCCATGATATATAAATATAAATGCAGAACTTCTGCAGTATTTTATAAATTTTAGAGGTCTAGCTTTCTATGAAGGTTAAAATTGAGCAAGTAGAATCGGACTTTGCCAGTAAACTTGCCGATTCCCTGAAAACCACCCTACACGAGCTTCGCTACTCCATTCCTCAGAACTACCGGCCCTGCGTATCGTTTTTGGATGCTAAGGGGCGAAAGAAAAGAAGCAGTGCTTCGGCAGACAATTGGTCGCCGGAATCTGGACGAATCGAAATCCGCTTTGAAGCTGCGCCAGTTGCCCTAAAGCCGGAGACGGAAAAGAAGTCGCGGCTAGATCAAGTTTTACTCACTGCTCACAATCGTTCGACTGGACTGAGTACGAGTCCGCATCCCGCCGAAAAGGAACTACTCAAAGCGTTGGACCGGGCGGAATCCAGGCCGGGCTGGAGTTTTGTTTCCCTTAAGAAATTTCGGGATGAGATTCTCCCCGCCGAGCCATTGGTCCCGAATTTTCCTGACGTGGTTTGGGAAAATGTACTGCGGTCAGCGATTGAAAAGAGATTGATTTTGGTGACGAAAGTGGCCAACCCAAAATCCCCGCAATTTCCCGTGACTGCGATTCGTCTGAATAGACTAGTGCCTGAAGTGCGTGCGGTATTGGGGCAAGACAGTCTGGACTTGGAGTTTCGCCCTATTCACATCAGCGGGGAGCCCTTGTCCTCTACAATTCTCCGTGAAAGGCGCTGAAATTGGGGTTCTTTTACCTGGAGACGAGTGCGTTGGTGAAGTTATACGTCTATGAGGCGGGAACAGAGCGTTTGCTCAAGCTGGCGGACCGGTCCCTGGGGAATAGGCTCGCCGTTCTATCGTTGGCTTCCGTTGAATTGCGGTCTGCCATCCGTCGAAGGGAGCGCAACGGGGAAATCCCAGGTGTTGCGGCCGATGGGCTTCTCGACGCATTTCGACGGCACATTGAGGGAAGGTTCTTGGTTCAGCCACTCACGGACTTCCTTCTAGATGCTGCTTCACTGTTGGTCGATCGTTATGGATTGAGAGCATACGACTCACTGCAGTTGGCGGCGTACTTCATGTTGCGAACCAGTTCGGGAGCAGATGAGCCAACTTTTGTGTGCGCTGATAAAGATTTGCTGTCTGCTGCCCAGAGCGAGGGTGCTCCGGTTTTAGATCCCGCTCTCCCTTGATGAGTATTTTTTCGGCAACAGGCTGAAAGCTAAAATGGGCCGGCAACCAAGAAGCGGTGACTTTCCTTGGCTATCGGCCCATTCGACCCTGAATTGGGTCGGAGGTGATACATCCATGCTAGACCCCTTCGACCCAAAGTCAAGCATTCTTTGCGACTATTGACAAAATCCGAAATCCCATTTCCGGACAAGGAAAATCGCGGCTCAAATGGATTCTCTTTACATTGACTACTAACCCCATAGAATGTTAGCTTTAACAGTTTTCATAGCCCTCATAAAGCTCGGCTAAATTTTCAGCACAAAATGGATCAGACGCTAATACAACTACGCGGATTACTGCTTGGGGCGGTTCCGACAGTGATCTTTCTTTTGGTTGTGTACTGGCTTTACGCGGCGATTGTGCATAAGCCATTGGTGAAGGTGTTGGCAGACCGCCGCGCGAAAACTGAAGGAGCCGTAGAAAAAGCGCGTGCTGATGTGGCTGCAGCCGAAGCCCGGACAGCGGAATACGAACAACGCATGCGCGAAGCCAGAGCCTCAGTATTTAAAGCGCAGGAAGCCCGCCGTCAGCAGGCCTTGCAGGTGCGGACTGCCGCAGTAGCTGAAGCCCGGGCCAAAGCGCAAAAACAAGTTGAGCAAGCGCGGGCTGCCATTGAAAAAGAAAAATCCGATGCACAGGCAACACTCACTGCGGAAGCGGGGAAACTAGCCACAGAAATGATTCGCACCGTATTGAGTCCGGCAGGTGCACGATGAGCCGTCATTCAAAAATGCGGCTGCGGTTTGCCGCTCTCTTCCTTTTATTGGCGGTGACTGTCCGCGTGCCGCAATTGCGGGCTGCCGATGAGCCAAGGCACGAACACACTTCAGAAGCCGCAAAGTTGGCGCAAGGAAACGTTGAAAAAGCAGAAGAGGAAGGAACTGAAGCCTTCAAACATGCCGGCCCGGTAAAATTCATCGCCAAAATCACTGGCCTTAGCCTGGAAAATGCCTACTGGCTTTGTGTGGTATTCAATTTTGCCATCATTGCCGGAGTGATTTTCTGGGCCTGCAAAAAGAAACTGCCCGGTGTGTTTCAGGCCCGCACTGCCTCCATTCAGAAAGCAATGGCCGAAGCAAGAGCAGCCAGCGAAGATGCAAACCGGCGCTTGAAGGAAATCGAATCCAGACTCTCCCGTCTCGATAGCGAAATCAGTGAAATGCGCAGTGCAGCTGAAAAAGAAGGTGTGGCGGAAGAAGAACGCATCAAGGTGGCCACAGCCGAAGAGATGCAAAAGGTGGTTACTTCTGCCGAACAGGAAATCGTCGCTGCTGCTAAAAATGCGAGACGCGATCTGCGAGAGTATGCAGCAAACCTCGTAGTGTCCCTGGCTGAAAAGCAGATCAAGGTAGATACTGCAACCGATCAGTCCTTGGTAAAAGGTTTCGCGCAGCGCCTTGCCTCCGATGAAGCCGGCCGAAGGGATGGACGGTAGATGGCGACAATAACCAATACCTACGCGCGCGCCTTCGTGGACGTAGTTATCGATCGCAAGCTGAATGCAGCAAAGACGCTGGCCGAAGTGCAGTCCATAGCGGAGTTGGTCGCGTCGAATAACGACCTGAAGCAGGTATGGGAAGCGCCATCCATCCCGCCAGACCAGAAAAGAAAATTGCTGGATGCCATCGTGGCGAAAGAAAAAATCTCCCACGAAGTGCGGAACTTTATCGCGGTATTGATAGACAAAGGACGCATCAATTTTCTGGCAGCGATCATAAAACAATTCGAACAAGACCTAAACCAACGCCTGGGCTTCGCAGTAGCAGAAGTGACCAGCGCAAGAGACCTTAGTGACCCAGAACGACGGAGTCTCGAATCCGAAGTAGAAAAGTTAAC
>CAZETZ010000166.1:0-7467 GCA_964514735.1 uncultured Acidobacteriaceae bacterium | reverse complement strand
GCAGTGTTGGGGGCTCCGTTTGTTAGTACCTCGGACATCGCTCTGTTTCTCCCTTTATATTGTCTCGCGGATTCTGGTGATCCGTTGATTGGAGCGTTACTGTATTTCCACTGCTTAGTTTTTCTTTCGCCCCTTCGGGGCTTTCTCATTATTTCTCTTACCCAGGGCTTGCGCCCTGGGCTGCAATCTTTCGCCGCTTCGCGGCTTTTGTTCACTGGCGCTGCTTACTAGCCATTGGCCACTAACCATCAGCCACTATTCAAAAATTCAAAAACCAAATCACGACAGACGGGGCAAGCCCCGTCTCCACACGGTTCTTTTTATGCGGCTGAAGCTACCTCGGATGAGGACTGCATCCAGTGCTGCAATGCTACCAGCGCGCTTTGGCGTTGGGTTGCATCTTCTATTACGGTGTAGCGGGCGAAGCAGCGGCCACTTTCTAGACGCTCGCGAAGCGGGTTGCCGGGAAGGAACATGCGCCCGAGCGCCATACCTAGATCATCGATCTGAGAGATTTGGAAAAGGGCCAGCATACGCTTGCCATCCGTGGGGTCATCTCCTGGGGGAATTACTTCTTCTCCCAAAGCGAAAACTCCAGGTTTGGCAGGGACTAGCAAGGCGCTTACGCAACTGTCGAAGCGGAACCATCTCGACCACTTCAGGCGGCGGTGATCCAAGCTGGGGTCGACACCGTTTCTTGCCAGCGAATCGTCTACTAGTTGTGCCAGACCTTCCATGGCGTCCCTCTTTAATCTTCTTTAATTTTGCCCGTTTTCAACGACACTACCCACTCCCTCGGGCGAAGGTGGTTTTGCACAGACTCTTTGTTTGTCAAAAACCTTGATTGCTTCCTTGGGGGAGGCCCGGCTGCCCGGGTCTTGGGATCAAGGAAACAGTCACCGCAAGTGCCAAAGCCCCCACTCTCTGGGGTGGGAGTCTTTGTAAGTTGTTGTGGGCGCGGGGTCACCTCAGGCCGAGCGTCCGCAAGTTTTGGTGCAAATTCGCCGCTTACACCAGCGAATTCTTAAGCCCTGTGGGTGGTAAAAGTACTCCCGCCTGTAGTGGCTGTCAAGGAAATATCACCACCTATTGTATACCCTGTAGAGACGGCCCAAAAGCGCCATACGACCTTTTGACTTCCACAGGAAATTCACAAGCACTTTGTTACGGTTACGGGGTCTGATGGCGACGGGCGGGTTTGGCTCTCCCGATCGTTGCCATGGCTGGAAGCTTTCTTACTGGAGCTAAGGTCATGCCATCCTCCGGCAGGGCGGAATCCATGGGAACGTAGACATCTTCGAAGAATTCCCTGGGGGCGATGCGGCGGAGGCCGTCACACCACTCCATCAGGTAGTCCCCTTTCTTGCCGGTGTGCTCACGCCCGAGCGCGTCTACAAATGTGAGCGGCCGGGTCAATTGTTTGGCTTTGATCAGGAAGCGGGTGCGATAGGTCGTCCAATCATTTTCCTTCTTCACTTGCGTCCACCCTCGGGGAACTTCCGCTGCTGATGCTGACTGAGTTTGCGCCGGCAATTTTTGTTATCGCTCCAGGCTGGATTTTTGTGCAGACGTGAGGACGAATCTACGCGCAGAAAAGTTTGCGGTCAATTACACAAGAGTGGTGCAACCGGGAATTTTTCGCCGCAGACCCTGGCCAATGAATGCCGACCAAGAAATGGTCGAAAGCCAGGCTGCGATGCTGCATTGCAGAGGAGATTGCCGGGTGGGAGAGATACAGCAGCAAGTTTGCCCGCGAAATTTCCACAAGCAGCGCACAGGAAATGCAGAAAGTTAATTTGAGGGCTTGCGCCGTAAACCATTTTTCCACGGTTACCAGCGTTACGTTGTATTGGACCTTATTTTACTTCTAACCTAAATCACACGTTACGGCCCCCTGATCGCTCGAAGTGTATCTCCATGAATTGGGACCAGAAATATTTCCGCGACTGCGCCATCTTCACACTGCTCGCGATGCTCTTGTTCGCCTTGGCGCCAATTTGCCAGGCCCAGGATGAGGACGATGACGACGAACAGGGCGGCCCCGCTCTGCCGTTTGCATCTCTCACCCTGGATTTTGACACTCGTGGAAATGCAGACGCGCATTTGTGGCTCGATCAAAAACCACCGGATTGGGGACCTATTAAAGCGGCGCTCGGACAGGCCCTGCACTGTTCTCCACAACAATTTTCGCAGCCAAGACCTGAGGCCAATGGGGGCCGCTATCTGGAACGTTTGAAGCCGGAACAGCGGACAAGGTACGAGCAGGCCATGGCGGATTACCGCGAACGGCAGCTCTGGGGCAAATGCGATTCCGTATTGCAGACAAACGGATGGAGGGTGGATGGAACCCTCTCATTCCAAGCGCTGCGCGATGTTCTGGCGAAAGAGGGCAAACAGCAGCTGTCCCTGATGGTGAAATATCCCAAGGCTGGTTTTGTGGAGAGCAGTTTTGCGGGGATGCGCCGGACCACGCTGACGGAGATGCAAACCCTCTCGTATATATATCCGCTGAGTAACACCACGGCGGACCTGAACTTCAGTCTTAGCTATGGCCATGAGCGCGCGGAAATATTGCGGCTGGTGGAGATGTCGGCGGGATTTCTGCTGCTGCCTGTCCTGATCGTCTTATGGATGCGGCGGGCGGCGCTCAAAGACGCGGACGACGATCCTGTTGCGGCGTGGTTCAGCTACTTCAAAACTCTGCAGTGGTGCGGGAATGCGACCTTGCTGATCTGGATGGTCGCCCGGACCGGCATGCGTGAAGGCTTGCAGGAGGCGCTGGCGTTTCATTTCGGCGCGCATACCTGGCAGGCGGGATTGAGTAACGCGGTGATTCTGATTGCGCCGCCGTGGACCTCCTACTTTATTTGCCTCACGCTCTCCTATGCCGTGTTTGTACGGATGCGCGGCAACCAATGGAAGCGTGGCGAATTTCTGCTGAACCAAATGTTTACGGTGGGGATGCAGGCTCTTCCCCTGATGTTTGTGTTGATGGCCATTGAATTGGTGTTTTCCTTCCCTAAGGGCGCGGTGGCCGCGTTTGTGGCGGCGTATGGGTCTCGCATTTTGTGCGTGCGCGGGAAGATGGCGCTTTCGCGTACCGCGCCCGAAGCGCTTACCACGGGAGAACTCCGGGACCGGGTATTTGGGCTGGCGCAAAAGGCCAAAGTCAACATCAAGCAGATTTTTGTTTTGGGCGCGGGGCGCGACCAGATGGCGAATGCCTTTGCCGTCAAGAACAATATGGTGATGTTTACCGACTATCTGCTGCAGAAACTTTCCAAGAAAGAAGTGGACGCGGTTGCGGCGCATGAGCTTTCGCACTTGCAGCATCGGCACCCCGCGAAGCTGGGGTTCATGATTCTGGGAGTGATCTTCTCCCCATCATTGTTCCACTACTCATGGAGAGTCCTTAGCGCCTACGTGGCCTCTAATCTTTATGCGGTTGAGCAGTACCGGCCTGGGGTGTTGCGCTATTGGACCCGCATTGATTCCGTGATGCTGAACTGGCGGCAAATGGACCTGGTTATCATCTTGATGATGCTGGGCGCGTTTTACCTGTTGTCGCGTCACTTTGAGCGCGTGGCCGATGAAGGCTCGGTCCGGCTTACGGGCGACGCCGAATCCATGATCACGGCGCTGTTAAGGATCAGCCGGTTGAACCTCACGCCGATTCAGTGGGGCAAAGTCACCGGATCGGTGTTGACTCACCCTTCCACCTTAAAGCGAGTGGAATTGCTGGCGCGGGTTGGGAACGTAACTCCGGACCGGCTCCCGGAAATCATTAAGCAATATCAGCAAGAGCAGAAGGGGGCGCGAGGCACGGAGGGAACAGTCACGAATGCACAGGACCATTATCCGGCGCCGGAAATTGGGAACAGCGTGCTCTCCACCATGGAGACCCTACGGAGGACTTCCAGCACACGGTGGCTGTTGATCTTCGCGCATGCTCTTTTGCCATCGCTCGTAGTACTGGCGGTCCAGTTTCTGCGTCTTTCCGGTGGCTGGAGATGGGAAGCCTATGGGCTTGGGGCGGCATTGGTGCTAGCGGCCTATTCGGTGCTGACGGTCTTCATTGGGGCGCGGGGATGGAAAACCCTGCGGGAACGCTTTGTGAGCAAGTTCCGCAAAGAGGGCATTGCGGTCCCGCAGGAGAGCGCGATACTGATGGGGTTTTCTCCGGGACCGCAGCCGCGGTTTTTTGTTTCGGGTTATGACTGGGACGTCGGCTTGCTTTTTTTACAGCGCGATCGGATTACGTATTTGGGCGATAAAGTCCGCTTTGCTCTCAAGCGGGAGCAGATTTTCCATGTTCGTCTGGGGCCAAGCGCTCCGGGATGGTGGAACAGCCGGCGGGTTTACGTGGATTGGCAGGATGGGGGAAAGCAGGCGATCTTTAGTTTTCTGATGAAGGGCCCGTCGTCGCCGATGAAAGTAAAACGGCAAGGCCCGTTGCTATACGCCGAATTGCAAAAATGGCGGCAGGGGCCAGGGCAGTATCCTGAAGCTTCGGCGGAGTTGGCGAAGCTGGGGCCGCCTGACTTCGGAGAGGTCACCAGCCGGTCTCCGAAGAGTGTGGTGAACTTTAATTCCAATCTTGGAGCGACAATTCTTGTACTTTTGGCAGTGGTTGGGGGCAGCACGCTGTTGAACATCAGCCCGCGGTATGGAATTGGGGTGGCGCTGTTGCTGCGGTTGTACGAGATGGTCCCTTACTGGCGGTACCGGGAGCAGGCGCTGCCTGCGATACCGCCGCCTGGTTCGGCGAAAGCGCAGGCGGGCACCGGTTGAGTCTACAGGTTCTTTTTCCTTAGAAATTCCTGGACTACTTCTTTCGCTTCGCGATGCTGGCCGTCGATCGCGTAGTTGAGCTGGCGCATGTCTTCGTCGGTGATTTTTCCGGCTAATTCATCTAATGCGATCTTTACTTCAGGGTGTTTCTGCAACATTTCTTCCCGCATTACGGGGACCGCTTCGTAGGGCGGGAAGTAGTGGCGGTCGTCTTCGAGGACGTAAAAATCGAAAGCATAGATTAGACCGTCGGTGCTGTTGCCGGCGGTGATGTCCACCTGCTTGTCTTTCAGGGAACGCGCCAGCAGCCCCATATCCATGATGCGCGGCGCCTCGGCGAAATGCAGGTTGTAGGTCGCGGCCAGGCCCGGATAGCCATCGGGGCGCTCCATGAATTCGTAGCCGAACCCGGCGCGCCATAGCGGAGAGTATTTCGCGGCTTCGGAAATTGTTTTTATGTTCAGCTTGCGGGCGTCTTCTCCGCGGATTTGCATGGCGAAGGTGTCGTTAAAACCCAGGGGTTGGCCTAGGGCTAGATGGAAGCGTTGGGCGTAGGCGGCTTTTACTTTTTCGTAGACGCCTGCTTTTGTTCCCTGAGGAGCTTGTTTCAGAATTGCGGTCAGCGCCGTGCCCGTGTATTCGGGGTAGATGTCAATGCGTCCGGCCAGGATCGATTGCTGGCAGATGTAAGTACCGGCCAGATAGAAGCGGCGTTCTACATTCAGGTGGGTCTTATTTTCGATTTGCTGGGCGAGGAGTTCGCCGAGGATGAGTTGCTCGGTAAAGTTTTTGGTGCCGATGACGATGCGGTTGGAGCGTGGGGGGCCGCAGGAGAGAAGAAATAGGATTGTGCAAGCAGTGGAAGTCAAAATTCCCACCCTCCGCAAAAAGCGCGGAAGGACGGGGCGCCGTCGCTTTTCTTTTTTTCCTTGGACGTTCATCGCGGGCCCATGCGTTTTTCCAGCCAGCCCAGGATGGCGTCGGCTGTGATTGCTAATACCGCTGCAGGGATCGCTCCCGCCAGGATTACTGCGTTATTTACCATGGCCAGGCCGCGGAAGATGAATTCTCCCAGGCCACCGGCGCCGATGGCGGCGGCGATGGTGCCGATTCCGATGGAGAGCACCAGGGCCACGCGTAGTCCGGCGACGATTACGCTTAGCGAGAGTGGGAGTTCCACCTGCCATAGGAGTTGGTTGGCGGTCATACCCATGCCGCGCCCGGCCTCGATGACGGCTGGGTCGACGCTGCGAATTCCTACGTAGGTGTTACGCACCAGGGGCAGAAGCGCATATAACGCCAGCGCCAGAATCGCCAGGCGGTCGGCGCGTTCGCCGATCCAGGGCGCCGGGAGCAGGAATCCGAATAGCGCGAGGCTGGGGATGGTTTGAATAATGTTTGCCGCGCCGATCACCGGTTTGTTCCAGATTGGCTTGCGCGAAATCAGGATGCCTAGCGGGATGCCCACGGCCGCGGCCAGGAAGGTGGAGACCCCGACCAGCCAGAGATGTTCCAGGGTGAGATGCAGGACCTGGTTCGAGTTTTGCAGCATGAATTGCCAGACGTTCATGGTCCACCTCGTGCCGGCGGGACGCCGGCGCTACCGTCGAAGGCAGAGATGTATTGCTTGACCAGAGGCTCCTGCGATTGCAGGAATTCTTTTGGCGCCACTGTTGTGACTAACTTGCCTTCTTCCATTAATGCGATGCGCGTGCCTAGCAACAAGGCTTCCCGCAAATCATGGGTCACGAAGACCACGGTTTTTTGCAGGCGTTGTTGCAACGCTCTGAATTCGTGCTGCAATTCGGCGCGGGTCACCGGGTCTAAAGCGCCAAAGGGTTCGTCCATTAATAAGATTGGCGGGTCGGCGGCCAGGGCGCGGGCTACTCCTACTCTTTGGCGTTGGCCTCCGGAGAGTTCGCGCGGGTAGCGGTCTGATAGCTGTGGATCCAGGCCTACCCGATGCAGCATTTCCTGCACGCGGGATTGGATCTTTTCCGCCGGCCAGTTTTCTATTGAGGGAACCAGGCCTATGTTGCGGGCGACTGTGAAATGTGGGAACAAGCCGGTCTCCTGGATTACGTAACCGATCATGCGGCGTAGACGGATTACGTCCCAGTCTTTGGTGGGCTTGCCATCTACGCTCAGAGTTCCGTCGGTCGGAACCAGAAGGTTGTTGATCAGCTTCAGGGTTGTTGTTTTGCCTGAACCGCTACGCCCTAGCAGGACCAGCGTTTCTCCGCGATGGATGGTCAGGTTCAGGTTGTGAATCAGCTCGCGGCCACCAGGGAGGCGATAGAAGACATTCGCGAACTCGATGACGGCCGGGCTCATGGCTGGGTCTGAGTAGATTAGATGGGAGATCGCGGTTGAGCAAGGATCAGCGAGGGAGGGAGTTGGTGCAGTTTGAGAAACGGTTCGTATCAGGGCATGGCCCGTTCGACTTCGCTCAGGGCAGGCTCTTTGGCCGTGCCGCCTCCAGAGAGAAGAATTGAGGTCCGCGCCGATATGGCGCAACCATCAAGAAAGCCAAGGCCATTGGCGGTTGCGCCCCACCGGCGCGTTGGTCGAAACCAACCCGAAAACGGCAGGGCTAAAAGCCACTGCCCTGATACGTAGCGTTTCTCTCAAACTGCACCACCACCCGAGGGAGGGAGTTGGTGGCGTACCAAGTCA
>CAZETZ010000165.1:0-7489 GCA_964514735.1 uncultured Acidobacteriaceae bacterium | reverse complement strand
AGATTCAGTAGTCGCTCCGCAGCTTGCTGCGCGCTCACTCCCCGTTGGTGAATATTGGAAATCAGGTTCCGGTTGGCGTCGGTATGATTTTCTTGCGGACGATAGGCCATGTATACCGAGAGACTCTCGGCGGTGGCCAACCCTGGGCGTTCTCCGATTAGCAGTATGGCCACCTTAGGTTTTAGCAGCTCTCCAATTTCGTTGAGAATTCCTACCCGGCAGTATCGGATCACAAATGTCTGACCCACGGACCATTTTCTCTCTCTTGCTCCTTCATAGAGAAGCTCGATAAGAGGAGGCACTTGCACGGCGACGGCGGTGACGGAAAGTCCGTCTCCGATGGCGATTTGCAGATCGTTGCCAGTGGAGCAATTCTTCACCAGCTTTTCGCGGGATTGGCTGCTGAACTGGCGGCCCAACTCCGGATGCAACAGATATTCGTCTTTGTTCGTCGCGCGAGTGCCGACCTCGAAGAGCCCCCACTTTCTTGCGCCCGCGGCCCCAAAATCCCTTGCAAGATCGAGTTCCAGGCGGACTGCATCGCGCGCCGCGGCATGCGCCTCCCGTAATTCCAACTGGGTGCCGGTGCGGTATCCGGCGCCGCTACGTCCGGCGAGCAAACGCGCCGGGGTACGCGCCCGGATTTTCTGGAGGACCGCGGACAACGCTAACTGTTCATCGGGTTCGGTCATCTTTAAGTGGACTTTTCTACCGACGACTCCAGTCCCTGCATCAGTTGACGCCGCGCGGTCACATCCAGCATGGCGGGCTCGCCGTCACGATAGATTCCGGTATTTTGCAACCATGCCAGAAATTCCGGCGCCGGACGGAGATGGAAAAGACGACGTGCCGCCACGGCATCGTGATAGCTGGTGGATTGATAGTTGAGCATGACATCGTCCGAGCAGGGCACGCCCATGAAGTAGTTGCAACCGGCCGCGGCCAGCAGCAACAGCAAATTGTCGGCGGAATTCTGATCGGCGGCGGCGTGGTTGGTGTAGCAGACATCGCAACCCATGGGCAGACCCAGCAGTTTGCCCATGAAGTGGTCTTCGAGTCCGGCGCGAATGATTTGCCGCTCGTCGTACAAATATTCGGGGCCGATGAATCCCACCACGCTGTTTACCAGAAACGGATCGAACACTCGCGCCACTCCATAGGCGCGGGCTTCGAGCGTCAGTTGGTCGATCCCGTGATGGGCCTCGGCTGAGAGCGCGCTTCCCTGGCCGGTTTCAAAGTACATGACGTTACTACCCGCCCAAGGGACATCTCGTCCGCGGTGGTGCTCCAATACCTGGTCGCGCCCCTCTCGCAGCATGGAGAGCGTAATCCCGAAGCTGCGATTCGCGGCTTCGGTGCCCGCGATGGACTGGAACAGCAGGTCCACCGGCGCCCCGTGCTTGAGGGCTGCCAGCTGAGTTGTGAGGTGCGCCAGACAGCAGCCTTGCGTAGGCACGTTGTAGGCTTCGATCAGACGATGCAGCGCCCGCAGAATGGAGCTTACGGTTTCCACCGAATCGGCGGCGGGATTCACGCCGATGACCGCGTCGCCACAGCCGTACACCAATCCTTCAAACGCCGCCAGCAGAATTCCGCCAAGGTCGTCGCTGGGGTGGTTGGGTTGGACCCGGATGCCAAGGACCCCTGCTTCCCCCATGGTATTGCGGCAGCGGGTCACGTTGCGGATTTTCGCCGCCGCCAGCACAAGATCTTTGTTGCTCATGATCTTGGCCACTGCCGCGGCAATTTCAGGAATGATGGCCCACTGCAGCTGTTTCAGCTCCTCCGGGCCGGTGGCATCGTCGAGGATGTGTTCGCGGAATTCACCCACGGTCAGGCCGCGGATGCGATAGAAGGCTTTCTGATCGTAGGTCTCCAAAAGCAGGCGGCTGACATTGTCGTGTGTGGGGTCGATCAGGGGCTGCTCGACAATTTCGCCGAGAGTTAAATCGGCCAGCTTGATTTTCGCAGCCACGCGCTCGCGTTCCGATTCTGCCGCCAAGCCCGCCAGGCGGTCGCCGGACTTCTCTTCATTCGCCTTGGCAAACAGCTCGCGAAGATCGGAGAACGAGAATTGTCCGGCCATTGGGCCCGCCACCCTATGGCCGAGCTTATCACTGAAGTCCACCCTGCGGCGGCGGACTGAAGTCTGGAGGACGGCTCACCGGGCGGGCGAGGGCCGCCTTCCCCTGCATGCAGCCAACACGCCGCTAATTTTGCGGTGCGGTAGCTAGCTTCGCCTGCGCCGAACGGCGTTCGATCTCGGCCAGCAATTTTTGTCCTTCGGCGAGTTCCGCAGGTTGGGTCGAATATCGTACGAATGCGCGCATGTGCTCGGCGGCCTGGACGTAGTCGTGCTTACCCGCCATCATCAGGCCGAGCAAATGCTCCAGCCAGGGGACGCGGTGGTCTGGGTCAACTTTCAGGCCGCTGCGCGCGCTGGTTTCAGCACCCTCGTAGTCCTTCAGATTGTACTGGGCGATGCCGTGGAGGAGCCACCCTGCCGGGTAACTAGGATTCATGTCCAGCAATTTGTTGGTAAGGCCTACCGCTTTCTGCCAGTTGCTGGATTCGACCGCCAACTCGGCCAGGCCCACATACGGCTTGGCATATTTGGGATCGGCGGCCGCCGCTTGCTCGAAGGAGTGTTGCGCGCCGGCGGTATCGTGGGTCATGTATTGCAGTTGCCCCAGCTCCGTCCATGCGGCGGCATACTGCGGATAAATCTGTACCGCTTTTTCCAGGGACTTCTCCGCTTCCGGAATTTTGTTCTTCTTTACTTCCTCGCGCGCCTTGTCCATGGCCTTCTTAGCGGAGTTGGGGGCAGCCAGGCTGGTCGCGCTGAGGATCGAAGCTTGGGCCTGGCCCATGGGGCGAATCACGATCCGGCCTACGTCGGTCGAGCCGATGGTGGAGGACATGTGCGCCGCGAGGTCTACCGTGTCCGAAGCAAAGCCCGGCAGTACAGCTTGCAATTCGCAGTTCTGATATTGAAAAGGATCATTGCCGTGCGAGAAGGTATCGTCCCCGGCGCTGGAAATATCCGCCCACTGGCCCCCCGTGGCGCCGGACTTTTTCTTCAGCTCGAAACTGAAGTTGCCGTGAGAATCGGTATAGGCTTCAATGCGCTTGCGATTGCTGCAAACCGACTCGATGCCGACCGATTCGCTGACCGGACTACCGTCGGCCAAGATCACCTTGCCGGATACGAACACCGGGCGGTCCACGTCTTGCATGGGAATATTGGAGTTGCTGGCGAGACCCGGAGTGCTAGGGTTGAATGGTTTGGTGGCGCCGGTGTTTCCTGTCCCTCCCCGGCTTTGCGCAATAGCGTCGATTGTCAACGAACAGAAAACGACAACAAGCAGGGTTTTCATCGTGGAACTCCCGGCTGATACTCTGGGCGATTATACGGCTGACCGGAGAGTCAGCAACCAGATTTTCTCCAGGGGTATTCCATTCGCAATACGGGCGCGAAACAAATCACATTTTCCCATTGGATATTCCGGGGTGGAGTGATTTTTCGTTCGACACATCATCGAGAGAACAGAGAGAGCTTTTTAGCGCGCGCCCTCGTTATTGCAGGGCTGCGCGGAATGAAGAATTCCCCCTGAATCAGTGGACACCTGCGGTTCAGCGTGGGCCCATGGGTGAAAATACTCCCATTCGAATCGCGCTGCACCAAATTGAAAACAATGCTGTTAGCTGGTTGCCATTGTTTTGTGGCCGGGGACTCCAAATTTTTTTAAAAATGTTCTTGACACGATGGGCATAAAATATGTATAAATTATGTATAACAAGCGTACGTAATACGCATGAGAGAGGAGGGTAACACGATGCAGATAAATGCACAGCAAGCTTGCCAGTAGCAAGCGGGGAGCCCGGCGCCCCTTCAGGGGCGCCGCGGTCCACCAATCAAGTCCTCAGGAGGTGGGTATGAATGGATGCAAGACCGCTGAGCGAAAATGGGTGATTCGCTCTTCCGGTCGAAACAGGGTCAGAGTACCGAGCAGCGTCCTCAGCCGGATACTACCGGGAGAAACTCTCTCGGGGTTGGACGAAAGCTGTAATCTAGCCGAGGGGAGTCTGGACGGGATCCAGTGGTGCCGGACGCCTAATACGCAACTGGGTGTCCGGCATGCACAATTACAGATAAACGGGCGAGTCCTCCCCGCGAGGCCTCGCCCTTATTTCTGGTATGGGCAATATTGGTGTATAATAAGCGTTTGTTGTATGGGATGTAAGCTGTATGCTGTACGCCTAACTCGCGCTACCTCGCATCCCAATTCCTGGGCGCCATTATCATCAAGAAAGGAGGAACATGCCAGAAATTGAAATCCTCGAGGCTCCGCCTGTCGTGGAGCCGAAGACAAAACGGGTCAATCTGAACCTGGCGGCAAAATCGTACAAGGACCTGGACGATTTGTCGGTCAAAACCGGTCGCACAATGACGGATATTGTGCGTTTTGGCTTGGCTTTAGCCAAGTTGTATCTGGAAGAACAAGAGAAAGGAAACAAGCTCCTGATCGCTTCTCGCAACGGGAAGCCGATCAGCGAAATCCGGTTTCCCTAGTCTTCTGGCGTTGTTTGGCCCTGCTGCCTGAAATAATAGCCCAGAATGAAAGCCAGCAGCGGGCCAAACAACGTGGAGGCGAAGGTCCCGGTGCTGGTCAATAGCGGCACGATGCCTTTACTTACAATCTCGCCTATTTGATCTGCCTGGCATCGGTACTTGAGTAACAACATTACTACCACGAAGAAGTTCAAGACTAAGCTTCCCACAAGGGTCAGGCCAAATATCCATATGATTTTCTTTGCGATTCCACTCTGCGCGGCCGCGAATGGTGTGGTTAGCGCATTGCTGGAAAAAAAAGGATCTTCCGCCGCCGAAGGAATATCTTCCACCGTGACTGGCGCTTCTTGTAACGGGTAGATGACAATAATCGGAATATCATCATCGGGCTCGCAATCACTTGCTATCTCATCGGACAAATAAATCTCTCCAACATTAGATTATGAAAAAATTCCCCTCTTCTGGATTGTCGGAATAATACGGGCCGCTCATAGTAATGAGATAAACTGAACCAACAAATCGTCATCGCCGTCATCCCCATTAAAAGGGGTGAGAATCTCATGCCTCGACATAATCTCTTCTATAGATAGTATGATCCCTTCAGCGTCATCATCATCGTCGAAAATCACAACTTTAATACCCATACTTGTAGGAATTGGCCCTACATAATACCAGCAACACCCGGTGATTTCACCCATAGAGGAAATCTCGGTAGTAATGCAATTCGATTAAGAATCGGGTGATGTCAGGGCATGGCCTCCAGCCTTGCCGCCTGACTAGAGAAACATTTGTTCCGCGCCGCTAGGACGGCGATTAGCAAGAGAGTCAAGGACATGGGTAGTTGCGCCATATCGGCGGGGTAAATCGAAGCAGGAAAATGGCGGGGCTAAAAGCTGCTGCCCTGACAGGAGCCACTTATCGCTGCGCCACTGCCGAAATCTCTGCCAGTGCAGGTCTGGTGAAAGCAGCGGGGAAACTTTCCATGGTATGGCGAAGAGGTAGTTATATTCGTATTTAGGTCGAGCTCCATCTCAGTTAGTTGCTCAAGCCGACGAACGATCACAACAACTTAGAAGCCGTTATCGAAGCACAGAAAACCCCGATCAACTTCTAAAGAGAATTTATCCACTCTACCGCCTTCTTGCATGCATGGATGTCCACTAAGTTTATTTTGCTTTACGCGGCTGTCATCGGAAGAATCTAAGCTGCGGCTTTGAGTCGATGTTCTTTTCGGATCACAACGTCAACATTCATGCTCGGCACCGTACTAAAAAGTCTGTCGGTAATCCGGAATATGCTAGCAGCAGCTTTTTTCAAGGAACGATATCGGCTAGTGTTTGTTCTAAGCAGCCAATAGTCGGCGCGGTCACGGGCACAATCGGTACGGGGTTGCAAGATGCGCGCTTCGGACTTCTTCCCCATGGTCAAAGTGCGGACAATCTCCCATTCGGTTCCGCCGCGAATGCCGCCGCGAAGATGGGTCGCCCAATGGGGAGATTTCTGGATTTTGCGATCGTATTTGGAAACGTCTTTGACGGAGAATTTGCGCGCCACAAAATGGGCCAATGGATCGGGCAGGTAGTTGATGAACCACAGTCCTGTGCTGTGGTGCTCGTAAGGAAAATAACGATACGGGGTCTGATTAACGAAAACCGCCGCTCCCTCTTTCATGACGGACCAAATTAAAGGCATGACGAGTTGCCTCTCGCCCGGCAGCAAGTGCTCATACACCGCGCTTAACATCACAAAATCAAACTGTCCGATCCCATCGGGCAGCCTGTCTCCCGCCGGTGAATACAGAAAGCGGAAACTTTTCATTTTCTGAATATCGGCCATCGCCTGCGCTAATTCGATCCGGTTGCGGTCCAGGTCGATGCCCACGATTTCCGTGTCCGGCAGGATTCGTGCCAGATTAAAAGTGGAGGTCCCGCAGCCACAACCAAAGTCCAGCAGCCGCTTGCCCTTGAATTCTTCCGGCGCGAAATAATTCAGCAATTGCGCGCGTAGGACCAGCTGTATTCCTTCTTCATCGGCATCAAAACGCCTGACAAAATTGGGAAGGTTTGCGCAGCCGATTCGTTCTATGAGGAATTCAATCACTTCCAAAGAAAAATTGGTTTTACAAATATTCGAGGAAGCGGATTTCGCCAGTCGTACGTCCAACACCATTTGCCCATTCGCGTCTCGACCTTTAATACAGACTTCGCCTTCGTTCGTGTGGATCTTGGCCGGCAGTTGTAGGGTAGTGTCCATCGTCGCGAAGCCGACAGTATTTTCGCCACAAATGTATATATGGAGTTGCGACGGTTACAACAATTTTTAGTAAATTTTGTTCTTCGCGCTTCGCGAAGGTTTTCCGGGAACTTGGCCGCCGGCCGCTTGTCGCAGCCCAAGGTGTGATGCCGGTCCCAATATGCGGCGATATCACCCCTTACGAAAGGGACGTGTACTACAGTCCAGGTCCAGGATGTTGCGCACCCGCCAGGCGATGTTGTGGTCGGCACAGGCGGTATCTCCGCTGACGCCGATACTTCCTCCATTTCGTTGTTTCCGGGGACTTAAACCTGCCAAGAATTCCTGCGGGGATGTGGCGAACTGGCAGTCTATAGCGCCGCGATGGCCGCTCGCAAGGATGGGGTCACAAATTACCGAAAACCATACACCGCCATTACCACAAACCGCCTTTGCCCTTCAAGAACGCCAAGTAAAATTCCGTTGAATTTTCCCGGTGAAAAAAACTCGAATTATTCATCAATCGGTGTTTGACACTGTTTGTTCACGGTTGCTATAGTCGAGAAGTTCCATTGGACGCGGGTTCGCGCCAAGTTGGTTAGGCCGCTGGAAATTGTTTAAGCCTGTTCGCCCAAGAGCAGGCCCACCGACAACCTTAGACCCATACCAGCAGTTCGGTAGAAA
>CAZETZ010000164.1:0-7489 GCA_964514735.1 uncultured Acidobacteriaceae bacterium | reverse complement strand
ATGCGCCGGGTCAAAGAGGGCAGGCCCGTCCTCTACAATTTTGTCTGGCGGCTGCCGTGGGTACGAACTCATGGAACAGAGTACGCCGCCGATACACGCACCCTGTTCGTAGCCGGCGGCTCAGCCGGAGCTCAGCTCGCCGCCCAGGCGGCCATGACCCAAAACAACAAGACCCTTCAGCCGGGATTTGAAACCGCAGACACGTCCATGACTGCGGCGGTTTTATTGTACGGCTACTACGGCTGGTCGGAGAGCGAATCCTGGAAGCGCATACACGCTGCGGATTATGCCATTCCTCCGGTTTTTATGGCCCACGGCGATCATGATACCTTGACGCCCGTCGAAGATGCGCGTGCGTTCGCGGAGAAGTTGCGCGCCATCTCGAACAATCCGGTTGTGCTTGCGGAATTGCCCGGCGCGCAACATTCTTTCGATTTGTTCCATTCGATTCGTAGTGAGGCTGCGATAGACGCGATCGAGTATTTCGCCGCATGGGTTCGGAGCAATCAGAGAGGAAATCGAGCAGGGTCAGCAGGCGCGTAGTTCAGGCGTGCGCATTCCAGTTGTTCCCGGCGCCGGCGGAGTGATCGCCAGGGATTCAGTTCGGGCAGCATCGGTTGAAGCATCGGTCAGCCTTCCGCGCTCCAACCCCAAGGAGTTGCAGATTCAACAACGCGACCGGCAAAACTTTCCCGCGTGATTTTAACCTGACCAGTTGTATTCCATCCTCCTCGCGGCCCACAGCGCGGTTTCGTTTCCGTGTAAGCGGGTGATCACGTGCAGGCTCATATCGATTCCAGCCGAAATACCGGCTGAGGTGATGATTCTTCCTTCGCCCACGAAGCGCGTTTCGGAGAGCATCTTGACGTCGGGATATTCGCTGCGCATCTATTCCGTCGAATTCCGGTGCGTCGTAGCCCGCAGGCCGCGCAGCAGGCCGGCTTCGGCCAGCAGAAATGCGCCGGTACTGATAAATTCTTAGGCTTTCTAGTATCCAGACTTCTTGATCGGAGATTGTACGCGCAGCAAAGTCAATTCTCTGCGTTTCTGGCTGGCAAAGTCAAAACCCCTTAAGTTTCGCTTTAGGCGTAATGTCATCCTGATTGGATTGGGCAGCGCGTGTTCCTACCACGGCCTGTAATTGCGATCACTAGTCGGCGCGGACGTAGCTCCATCTGCGGTCATCGCTGCGCAGGTATTGTGTGCCCTTGACCGCTCGCATGTATTGCGCCCGCTCAAATGCCGCAGGATCGGAGCAGCGTAGTTGGCTCATGCTGCCTTTCATTTGCCGGACGGACTCATATTCATGATCGGCCATCCACTGTTCGACCTGCCGCTCTACGAAGCGGATGTGCTCCGGACCTTCACGAAGCAGGACCGAGCACATCATCGTGACATCGGCCCCGACCATGAGCATCTTAATGACATCTTCAGCGTAATGAATTCCGCTGGTGGCAGCCAGATTGGCCTTGATCCGGCCATAGAGAATGCCGATCCAGGTCAGGGGCAAACGAAGGTCCTGCGGAGTGCTGAGTAATACATTTGGCTTAATGATCAAATTTTCCAGATCGATATCGGGCTGATAAAAACGGTTAAAAAGAACCAGCCCATCGGCGCCCGAGGCGTCCAGCCGCTTGGCCATGTTGGCCAGGTTGCTGAAAAAAGGGCTCAGCTTGACTGCAACCGGAATGTGAATGGATAGCTTCACCTCACGCAAAATGTCGAGATAGTTGTACTCGACCGTCTCGGAAGACATTGCTGGTTCGGTAGCAATCGAATAAATGTTGCATTCGAGGGCGTCCGCGCCCGCGGATTCAATGCGCCGCGCAAAGCTTGCCCAGCCGCCGAGTGTGGCCCCGTTGAGGCTGGCTATAATCGGGATATCGACGGCATCTTTGGCTTTCAGAATGTGAGTTAAGTATTCTTCTGGGCCGGTATGAAATTCCCCTGGGCTGGGGAAATAAGTGAGCGACTCGGGAAAGCTTTCCGTGCCTGCTCCCAGGTGGTATTCAAGGTTTGCACTCTCCTGGCGAAGCTGCTCTTCAAATAATGAATACAAAACCACGGCCGACGCGCCCGCATCCTCCAACCGGCGGATACCGTCTAATTCATGAGAAAGAGGAGATGCCGAAGCGACTAGCGGCGTCCTTAGATTCAGCCCCAGATATTTTGTGGTGAGGTCCATAGTGATCCATCTCTTTCCTTAACGGGTTAGTTCGTGCTGCCTGCTGGAACCAATGGTTCTTCGTTTTCTTTCTCGCTTTTCGGTGGAGATGGTTTCGGCGATTCCATCTTCCGTTGCGCCAGGAATTCATACATCCGGTATCGCGCTTCGACATCCTGCTGTGCTTGTTCCCACAAACGTTTGGCGTCTTCCGGTTTGCTCTTGGTTAGCATCTGGAAGCGGGTCTGCTGTTGCAGGAACTCTTTAACTTTTTTCGTCGGCGTGCGCGAGTCGAGCTGTAGCGGATTTTCTCCCGCGAGAACTCGTTCCGGATTGTAGCGATAGAGCAGCCAATGGCCGGAGTCGACGGCGACTTTCTGATCGCTCATGGCGGTGGTCATATTGATGCCGTGGGCGATGCAATGCGAATAGGCGATGATGATGCTCGGCCCATCGTAGGCCTCGGCTTCGAGGAATGTCTTGAGCGTGTGCTCGTCTTTCGCGCCCATGGCCACGCTTCCGACGTACACGTGGCCATAGCTCATCGCCATCAGTCCCAGATCTTTCTTCGGAAGTGGTTTCCCTCCCGCGGCAAATTTGGCTACGGCAGCCCGTGGGGTGGACTTGGACGCTTGCCCTCCAGTATTGGAGTAGACCTCTGTGTCGAGCACCAAGAGGTTCACGTTGGTTCCACTAGCCAGCACGTGATCAAGGCCACCGTAGCCAATGTCATAAGCCCAGCCATCGCCGCCGACGATCCACACGCTTTTCTTCACCAGCATGTCGGCGACAGCCAGCAGTTGCTTGGCTTCCGGCGAAGTCAGGGTTTGCAATTTCTGTTTCAAGAGCACTACCCGCTCGCGCTGTTCGAATATATCGGCTTCGTCTTTTTGCGGAGCTGTCAAGAGCGATGTGGAAAGCTCGCCGCCGATCTCGTTTGACAGCCGCCGCGTGAGTTCGCGGGCAAATTCAGTTTGCTTGTCGATTGAGACGCGGAACCCCAGGCCGAACTCGGCGTTGTCTTCAAATAGTGAGTTCGACCACGCCGGGCCGCGTCCATCAGCGTTCTTACTCCACGGGGTGGTTGGCAGATTGCCACCGTAAATCGAAGAGCATCCCGTGGCGTTGGCAATAATCGCGCGGTCGCCGAAGAGCTGCGAAACCAGCTTCAGATAAGGAGTTTCGCCGCATCCTGAACATGCGCCGGAGAATTCAAACAACGGTTCCTGGACCTGTTGTTGCCGGATCGTGGTCAGCTTGATATTTCTGCGGTCTATCTCAGGCAGCTTCAGGAAGAACTCCCAGTTTTCGCCCTCCTGCTTCCGCAAAGGAGGTTGAGGCTCCATGTTGATCGCTTTCAGACGCGTCTCGCTCTTATTTTTCGCCGGGCAGACATCAACGCAGATCGCGCAACCAGTGCAGTCTTCCGGCGCGACTTGGATGGTGTACTTCATTCCTTTCCATTCTTTGTCGCGCGCCTCGGTGGATTTGAAAGTAGCAGGCGCGCTGGTTAGTTCGTGTGAGTCATACACCTTGATGCGAATCACAGAGTGCGGACAGACCATGGCGCACTTGCCGCACTGTATGCAGGTTTTGCTGTCCCATACAGGGATTTCGAGCGCGAGGTTGCGCTTCTCCCACTTTGCCGTACCAGTCGGAAAAGTTCCATCGCAGGGAAAAGCGCTCACGGGAAGCTCATCGCCGTGGCCAGCGTAAATGGCGCCGAGCACCTCGCGCTCATACTTGGGTGCCTCCGCCGAAAACGGCGCAGGCATGGTGATTTTGCTGCTGATTTCGGATGGGACTTTGACTTCATGGAGATGGGCCAGAGTCTCATCCACTGCTTTCAAATTCTTCTGGACAACGTCTTCGCCTTTCCTGCCATAAGTGTGGCGGATGGATCCACGGATGGCTTCGATGGCCTCTTCGCGGGGAAGCACTTTTGAGATGGCAAAGAAACAGACCTGCATGATGGTGTTCATGCGGGATCCCATCCCGGCGTCTCGCGCGACCTGATAGGCGTCGATGACGTAGAACTTTGCTTTCTTCTGGACGATCTGCCTTTGCGTCTCTTGTGGCAGATGGTCCCACACTTCTTCAGGACCGAAGGGACTGTTCAGTAGAAACACGCCGCCTTCTACCAGCGACTCGAGCATGGCGTAGCGTTCAAGGAATATCCACTGATGGCAAGCGACGAAGTTCGCCTTTGACACCAGGTATGTGGAGCGAATCGGATTGGGGCCGAAGCGCAGATGTGAGACGGTCATCGCTCCCGACTTTTTCGAATCGTAGACAAAATATCCTTGCGCGTAGTTGGGAGTGTTCTCACCAATGATCTTGATGGAATTTTTGTTGGCGCCAACCGTACCATCCGCTCCGAGTCCGTAAAACATCGCCCGCACAACATTGTCCGGCTCAATTGAAAACTCAGGATCGTATTTCAGGCTTGAATGATTGACGTCATCATTAATGCCGACTGTGAAGTGGTCTTTCTGTGCGCCCGGAGCAAAGTTGTCGAAGACTGCCTTCACCATTGCAGGAGTGAGTTCCTTGGACGACAATCCATACCTGCCGCCCAACACTACCGGCGGAACGGCGGGGCGATGCATTCGGGACTTGAGTCCTTCCTGAATGGCATTTACCACGTCCAGGTATAAAGGATCGCCCGCCGCGCCGGCTTCTTTGGTGCGGTCTAGCACCGTGATGGCCCGAACAGATTGGGGAAGGGCCTTCAAGAAATGTTCGACCGAAAACGGCCGATACAACCGGACCTTCAGCAGTCCGACCTTTTCTTTGCGCGCTACCAGGCCCTCGACTGTCTCATGTGCAGCTTCCGCACCTGAGCCCATCATGACAATAACGTGCTCGGCATCCAATGCACCCACGTAGTCGAATAGGTGATAGGAGCGACCGACCAACTCCGCCAACCTGTCCATCACTTGCTGCACTTTGCCCGTACAAGCTGCATAGAAGGGGCTGACCGCCTCGCGCGCCTGGAAGTACACATCCGGGTTTTGCGCCGTGCCGCGTAGTACGGGATGGTCGGGTGACAGCGCCCGCGCGCGGTGCTCAAACACGCGGTCCATATTGATCAGGGTGCGGAGGTCATCCTCGTTAAGCATTTCAATCTTGTTGACTTCATGGGAAGTGCGGAAACCATCAAAGAAATGCAAAAAAGGGATACGGGATTCGAGAGCGGCCGCGTGCGCGATCAGCGCCAAGTCCATTGCCTCCTGGACCGAATTGGAGCAGAGCATCGCGAATCCCGTAGTTCTGCACGACATCACATCCGAGTGATCACCGAAAATCGAGAGCGCATGGGTGGCCAAAGTCCGCGCGGAAACATGGAAAGCTGTTGGCGTCAGTTCGCCGGCAATCTTGTTCATGTTGGGGATCATCAACAACAAACCTTGCGACGCAGTGAAGGTGGTGGCCAGCGCACCGGTTTGCAGGGCGCCGTGAACGGCGCCGGCAGCGCCACCTTCACTTTGCATTTCCACAACACGGGGGACGGTCCCCCAGATGTTAGGCACACCTTCCGAAGTCCACTGGTCGGCCCACTCCCCCATCGAGGAGGACGGCGTGATGGGGTAGATGGCGATGACCTCGTTGAGGCGATAAGCAACGTTGGCCACCGCTTCGTTCGCGTCCATGGTTTTGAACTTGCGACTCATTCGGGTCCACCTTCAAGGCTGCGGTTGGAAGGCAGCCACTATCCGCATACACAATGACGGATTATGGAGAGGGCTTCCGCGTATGAGTACACAGGGTCGTGTGATTCAGATCACATTGGTACAGCTCCGTTTTTTCCATGAGAAAGTTGTTTCAATTCTTGTCCAATCTCAAAATTGACACGGAATCAATGCACACGTATACTGTGTCAGTGAATCTCACCCTCTCTATCGACGAGCAAACCGTCTCCCGCGCCCGTAAAAAGGCGGAGGCCCTGGGGACCAGCCTGAATCAGATGGTCCGCGACTATCTGCATAAGCTGGCTGGAGGAGACGACCCCGAAAAAAGCTTGGAAGAATTCAAGCAACTCTCCGGCAAGGGTAACTCCCGTGGATGGCGTTTCAATCGTGACGAGATCCATGAGCGCTCGTAGTTTTTTCGATACCAATATTTTGGTTTATACCGACGACAAGTCTGCGCCTACCAGACAAAGGCGGGCGCTTGATCTGGTTGCCGCGCACCGGCGCGCAGGTACCGGCGCGGTCTCGATGCAGGTGTTGCAGGAATACTTTGTCGCTGTTACCCGCAAATTGGGAGTGGATCCGCGCGTGGCACGCCGAAAGATGGAATTGCTGGCTGAGTTCGACGTAGCCGTGCCGGAAGTCGCGGATATCCTCGCCGCCATTGATCTGCATCGGCTTCACGGGTTTTCTTTTTGGGACTGCTTGATCATACGTTCAGCGAAGCAGTCTGGATGTCGGGTTCTTCTCACCGAAGACCTTCAAGAATCGCGAGAAGTGGACGGAGTTCGAATCGCAAACCCTTTTGTAAATATATAGTTTGGATTCCGAAAGACCACTAGGTTAAGCGCACATGCAGTCACTCTAATCACGTTTCGCGGTTTTTGTACACGTAGAGAAACCCAAGGGGGGGGCCGCTGGATTTGCGGTTCCCCCCTCATCATTACGGTTTGATAGCGACTTTGATTACGCCCTCGCGCCGTTCACCGAACAGCTCATAGGCTTCGGTGATCCGTTCCAACGGGAATGTGTGCGTGAGCAATGGAGTCAGATCCAGACGTCCATGGCGGACCATCTCAATTAACCGCCGCATGCGTTCCTTGCCTCCCGGGCAGAGTGTGGTCACAATTTTGTGATCGCCCAGTCCGGCTGCGAACGCTTCTCCCGGCAAAGTCAGCTTTCCTGAATACACGCCGAGGCTCGAGAGCGTGCCTCCGGGACGCAGAACCTTGAGTGCATTTTCAAACGTGCCCTGCGTGCCGAGAGCTTCGATGGCTACATCCACGCCACGTCCGCCGGTCATGCCTTTGATTTGCTCAACTACATCCTGATGCGTGAAATCAAGCACGACGTCCGCGCCCATGCGTTTGGCCATTTCCGCTCGAATAGGATCGGACTCCACGGCGATGATTAAGCTTGCGCCTTTTAGTTTTGCCCCGGCAGTTGCGCACAGGCCGATTGGCCCCTGGGCAAAGACTGCGACTGTATCGCCGATCTGCATGTCGGCGCTTTCCGCGGCAGAAATGCCCGTAGAAGCTATATCTGGGAGCAACACTACTTGCTCATCGGTAAGCTCGTCGGGAATTTTTGCCAGGTTGGCTTGAGCGTTGGGCACGAGCAAATATTCAGCCTG
>CAZETZ010000163.1:0-7803 GCA_964514735.1 uncultured Acidobacteriaceae bacterium | reverse complement strand
CGAAGAAATCGCCAAATATCGCGCGGCCCGCAAGATCTGGTATCAGGTGATGAAAGACCGTTTCGGGGCCAAGAACCAGCGTACTTGGTTAATGCGCTTCCATACCCAGACCGCAGGCGTCTCGCTCCCGGCACAACAGCCGATGAACAATATCGCTCGCGTGGCAATACAGGCATTGGCCGCTGTCCTCGGCGGCACGCAGTCGTTGCACTGTGACGCCTATGACGAAGCTTTGGCCCTGCCCACCGAAGAAGCTGCCCGCATCGCCCTGCGTACGCAGCAAATCATCGCCTACGAATCTGGCGTGACGCAGACGGCTGATCCTCTTGGAGGGTCGTACTTCCTGGAAAACTTAACGCTCCAGATGGAAAAGGGCGCCTTTGACTACTTCGGCAAACTCGACGCCATGGGAGGCATGGTCAAGGCCATTGAGCGTGGCTATCCGCAGAAAGAAATTGCCGAATCGTCCTATCAATATCAGCGAGCGGTCGAGGCCAAAGAGAAAATCATTGTAGGGGTGAATGAATTCACGGTCGAAGAAGAGCCCCCGCCGATTTTGTACATCGATGAGAGCGTGGCCCGGCAGCAGACTGCAAAGTTAAAGACTTTGCGGGAACGGCGATCGAATGAGGAAGTTCAGCGGAAGTTGGATGCGCTGAAGAAAGCAGCAACACAGGAGCCACGGGCCGAATCAAACGGCAACATCTCTTCTGCGAATACCATGCCTTACATTATTGACGCAGTTCGAGCCTACGCTACGGTAGGCGAGATTTGCGAGGCGCTAAGGGAAGTATATGGTGCATATACTGAGACGAGCATTACGTGATATTGCAATGACCGGTTTGATCGAAGAACGGAATATGCTTACGTTCATAACCAAATTCAGCATACACGTCCTCAAGCATATCTAAGACAATTGGGTCAGGATCGAAACCATATCCTGCTGATCTGGGCTCGATGATGATGGTCGATTTTTGCAGTGGTAGGACTGCTTTCGCAGATATGGCATAGTGAACCGAATCGGGATGGTATGGGAGCAAAACAGCACCATCAATGTTTGAATATTGCATCTGGAACAGAACATCGAACCTTAGATTTAGTTGATCTAAAATCTTACGATATAACCGTACGAATGTAACTGGATATTCCACAACCGCGAATGGATAAAGGCGCGGGTGCTGCTGCATAACTTTTAAGTCTTGATTCCAACAAAACAACCAATCGATACGTTTCCAGAATTCGAAGTGTCCGTTCTTAAGCAAAATTATGCGTCCCCAATCGGGATCATCGCTTTCCAATCCTCTGTTGGTTCTCTGGATTGGACCGTGTGCTTCCACTGTCCATCCACTATCTCGAAATGGCGGCCGCTCCAACAAATTCCTTAGCTCTTGGCTACCAGTGTCAATGACATTGCTTTGCAAATTGGTTGGGGTTGCAGTAATGCGGAAGAAGCGTTCCCCTGTGATTTGCTGTTCATATTCTTCCCTCATCCGTCGCATCAGAAGATCAGGTTGATTAATTTCCCATAACTCCAACTTGCCTACATCTACAGAAGTATGGTCCAACGTTAAATGAGTTCTTAGTGATTCGACTTCCGAAAGGAGTTTCGCAATTAACAATTGCTGAGGATTTTCAAGGAATGTTGAACGAATTTCTTCGTAGTGCATTTCCCGTTTACGATTGCCAACCCTTATTTCAAATCGTGTTTGTTCCCTGAAAGAGGAGAGATGCGGTTTCCTGTCGCTATCTGGTATCACCAGAACAACTACCCATTGATCATTAGCTGCGTCAATCGCTAGCGGAACTATTTCCAATTGCACTATAGCTGGTTGTACATGTGCGACTACCAAGTCGCGAATTTGATCGGTCAATTGCTTGGCACGTGTTGCCTGAAGTGGGTGAAGGCGAAAAGCTCGCTCCTGTGCATCTGCCTCAATCCCAATTACTATATGACCGCCATTTCCGTTTGCGAATGCAATGACATCAGCCAGTATGTCGTCTTTCTCGTCATCTAGCTGTTTGGTGGGTTTTGAGGGGTATAGGAGTTCTTGCTTATAGTCTAAATATTGATCTTCAGCAACGTTTTCATGTACAAGCTGTTGAATATCAGCATGAGTTATTTCCGCTGCCGTCTTGCCTCGGATTGACACTGCTCGAAACGCCTCTTCTCTAACCTAATATACCATGGTATATTGGTATTAGAGAAAACAATTTCTATGTCCAGATCATTCAATGGCCAGATTCATGTTCGCGTCCCTCCCATGGTCCACGAAGAGGTAGCCAAAGAAGCTTTCGAGAAAGGCACTTCGATCAGTGGGATTCTTGCGCAAGCCCTGATTGTCAGACGGGCTCTGAAGAACGTTGATCCATGGAAATCGATTAATGAAGTGCAGTCAGCTAATCGTGACGTTTCTGCGCAGGAGATTGAGCGTACGGTTGCTAGTGCAGTGAAGGCAGTCAGAAAAGAGCGTCGTGGAAGGTGACACAGCCAGCCCACGTTTGGTCATTGATACCAATATCTTCATCAGTGGGCTGATTTCTGCTACTGGGCCGCCTGCCCAAATCCTGAAAGTCATTCGAGACAAGAAAGCTGTCCACCTGGTTTCGGACCCGATTGTAGAAGAATATTTGCGCGTGCTTGATTATCCTCGCATCCGCAAATTCCAGAAAATTACAGACGCATTTATAGCTGACATAGCAGCTTATTTGGTTTACCAAACCGAGCGGGTTGAACTGGTTTCGGAAATTAAATTAAGCCCTGATCCTGATGACAATGTGTTTTTAGAAACAGCCGTGGATGGCAAGGCGACATTCCTAATCACTGGCGACAAATCTGATTTGCTTGCACTGGAAATGGTGGAAAGTATTCCCATCGTCTCAGCGAGCGAAGCAGTGGTCCGACTCAGGTTGTAAAGGATATTTGCTCATGCTTTATGGAGTCCGATTTGTTATTCTGCCATTTATTCCTAAATAACCTTCAATGAATCTCGATCAAGAAAAACAATCCGTTGCTCGTGAAAGCCTGCGCTTTATTCGTGACGGTAATATCGTCGGACTCGGAAGCGGTTCCACCTTTTACTACGTCCTTCAATTTCTCGGTGAACGGGTGCGTTCTGGCCTAAAAATCTTAGGCATTCCCACCTCGATACAAACCGCCAAAATTGCTACTGAGTTGGGCATTCCCCTCACGACCTTGGATGAGCATCAAGAAATTGACGTGGACATCGATGGTGCAGACGAGGTTGACACCAACCTGAACCTGATCAAAGGTGGTGGCGGTGCATTTCTCAGAGAAAAAATTGTTGCCTCAGCTGCAAAGAAACTGGTGATCATCGGAGATTCAAGCAAGCACGTACCGATGCTCGGCAGATTCCCTTTGCCGGTTGAGGTAATTCCGTTTGCACAAGCTTTGGTTGCAAAAGAAATACGGGTGCTGGGGGCGGCTACGAGTCTCCGCAAAAACGACCGCGGTGAAGTTCTCGTGACAGACGAAGGCCATCACATCCTGGACTGCAAATTTGGCCAGATCTCTGATCCCGCCAGTCTTGCGCGGCAACTGGAAGAAATCCCCGGCATCGTCGAGCATGGGCTGTTTGTTGACATGGCGGATGTGGTGTTGATTGGAAAAAATGGTGGTGTTGTCGAATTAAAGTCTTGAATGGAGCGACGGGCGTCCCCGCCCGGGTTTAAGTGTCGATCTGACCGAACCTCAAATTCCCCGCTCACCCCCGGCCGAGGACGCTCGTTGCTACACGATCTCTCGCAATGCGCTAAGTAATCGCTCAACTTCATCCGCAGTGTTGTAATGCACCAAGCCGATGCGCAGAAATCCACCGTCTTTTTCTACATCCAGCCGCTCGGTAACCCCAATCGCGTAGTAGTTGCCATCCCAGGTGAAGAAGCCGCGCTTGCCGAGCTTTTCCGCAAGCTCTCGCGGTGAATGCCCGGCAATTCTTACGGCGACCGTCGGACAACGCCGATCAAAACGTTGCGGATCAGAGATTCCATAGAACTTAAGCCCAGGAATTTCCAGCAAGCCGCGCACTAACTGCTGCAAAAGTTCACGCTCGTGTTGCTGAATGGCTGCATAGGCACTGACCAGGGCCTCGCGGCGGGTTGAGGCCGTAGGCGATGCGTGCCGCCCCAAATCGGCCAGATACTCTACACATGCGGTAATCCCGGCGATGCACTCATGGTTCAGCGTTCCCCACTCCCAGCAGTAGGGGATCTCATCCGAATTGGCCCGCAGTTTGTAAGGCCTGAACCGCTCCAGATACTCGTCCTGTCCATACAACACACCCATGTGCGGGCCAAAGAACTTGTAAGTCGAGCACACCAGAAAATCGCAACCAAGCGCAGACACGTCAATCGGGCCATGCGGTGCGTAATGAACGGCGTCTATATACGTCAACGCGCCATGTTCATGGGCGAGATGAATGATCTCCCGGACCGGGTTGATGGTTCCAACCGCATTGGAAGCGTATCCCACGGCAACCAGCCGGGTGCGGTCGGTGATTTTCCTGGCTACATCGGCCATGTCCAGCGTGCAGTCCGATTCATTGATATCGACGAACTGGATTTTGACGCCTCGCTCTTCCAGCGCCCGCCAGGGAGAAACATTGGCATCATGGTCGAGGCGCGTCAGCACAATCTCATCGCCCGCCGCGAGTTCGCGTCCGATGGCGCGGCTGACGGCATACGTCAGCGTGGTCATATTGGGACCAAAAACAACTTCGCTCGGATCGCAATGAAGAAAATCAGACATCGCCCTCCGGGCCTCTTCAATGACAACGTCGGTGCGCTCGCTGGTCGCAAACGCCCCGTGGGTATTGGCGTTGGACTGCTTCAAGTAATCGCTGATGGCATCAATGACCCGTTGCGGAACCTGTGTCCCACCCGGCCCGTCCAAAAACACAGCCGGATGACCATTTACGGTTTGCGAAAGGGAGGGGAATTGGGACCGGACCCAGGAGAGATGGAGTTGGGCGATGGCACTGCTTTCTGTGCTTAGCATGATGTTTCTGTTCATCCCATCATGGTCGCGTGTTCGGGCTGAATCTTATACATCACGCGCACTTCGCCGGGTTGCGAGTAAGGATACTTGTCCACGCCCAGATATTTTTTTGCCATCTTGTCGATGTGGGCAGCCGCGCCCTGTTCCGTGATCTCCGACACCCGGCCGCGGATTTCCAGATAGCGATATGGGTTGTCCGGATCAATAATTGCGAGCGATACTCTCGGGTCCCGGCGCAGGTTGCGATCTTTTTGCCGCCCTTTCGCGGAGTTGACAACTACATGATCGCCCTCAAGGTCCACCCAAACGGGAGTGACTTGCGGCGCTCCGTTGGGCATCAGGGTGCCTAAGCTGGCAAAAGCTTTTTTGCTGAAGAGATCACGGTATTTCTCTGGGATGACTTGGGACATGACTCCTCCTGTGCTTGGGATTATAGTCGGGAACCCGCGCATCTGTGGCCGATCCCAATCAGATGCGGGTTAAAGATAGCTTTCGAATCTGCGACGGGAGCAATAGGTTTTAGTAATCCGAATGAAATCCTGATCTGGCGCGCAGTTTAGAAGATTTGCACAAGCGAAAGTCACATGACTGAAACAAGTTGATCGGGACCGCGTTTACGAGAATCCTCAAAAAACTTATCGATTCTATAAAGGTTGCGACCGCAGCTTGAAGAATCGCACCAACTCCGTTGCACCCGTCTGTGAATGGCCTGCACTCGAATGAAAAACAAGCAGATAGAGTCGCATTGTTTTTATTGACGGAAAAATTAAAAGGAGTAAAACCATAATCGTTCTTTGACACCTTCTGAAGTTTTCCCGGTTGGTGCGGCGTCCGGGGCTCAAACCAAGTCGCTCCTCCCATCGCAAGATGAGGAAGAGAAGGCAAGGTAAGGGTCTATAGCAAAGCGCTGGTCGAGGCGAACAAGAAGACCAAGTTAAAGGCAACATAGAGTCCCGAGGCGTTAGGCAGATTTATCCAGTTGGCGGTAAGCCCGGAGCCCGAGTACAGATCGCGCGGCGCGACCGCAAGGAAGCGACGAGAGCAGGTCGGCAAGGGTCTAAAGCAAGCTACTGGCTGAGAGGAATGCGCCTAACACTACCTCGGGATTCTTATTTTTTGCTGGGAACAATCCTGTAAGTGCAGAGACTGTGTCTTGCTCCATCAGTCAAGAAAGCCCTGTCAAGGCCCCTGAATAACTTGTAACTTTGCCGGCGTAACCAATCTGGCCCGGTGGATAGTGTTCAAGGCCGCGATCTCCGCCACGACATCTACATTGACCACATAACCGCCCGGCGGCAGGTTCTCTCCGAAGGGAATTTCGAGGTCCGCAGTGTCATGCTTCAGGGTGAAATGCTGATAGCCGATGGCCGTGGCCCGTCCGATTTCATTCACCGCCAGGACAATTGCGGTCAGGTCGAAATCCTGTCCCGTCGGATTGGATACTTTGAAGGAGCCCTCGATCCTTTGGCCTTTAACCGTTGCCGGACGGTCCCACTGTACAAGCAACGGCGCCAGCACGCGAAGCACAAGCTCCTGGCTGCGCTGATGCGCCGGACTGCCGCTGTCGCTCACCGTGACTACGAAACGAAAATCCCCGGTCTCAGTTGGAGGACCCCTTAGAATTCCAGCCGGCTCTAGGGAAATCCCTGGCGGAAGCCGGCCGTTTTCCAGTTTCCAGGCATACGGGGCGGTGCCGCCCTGCGCTTGTAATTGAACTTGATGTTGCTCGCGGAGAAACGCTTTCAGCAATGGACCACTCTTTACCAGAAGCTGTGTGCTGGATGATTCTGGCCGGCCCTGTGAAGGCAGTTGTGGACTGGCGAGCAGAAACAGAACGGCGAGGCTTCGTACCCATCCACGTTGTATACGCGTCCGCATGGTATTAAAGATGCAAAAAGCCCCGGCCAGACTATCCCGCCGGGGCTCCAAGCCTCCAGATATCTCAAAGACGCATCAAGAACAAGCTGCCGGCTCCTCGATTCGTATCAGGGTTGCTTGGTCATTTTTCCTTTAATCGCAACGCCGGTGTCATTTTGAAGCACGTAGGCATTGCTCCCAGATACCAGGTAAAACACCAAATTGCTGGAGAGGCCGGTCACCGATGCTGTGGCCCTGCCATTGGTCGTGACCATGTAGGTTCCCGTCAGCGTGCCGGACGCGCTAGCTGCTCCCAAGGCATTAGAAACTTCAGACAAAGACAGCGTCCCGCTGCCGCCCCAATTGATGAGTCCGGTTCTTTCCTTGGTGTTGGCGAGCCCAGTGTCGAATCCATCCATGCCGAACGCATAAATCCCGCTTAGCGTCGAATTGGAAAAAGACCCTACTTGCAGATCGAGACTGCCATCCTCAACCGTGTTCGATGAGTTGGTGACCGAAAAAGCGCGGGAAGGGCTAACCATCCAGTACACCTGCTGGATCGAACCGGTGGACGGAGTAAGAGTTACAGCAACTCTTCCGTTACTGGTTACGGCATACGTTCCGTTGAACAGCACGTCGGTCGACGATGTGCCATCTGTCACGGCATCGAGCGTGCCCGCCGTGATTGCGCCACTGCCATCCGCATTGAATCTACCTACGGTATTGGTTTGCTCAAAAAAGGTACTGGTGTCGCCGCTGCTGCCGAATGCGTATGGACCGGAGAACGATGCGGCCGAGAACGGCCCACCGGTCTGTTTTTCAGCCGCTCCGGTCCCAAGCGTGCCGGTGTCCGATGAAAAGAGGATCAAGTGGCCCGCATCCACGGCGTAATAAAGGAAGGTCGAAGTGCCACTGGAACTGTCGGTGAAGGT
>CAZETZ010000162.1:0-7808 GCA_964514735.1 uncultured Acidobacteriaceae bacterium | reverse complement strand
GTGGGGCCAATACCGAAAGCCACACAGCCAATCGCTCCCACATGCGGAGTATGAGAGTCGGAACCGATGTTGAGCTGGCCGGGCAGGGCATAGCTTTCGAGAACAATGGAGTGGCAAATGCCTTCGGAACCCTTGCGGTCTTTCAGTTCCCCGTGAAGCTTGATCTCCTGCTTGGTGGCGAAGTCTTGCTGCTTCAGTTTCAGTTGTGTCGCCAAATCCAACAACCCCAGCTTCTTTTTCTCTTCGGAGATGACTTCGTCTAAGAAAGTCAGGTGGTCGCGGAAGAAAAGTATGGTGGACGGATCGTTTACTTTCGCATCTTTGCCTACGTAGCGCTCGAAGAAGATCGCGGCCATCGGAGTAACATACTCGTGGCTGAAGCGCAGGTCGGCTTGGGCGAAGCCTGTGTCGCCGGGTTGGACGGACGGGGCAAGCCCCGTCTCCACACTCGTTCCCATGTGCCGGGCAAAGATTTTCTCAGCCACCGTCATGGGCCGTGTGGAGCGGACACTCCTGTCCGCGACTGCCGGCAGAAAAACTTTGCCTTGCAGTCGCGCCACGTTGAACGGAAACAAACCGCCGTATTCGATGACTTGTTTTGTGATTTCGTCTTCTTCGGCGGTGAAAGCGGCCAGCGGAATTTCTTCTCCCGCCCGAATCTTGTCTATTAAAGAAAAATCGGTTGAGGTCAGCAGGCCCAGGTTCTGGCAGTTCTGCTTGTAGATGCGCTCAATATTCTCCGCGATCACCAAGCGGATGCCAGCGCACATCTCCGCGTAGGGAGACTGCTCGCGGCTGGAACCTTTGCCACGGCGCTTGCCGCTGACTGCGGCCACGAAGCCTCCTCGCTTCACATCGCCGCGTCCAATCGGAGTGACGTTGCCGCACTTCAGGCCGAGATAAGGAATTTCTCCTAAAGTTTCGTCGAAGTAAAAACAATAGTGCGCGGGCGTGATCTCATCGGTGGAAATATCGTCGCGCAGCTTGGGATTGCGGGCCGGGTTCTTCGTATCCCAAGGTAAGTCTTCACCTGTCAACTGCCGCTTAATTAATTCAGGATCTTCGGTAAGAAATAAGATGCGCCCAGAAAAACTGACCTTGCTGGAACGTTTTTCGATGGTGCGTTCGAGAAGTGAACTCATCGCACTCAGGACCCTTCATTATTCTACTGCCAGCGCGTCTCAGTGATGAGAGTGGCGGTCGAACTTTTCTCCCGCCGGAATCGCCACCGCCAGCCGGTTGTCCTTCGGCGCCAGCGGACAGGTGGCGTAGGGCGTCACCGAGCACGGCGGACTGTAGGCTTCATTGAAGTCGAGCACGACCGTGCCGTTGACTACCGGGTCGGTATCGAGAAACCGGCCTCCGGGATAGGTGACCGTTTTCGTGGTCAGATCGTCGAAGACGAAAGACACGCCCTGGGCCGGGTCGCCGCCCATGTCGGTCAGTTCGAATTTTTTGCCATTGATTTCAAAAACCGCCGTGCCTGAAATAGTGACAGGCTCGACGTCTCCCAGAACATTCGGCACATCCACCGTCTTTTTCCCGTCGGACGGAATCCACTTCGCGGTTATGCGATAAGCAGGGTCCAGCGGAAAGAAAACCGGGCCGCGATAGTCGTGGATCGCCTGACTCTCCAAATCTTTCAGGCGAATGCCGATGCGCTGGCCGCGCACAATTACATGAAAGCGCAGGCTACCCATCTCCACGACCGTGCGATTTTTCGAAGTGTCAGGCTCGAGCTTTGCCGTGGTGACTGGTTTGTCCTGAATTGTAGCCTGCGTACCGGAAGCTAATTTTAAGGTCACATCCGTGCCATTGAGTTCGAACCATCCAGCTTTGGCCGGACCTTTAGGGAACACGATGGCGTTGGTTGAATCTGTGCCGAAGGTGTTTTCTCCCGGCTTGAGCCAGAACAGACCTGCCAGTGGGAGCCAGTTTTTTTGACGGCCTTCGACTAACTCCGCTTTCCACTTGTCGAAGGACTGCTGGTAGGCGGGGTCCACAGATGGCGTTTGCGAAAACGCGGAAGCCGCCAAGAACAATCCGAGGACAAGCGCGGCTGTTTGAAATCTCATATGCTTGGCCTCCCGTCAAATCTCTATTTGCCGACGATGCGCGGGTCCGGGAGCGGCTCCAGCCCGCGCCCAGCAAAAATCTCTTCGAACTCGTGCATTAGAGCCTCATGGATCAGGCCATTGGATGCCATGGTCTCGCGCCCATCCGTCTGATAGTAGCGGCCCTGATAGTCGGAAACCCGCCCTCCCGCTTCCTCAACAATCAGCACGCCAGCAGCGGTATCCCACGGATTCAGATTGAATTCCCAAAAGCCATCGAAGCGTCCGCAAGCCACATAGCAAAGATCGAGAGCGGCGGAACCGGCGCGGCGGACTCCGTGCGTGCGTAACGTAATCTGATGATAAAAATAAATGTTGGGATTGTGATGGCGCTTGTTGCTGGGGAACCCGGTCGCCAAAAGCGATTCTGCCAGTTTGGCCGTTTTAGAAACATGGATCGGCTGGCCGTTCAGATAGGCCCCGCTTCCCTGCTCGGCGGAAAACATCTCGTCCCGCGTGGGATCGTAGACCACACCGGCAATGCGGCGTTTCTTATACTCCAACCCCATGGAGACGCAGAACACCGGGAAACCGTGGGCAAAGTTCGTAGTGCCATCGAGTGGATCCAGGTACCAGCGATAATCGCTCCCGGTATCGACCAAACCCTCTTCTTCGCCCAGGATGTCGTGTGTGGGCCAGAGCTTCTTGATGCGCTCCCGAATCAGTTTTTCCGAGGCGCGGTCGGCCGCAGTGACCAGGTCCGCCTCGCCTTTGTATTCAATGGTCACCCGCCCAAAAAATCCCATTAACAGCATGCCAGCTTCACGGGCAATTTCGATCATGGCAGGAGCGAAATTTTCCCTGCCTGATTTCTGGGACGTTGGAGACGCGGTGCCGGAGCTGGTCATTCGGATGGGGAAATGTAAACGATGTCGTGTTTGAAAATGAACAGATTGGGATCATGCTCGCGGGTCAAGCGCAGCATGTTCTTGTCGTAGTACTCAATCCAGCCCTCGACCACCTCGCCATCCCTCAACTTGATGGCGACCGGGGTCTGTTTCTCCCCCAGGGTCCTTAGGTATGCAGCTTCGGCGGAAGTCTCTTCCGCAGGGACAGGTTTGGAGTTGCGGGGCGAATCGCGCCGGGGCAAAGACATTCTCTTATTCTACACATCAAGCCCGTCGCGGTCAGAATGACTAAGAAACATAAAGAGGGGTGGATAAAATCCACCCCTCTGGACCGCAATCCAGCCTCCGCGTTTAGAAACTGACACGGATGCCGAACTGGAAGGTGCGGGGACTGCCGCTGGAGAACGACCCCGAACCTGACGACACACGCAACGGCGCACGTCCACTATTCGGACCGTTAATACTGCCGCCGCCGCCGGAAAGAATGGGGTCATAGGCCGTGTTGCCACCGCGCCCGAGCGTCGACTGGCCAATGCGGTTGTCCCGATTCAAGAGGTTGAAAATATCAACCATCGGCATGATGGTCAGCCTTTCCTTAATGCTGTAGTGCCAGGAAAAGCGAACATCGGTAGTGTAGAAGTTAGGGTTGTCAACCGGCTTCCCGGGGGCGAGACCGACCGATTCGACGACCCCTCCCAACGCGGTGAGCTGGGACTGGGTGAACAGGCCCGCACTCACAAGCGCCTTGCCTGCGGGTGTGAGTGTTCCGGCCACCGTGTTGTTGAAGTTGGTCAGGAACTGGTTCAGATTGCCGGCAGTAATACCCCTGCCGTAAGAACCACGCTTTCCGTCCAGCGCGTCGCCTCCCAGGGTATTCAGGACACTGCCGTCGCCATCCAGATCGTTAGTGAAGATATCCACGGCGCCATTCCCACTGGGTAGGAACATGTTGGACGGTTCGTTGCTGCGATAGATGGTGGTACTCGCCAACTCGAACCCGAATGGCAACTCAGTCTGGAGAGAGATCCCAAACTGGTGGGTCCGGTCCAGGTTCGACGGGCCATAGAACGCGGTCGGATTATCGTTGGTGTTGGCCGCGTCCAGGAAGTCCTGGTCCGCGGAACTGCTGTTGAACCGGGACAGCGTGTAGGTAAGGTTGGTGCTGGCGTTGTGGAACGGGCCCCAATTTCCAAGTTTTCCGGCAAGCAGAAATTGCAAGGCCGAATACCTTGACAGTCCAGCAGGTTCGGCGACGGTCATTTGGCGGAAGTTTACGTTTTTACCGCTGAAAGCAAACCCATCCAAGCCGCTGCCGGCGCCAAGACCGTTTCCGGCAAAGTCATCGATGATTCCGCCTGCGGCGATTACGCAATCGACATTGGCAGAGTTACTTCCCGCGTTGCAACCCGCTGCGGCAAACGTCGCGTCCATGGCAGCCTGCGCCGCCGCAACATTCAAAGTATTGGCCGCGCCGATGCGGTTGCGGTCTACAGTGGTCAAGAAGTGGACACCACGATTCATGATGTAGTCCACGTTCAGCACCAGGCCCGGTTTGATTTCCCGTTGCAGGCCGATGTTGATCTGCGCTCCATAAGGAGATTTGTAGTTGGGATCAATAATGGTCGCGCCACCGAACACACCCTGGTCGGTATTGAACTTGGGCGTAGGGTTCGGACCCGGCCAATTCGCGGCTAGCTGGGCGCTCGCTGCCTTGAGCAGGGTTTCGGCTTGTAGGGCAAAAGGAATGGTGGTTCCCACCGCTGCCCCAAGGCAATTGTCACGCAGGCCGCTGGCCACCGACTTTGATGGCTGAGCGTTGGTGCATTGGGTGGCAAAGTCGAAGAGAATCGTGTTCCCGGTAGGGTCCCGCGGATCAAGAATGAAGCTCTGATTCGAGGCTGCAGAGGGAGTATCGTTGCCTAACCCAGGGGGCAAGTTCTCGGCGCGATCAAACAGAAGGTTATTGAAGATGTTGGTTTCATAGTAGACTCCGCCGCCTCCACGAATCACCGTTTTTCCATCTCCGTTCACGTTCCATGAGAAGCCGACCTGCGGCCCAAAGCGCTTGCCGTCGTTATGCGGAGTCTTAGCCAGCTCCGGATCGAAAGTAGCGATAAGTGGCGCGCGAGGTAAATCCGCGTTGGCGAGGCCATCGTCGCGGTCGTAACGCAAACCACCATTCACGGTGAAGTTCCTGGTCACCTTCCAGGTGTCGTGGACATAGACCCCGATGCGGTTATTGATGAATCCGCCATTGGGGAACCCCAGGGCAGGCTTCTCGCTGCCTGCACCCAAGCCATTTCCAACAAACACCAGGTTCGTCTTATAGTTCAGTGGATCCGCGGCGCCATTGGCATTGAACGGGTCCGCAGCGTTGACTCCGCTGGCAAATGACGCTCTGACGCGTGGTCCCAGACCGAAGAACGAAGCGAAACCCGCTTCATCAATCCGGTTGTATTCAACTCCAAACGTAAGCGTATGCTTCCCTTTCACATACGTGGCATCGTATTTGGTTTGCCGGTTCTGCTGATAGGTGGCCTGCGGCGCGTTTGCATTGGGGCCGATGACAAAACCGCCCAGACCGGTGATGTTCACCTGAGCAGGCAGGATTGGCGTGCCCGCCAGAGTGTTGCCGTCCACAATGCCATTAATGAATTTCAGGAAGCTGAATCGCACCGAATGCACCCATTGACCGGTGCCGTAATCCCAACCGCCCACATGAGAATTCGCGCTGTTGGAGTTTGCAAAGGCAGAAAGTCCGACGCCGCCAAAACCGGTCACTCCGATATTGTCATCGTGATTAAAGCGATAAAACAGCTTCTGCTTGCTGGTCAGGTTGAAGTCGAGGCGTCCACCGCCCATGTGCTCGTTGACCGGGACCCCAAAAGATCCGGTGAACTGGGGAAAGGGGCCAACCAGGGTGGTTTGCGCTCCCACCTGTTGTAGCTTCTCGTACTCGGCCTGCCAGAATAATTTATTCTTCAAGATGGGGCCACCCAGGCGGGCGCCATAGTTGTCGCGGCTGAACGGTGGTTTGGGCGTACTGCTGGTCACTACAGGCGCGAAATTCGCCGCCAAGTCCGAGCGCCGGAAGAACCCAAAGCCGGAACCGTGCATCGTGTTGGTCCCGCTCTTGGTGATGATATTCACTCCGCCCGATGATGTTAGGTCGGTACTGACATCGAGCGAGGACTGCTGCACTCCAAACTCCTGGATGGATTCATTGGTCAGATTCATCACGGTGGTTCCGACCGTTTCATCCGTGATATCCACACCATCCACCTGAATTCGAGTCGAACGACCGGAGCGGCCTCCGACCGAAACCCCCGTCATCTGGTTCTTGGTGGGATCGAAAGACCCGCCATCTACCACCTGGACGCCGGGCGCCAACTGCGCCAAGTCGAGGAAGTTGCGTCCATTCAAGGGGAGCGAGTCGATCTGGCTGGCTTGCACCACATTTTGCACCGCTGATTTTTCCGTGTCCACGGTTACGGCCTCGGCGGCAACCTCGATCGAAGTGCTGGTTGCCCCCACTTCCATCTTGAGGGTGATCGAGCTGTTCACGCCAACCCGGACCGTAATCACAGTCGCAGCTGTTTTGAACCCTTCACGCTGTACGCTCACGGCGTATTCACCGGGCGCTAGATCGGAGGCCAGTGCCAGGCCGTCCTGGCCAGAAGTGAGATTCAAGGAACTACCCTTCCCCTTATCCGTGACCGTGACTTTTGCCCCTGCTACCGCCGCTCCACTTGAGTCTTCGACGGTGATGGTTGCCCCGCCGGTCAAGCGTTGTGCCAGCCCCGGCGTTGTAAGCGCAAGCAGCGCCAAAATGACTAATAATACGCCACTTATCCGCGTCCAATTGCGGCTGAGCGTGCGTGAATAAAACACCATAAAACTACCTCCCTTTCGAATCGTAGGCGAATGTGTAAGGAAACAATGATTTAGCAGGAACCAGATCACCTGGGAGCGACCTGATTGCCGTGCACAGCTGTCCCGTGAAAACGAACTTAAGAAGCCTTCGAACGCTTAGGGGTCAGCAATCAACATTCCAACATCTGATACGAAACATCAACTATATACATTTCATATAGTTACAATCAATTTGTATATGCGTATTCTATTTACAAATATGCATATAAATTCCAAATTTGGAATGTAAAGATACTTATTCAAATAGCGTAAGCGTTAAACCTGAGGTGTACATTCTCTGAGACGAATGCCCTTTGAACGGCAATGCTACTGGGCCGTTCCGGAGGAGAGCTTTGTCAGCTCCTGTTGAGCTCTGCCGACGTTGGGCCCCTTGGGATCTTCCTTGAGGTACAAATTCAATTCTTTTTGCGCGACATCATTCTTTCCCAAAGCTTCCGCGGCATAGGCGGCGACCATATGGGCATTGGGCATATTCTGATGAGGGAGGGTATGAACTTTCTGCGCAAATGCCAGGGCTTCTTCGAAGTTGTGCCCTTGCAGTTGCAGGTAGGCGGCGTTGCTCAGCGCCCAAACATCGGTGGAGTCGCTTTCCAGGGATGCTTTCAACAGGGGAAGCGCCCCGCCGCTATCGTGCTCGGAAATAAAAATTCGCGCCAGGTTGCGTTGCGCTTCCGCGTACTTGGAATTCAACGTAATGGCTTTGCTGAACGCCTGCTTGGCGGCGTCCGTGTTTTTCAACTGCATTTCGGCGACCCCGAGTCCGTTGTAGGCCATGTCGTAGTCTCCGTATACGCCGATTGCTTTCTGAAATAGTGCGCGGCCTTCTTCCCAGTGTTGCTTGCTTAAGGCTTCCGCGCCTTTGTCAAATAGTTTTCGCGCGGCGTCCGGAATGTTCAGGCGCACGGCGGCAATG
>CAZETZ010000161.1:0-7850 GCA_964514735.1 uncultured Acidobacteriaceae bacterium | reverse complement strand
AGATAAGTGGTGCTTTGCGAGTTCGGGTCCTGGGCCACGGTGAGCTGGCCGTTAAAGAAATCGTAAGTAAAATTAGAGGTTTGATTGAGGGGATTGGTAATGCTGGTGAGATAAGCATTGGTGTTGCCGCTGGGGGTATACGCTACATTCTGTCCTCCGGACAGGGTGGTATAGCGGTCGGTGTAAGAAAAAGTGGTCGTGTGGTTGGAACCACTCATGTCGGAACAAGAGCCATTGCCGCAAGCGTCTACCATGGTTTTCACCTGACCAGTCTGGTCATAGGTGTACTTAGTGATTGAATCGGTGCAGTTGGTGGCGCCCACAAAACATTTTCGAGTCTGGGTCGTAAGATTGCCGCGGCTGATTGAACCGGAGGGGTAGTTGGAGTTGTCGTGATTTATGGCAGAAACGGAAGTTGTGGCCGTCTCATCGTAAGCATAGTCGGTTTCCACCGCACGGTTTCCGCTGCTGTCCTTGACCACGACGCTGGAAGGCCTTTTGAAAAATGCTGCACTACCATAAATCGGGTTGGAGAACGACTGGTAGGTAGTGACCGTTTCCCTCGTGGGATTACTTGGAGCGGGAAGACAATTCGTAATCGTGCCGAAATCGGATTCTTTGACGTCGATTGGTATGTGGAGGCTGGTATCGTATTGATACCATTTGCCCGAACGGGTTACCCCATCCTCCAAAGTTTCGATTTCACATGCTAGCCAGTCGGGATTCACCCATCCCTTAAATACGGTCCGAATCGGCGTGGTGCTACCCCAATCGGAGTACTGGACTCCCGCTTCGAACGGTATCTGACTGGAGCTTGGCTGTGAGTTAATTCTGGAGTTCGTGAGAGCTTGAAAAGCTCCATACGTATAGACTGTATTAAAGCTTTTGTTCAAAGCCACATCAGTCGTGGTGACCGTGGTGGTCTTCCGGGTCCAGTCCCAGCTCGTTCCCCAAGTAACACCGTAGCTGAACGATTGAGTGAGAACTGCGCTGCCGCCAAAACTTACAGTGCGGGTAGCTACTACCGGCGACGGGTAACGCCAAATACACGCACGAGGATCATTGTCTATCCAAGGGCCCTGCCCGCTTTGTGACCAGCCATCGAAAACCGCGGCTTCTTCTTGCAGAGAACTCATCTGCCAGGTGTACTTTACCGAGCCCCCATCCGGATAATCAATTTCCCTCAACAAGCCATAGGTGCTTTCGTAAAAAAATTGATATTTCTGATTGTTCGGAAGGGTGATGGTTTGTACGACCATCTTCGAATCGCTGACGGTGGATTGCAGGGGGAAACAGTTGAACCCTGATGGCGGTGGGCTTACCTGAGTAAAGGGGACCGAAAAATTTGCGGTTGCGGTTTGCCATGTGACGCCATAAGAAGTCCCGGCAACGTTTAAGGTGTTGGTTGTTCCACTGGGCCCCATTCCGGAAGAGGACACGAGAACTCTTCCTAGATCATCGGTGAAGGTAAAAACCCCGGGCTGCGTTCCGGTGCCTCCCTGAACCGAGATTTTGTTGCCATTGCGATCTTCGATAAAGTCGGGAAGCGACCCATTCCCAAAGGGGAAAGTCGCACCATTCCCGTTGGCTCCGCCCTGGTAAAGAGTTCCGTCGGGCCCAACTACTGCGATTGGATCGGGTGAAAACACGCTTTGCAGGGCAGCAGTATAGAAGCCATCGCCACCAGTGCTGTGCGAACTATAAGGGCAAGCGTTTCCATGGGTGGAACTGCCATCCATGTAATCCAGATACAGTGCGTGACGCCCGCCGGATGGATCTTTGAACATGTAGTTGGTGTAGTAATTGCAAATATCGCCGGGCTCAAGTGTAGGATTGACCTGGATCTGACCATATTGGGCATAAAACATGGGAACGGAATAACTCCATCCGCCGCTTGAAACATAGTCATCGCTGTTGTTCCATTGGGTGCCTGGGCCACTCGACGCCACGGGGAAGCGTATGCCGTTGCTATCGTAGGCAAAGGAAAATGGCATGGTGTAACCACGCCCCGGAGATGTCGGCACTTGGATTCGCAAACTGACAGAACCATTGGCTGGGTTCACGGTCTCCGACAGCATGTGAATGTAGTCGTGACCCACGCCCGGCGTGGGGGTCGAAGTATTGTTTCCAATGTTTTGAATTTGCGCGTGCACGCTGCAAATCAAAGAAGCCAACAAACATGCACTTATGCCGAATCTAGAAAATAACGTTGAGGACATAACACGAGCCATAAGCTTCTCCAACACTGAAATAAATTGTGGGGCCCGGGGTCTACTACTAGGGAACTTGCAGAGAGGAGAATTTAGGTCCAAAGCCTGTGGATGTCAATAGATTGGATTTCCACAGGGGTCAGCATCGAAATTTTGGATGGCGCGCTTTTCTGGGACTGGGCGCGATGGAAGGGAAGCCTACTCTGCGGTTGTGGGCTGAGGCTCTAGGTTCACTACTGCGTCTAAATGCTTGAGAGTTTCATCTACGGTGAGGGAATACATTTCGCGGCCCACGCCCTCGCCGGATTCGAGCGCGGTTTTCAGATAGTGTCCGGCGATCTCGATGGCCAGCGCGTCGGTAATGATTTTGCCGGTTTGATTTTTGTATTCCACCCAGGCCGGGTGAGGCAGCGCGACCCAGGCGGTGCGGCCGTCGACCAGAAACTTGACGTCAACCGCATCCGCGTGGCGGGTGGCGATGGCCACGATGAGCGCCTGGTAGAGGCAGTGGACCCGCTTTTTGGTCCAGCGGTCGGTAGCATGGAAATCGCGGTACATGGCTAAGAAAACTATAGCGGAGTGATCGGTGGATGAGCAAACTGGAGCGGCCCTTTGGTAGTTGTGCAGTTTGATCAATGGTACGTGTCAGGCAGCGGCTTTAGAGACTGTGTCGCAACTATTCTTTCGCCCCTGCGGGGCTGACTCGTTTCCCACTTCTACCCAGGGCTTGCGCCCCTTCGACAAGCTCAGGGCAGGCTCTGGGCTGTAATCTTTCGCCGCTTCGCGGCTGATTTGGCCAAGTCCGGTCCACTTTTTTCTGTGGCCCGGAGTTGCGACACGGACTCTTAGCCCTGCCATTTTTCCTGCTTGGATCAGCGCGCCGATTAGGCGCAACACCCATGTCCTTGACTCTCCAGATAGTTGCGCCCTAGCGGCGGGGAACAAGTGTTTCTCTCGTCAGGCGGCATGGCCAAAGGCCATGCCCTGACACGACCCGATTCTTAGATTCTGAATCAAATTGCACCACTACCCGGCCCCTTTCGGAAGCGCTTAGGTCTCATTTGAGAGCGCTAAGCTTTCCGCTTCATTCCCACCGCCGCCATCATTCTTCCGGTGACGCCGTTTTGTTTGCGGTGGGAGAACAGCGTGTCCGCTCGGCAAGACGTGCAGAGCGGAGAACTTTCAATGTTCTTCGAAGCCACTCCGGCATCCAGGAGTTGACGGCGATTGGCTTCCACCAAATCCAGAAAAATATTTTGGGGCAGCTCGCTGTGACCGGGGGCGCGGGCGGTCAGAAACAACAAGGGATATTTTTCGCGGATGGGGTCGGACTCTTTGACCTCGTGGAACAACTCGCCGGCATAAGCAAATTGTGACTCGAATTGCGCGCGTACTTCCTCTCCCACGGTATAGCAGCAGCTGTGAATTCCGGGGCCAATGGCAGCCCGGAGGTCGCGCGGCCGGCTGCCGAAGCAGCGGCGCATCTCGCCCACGCCCTTTTCGACGATGCGCTTCACCGTTCCGCGCCAGCCCGCGTGGAAGACCCCGATGGCGCGCCGGTTCGGGTCCACCAAAATCACTGGAATGCAATCCGCGGTCAAGACAGCCAGCAGTAATTCGGGGACCGAGGTGATCAAGCCGTCACCCGCCAGTGGTTGTGCGGGGGCCGCTTCCACGTAGTGAATGAGATCGGAATGAATTTGCCGCAGGGTGACCAGCGGCCACGGCTTTTTTCCAGTTTTGGGGCTGAGTTTTTGCAGAAAAATCGCGCGGTTTCGTTCCACCGCCGCGCGGGAATCCTGTTGGGTGAATCCCAGGTTGAGGGCGTGCCCGCCATAGGACCGGGAAGTTCCGCCCCAACGGGTGCTGAATCCATGGACCAGCCAGGGAATTGGTGTCAAAGAATGAGAGCGCAGAAGCGAAAATTTGGGTTCTGAACGAGTCTTTGCGGGCACTATTCATATTAACAATGAAGGCGGGAAACAAGACCCTGGGAGCAGTGTCCCTATGACCGTCCGAGTGCTCCTTTTGTAACTTGGCAGAGCAAGGGAAACTCTCGTAAAGTCAAGAAATTCAAGCTCTTAAATAGCGAAAGCGGCCCTTGGCGTGCATCTATCTAGGTGGGAGGGCTAAAAACCACGCTTTGGCGTGAAATTTTTGGATGTGTCTGGCATGAACTACACAGGTCGGCTGGTCTACTCGGTTTTGGCGGTATTGGCCCTGGGAGTCCCTTCGCTGGGGCAGATGCCGGCTTATGCCCCGCCGGTAAGTAATAGTTTTGCCAGCACTTCGCCGGCCTCTGACGGGGGCGACGATCCCATTCTCACCATCCGCAAGCGTGTGGATGAAGTAAACGTGTTGTTCATCGCCACCGATAAGCACGGCAAGTTTGTACGCAATCTGAACCAGAACGACTTTACTTATCTGGACGATCATAAACCGCCCGAGGCGGTCATCAACTTCCGGCGGGAAACGGATTTGCCGATCCAACTGGGATTGCTGATCGATACCAGCGGGTCGGTGGACAGCCGTTTCACTTTTGAGCAGGAAGCGGCGGTAAATTTCTTGCAGCGCACGGTGCGTCCGGGATTTGATCAGGCCTTCGTGATGGGGTTCAGCAGCCACAGCATGGTGGCGCAGGATTTCACCGACAATGTCAAGCTGCTCGAAACCAGCGTGAACCGCCTGCATAGCGGCGGCGGGACGGCGTTGTATGACGCCATCTACAAGGCCTGCCATGACAAGCTAATCAAGGATAAAAGCGACAGGCCGGTGCGGCGGGCGATTGTGGTGGTCAGCGACGGTGAAGATAATCAGAGTGAAGTCAGCCGCGCCCAGGCGATCGAGATGGCACAGCGGGCTGAAGTCATCATTTACGCAATCTCCACCGACGACAGCGGGTTGGTCCTTCGCGGAGACAGGATCCTGCAACAACTGGCCGACGCCACCGGCGGACGCGCCTTCTTTCCTTTCAAGATCAAAGATGTGACCCGTTCTTTCGCCGCGATTGAAGACGAATTGCGCAGCCAGTATGTGGTTTCCTACCGGCCGGCGGATTTCGATGCCGATGGGCGCTTCCGGGCGATTGAGATCAGCGCGCTGAAGAAAGACCTGCAAGTGCGCGCCCGCAAGGGATATTTCGCCCCCAAGCAGTAAAACTCTAGGCCGCTTTTTCGTAGGCATGCGCCAGCCGCAGGATGGTGACTTCGGCGAAGTGCTTCCCGAAAATCTGCATTCCGATCGGCAGCTTTTCGCCGGTCTCTCCGCAGGGAACCGAAATCCCCGGAATTCCGGCGAGGTTTGCGGTTACGGTGTAGATGTCCGCCAGATACATGGCCAGGGGATCGTCTACCTTCTCGCCCAGCTTGAAAGCCGCGGTGGGCGAGGTTGGCGCCACGATGGCATCCACTTTCTTGAAGGCTTCTTCAAAATCGCGGGTAAGCAACGCGCGGACCCGCTGGGCTTTCAGGTAATAAGCGTCGTAGTAGCCCGCGCTCAGCACGTAAGTACCGAGCATGATGCGGCGCTTCGCTTCAGCGCCGAAACCCTGGTCGCGAGTACGACGATACATCTCCGAAAGCGCGCGGACGCCTTCGGCGCGATATCCGTAGCGGACGCCATCGAAACGCGCCAGGTTGGACGACGCCTCGGCGGTGGCAATCACGTAATAAGTCGGGATGGCGTATTCGGTGTGAGGTAAAGAGACCGGCACAATTTCGCATCCCAATCCAGCGAGCTTCTGAATTGCGGCCTCGACGGATTTGCGGACTGCGGCGTCCAGCCCTTCTCCCAAGTACTCCTTGGCTACGCCGATCTTCATGCCGCGGACAGTCTTGTCCAGTTCGGCGACGTAATCCGGCACCGGAAGATCTGCGGAGGTGGAATCCATGGGATCGCGGCCGGCCATGATTTGCAGCACCAGCGCGGCGTCTTTCACGGTCTTGGCCAGGGGACCGATGTGATCGAGCGAAGAGGCAAATGCGATCAAGCCATAGCGCGAGACCCGCCCGTAAGTGGGCTTGAGCCCTAGCACGCCGCACAACGACGCGGGCTGGCGAATCGAGCCGCCGGTGTCGGTGCCCAGCGCAACTGCGACCATGTCCGCGGCAACGGCGGCGGCCGACCCGCCTGACGATCCGCCTGGCACCCGCGTAAGATCGCGCGGATTATGCACCGGCTTCCACGCGGAGTTTTCGTTGGACGAGCCCATGGCGAACTCATCGCAGTTGGTTTTGCCGAGGACTACTGCGCCGGCCGCTTCGAGACGGGCCACGGCAGTGCAGTCATACGGAGGAACATAGTTGCCGAGAATTTTCGAGCCGGCGGTAGTGCGGACTCCGCGGGTGACCAGCACATCTTTAATTGCTACCGGAACGCCGCCGAGTGGCGGGAGTTTCTCGCCTTTAGCTGCGAGGGCGTCTATCTCGGAAGCCTTGGCCAACGCACGCTCTTTCGAGAGCGTCAAAAACGCGCCGATCTGCGGATCGGCTTTCTCAATCCTGGCGTAGCAGGACTCGGCCAAAGCTGTGGCTGTGGTCTTGCGCTCCTGGACGGCAGAGCGGGCAGCGTCTATGGTTAAAAATTCAAGCATGCGATGTTGTCTGAGGACCGGGAACTGACAACTGGGAGCTGATATTGAGTCCATCGCGGACGGGAATATCAGTTGCCGGTTCTTAGTTCCCTGTTCTCAGCGTTCGATCACTTTAGGGACTTTAAAGAAAGCGCCGTCTGCTTCGGGCGCATTTTGCAACGCAACGGACTGAGGCAGAGACTTGCGCAGTCCTTCGACAACATCCTCACGGTTGGCATACACGAACCGCTCGCTGCCTTGTTTCGATTCATCCAGTCCATAGCGGTCGGACACCTGCGCCATGGGGGCAACGTTGGATGTGTCCAGCTTATTCAACAAATCTACGTGATCGAGGATGGAGTTCAGGTCACGCACCATGCGCGTGCTCTCGTCCGCCGTCAGCTCAAGGTTGGCGAGGCCCGCGACGTAGACCACGTCTTTTTCCGTGACTTTCATAATTTTCGGAAAGATGATTTTAGCATTTGCCCAGGCTAGGCCCAGGCCGTCAGTTCTTGGGTACGACGGGAAATTCGCGGCGCACGAACTCCATCGCGTCTTCGTTATTGCTAAGACGATTTTCCAGTTGCGCATCCTCAACCGCCGCCAAAATTTCCTTGAAGCGCGGGCCGGGTTCGTATCCGGCCGCGATGAGTTGATCGCCAGTGACCAGCGGCGCAGGTTGCATGACTTCCGGCGGAGTAGCCGCCAACTTTTCCCGCACAAAATTGTAGGAGCCCAAGTTTCCTGTACTGGCCACACAATCCAGACGATGCAATTCCAAATGTTCTTCAAAGCGTGGCATGCGCAGAAACTTTTTGAAGGTGGATTCGTTCATTTGCATGGCATGGGCGAAGCGCATGTGGTTGTCTACCAGGGCAAGAATCTGCGCGGTATCTTCATTGGAGAAGCGCAGGCGCTGGCAGATCCCCTCCGCGATTTTGACCCCAACCTCCACATGATTGTCGAAGCGTATGCGGTCTGGGGCTTTGCGAAACGTCGCCGGCTTGCCGAAATCCTGCAGCACGCCTCCCAAGCCCCGAGCCGGCCCGCAGGGATACGGACGGTTGTCC
>CAZETZ010000160.1:5950-7926 GCA_964514735.1 uncultured Acidobacteriaceae bacterium | reverse complement strand
AAACCCGAATACAAGGGTCCATGTCGCCGCTGAATTGGTACTTGACCCGGACACCGCTGGCAAACTGGCTCATGCAAGCGCTCAATGAAGAACAATTGCGCCGTAATTTAGGCGAAGCAGGATGGAATTTGACTCCCGCACAAGTAGCCAAACTGGACGCTGCCAGCGTCGTAACGTCTTCCTACCCCTACTGGCATCATCGCGCCAACAGATATGGAAGGAATCCCGACCCAGTGTAGGGCGGACACTCCCTTCGACTTCGCTCAGGGCAGGCACTATCAGCCCCTGCCGACAGTGCAACAGAAACCAGATTGGAATCAACCGCAGACACCCGATCCGCTGCAAGCCAGCGGGCAGGAGTGCCCGCTCCACAAGCAAGAAAGCCGCCGCTCGCGCGCGGCCGCCTACGCAACCAACTGACTTAGAACAGGTTCCAGAAGTCGACGCGGGTGTCCACGGGTTGGAACGGCACGTCCGTATCCTTTACCTCCGTACCCGGCAAGTGGAGTAAACGGTCTGCTGGGGCATGTATCAGGTCAGGTTAACGGCCCTTAACATCGCCGCCAAGCAACCCGGTGATCCACTTTGCACCCTGAAAATTTTCCAGCGCGGTATAAATATTGTCCGGCAAATACCGCTCCGCCTGGCGTAGGTTCTTGATCTTCGAGGTATCACCATCAATTCCAGTCTTGAAGATCGAGTAAAGGACCATATAAGGATTGGCATCCGGTCCGACCGACCGAACTTCCACGCGCATACTCTTATCGTTGCCGATCGGAACCCGCACCATCGAGCCGCGGTCCACCGCCGAAGCCTTGATCTGGTTGGGGGCTTCAAAGTGCGGATCCAGCCGCCGGTAGGCATTCACGCTGGCGTTCAGCAACAAGCAAATATCATTGCCATGGGTAAGAATGCGGTCAATGAACGACCATCCCAGTTTGCTGAGTTTCTCCTCACCCTTCGGGTCCCAAAACAAGTTCTTTCCGCCCTTGCTGATGGAAACGTTGGTGTGCATCCCGGAACCGTTCACCCCTACCACCGGCTTGGGCAGGAACGAAGCCGTCATCCCCAGCTTGGTCGCGACTTCACGGCAGATCAACTTGTAGAGCTGGATCTGGTCCGCGGCCGCCACCACTTCGCCGTAGCCGTAGTTGATTTCAAACTGTGACGGCGCGACTTCCGGATGGTCTTTCTCGTTCTGGAAGCCCATCGCGCGCTGCCCTTCGGCAGTCGTATCAATGAAGCTGCGCAAGGGATCGCCTGGCAGCGAGTGATAGTATCCGCCGGTGTTCACATACTCAAATCCGCCCGTCTGGTGGAACTTTTTCTCCGCATCGGTGCCGGCGAAAAGGAACCCTTCAATTTCATTGGCCGCGTTGAGCGTGTAATCTTCTTTTTCATACAGCTTGTTGGCATACGCCTTCAGAATGCCACGAATGTCCGCGGCATAAGGCCCACCCTGCTTTTCGATGACATCGCCGAAAACCATCACTTTGCCGGAACCAAAGAAGTCTGATGGGGCCCAGTAGAATGCTGCCCAGTCAATCCCCAGCCGCAGATCGCTCTCGCGCTGCGCGGTGAAGCCGCGGATCGAAGATCCGTCAAAGGTCAGGTTGTCCCAACTCTTCAACAAGAACTTCTTGTCGTAATCGAGCATGTGCAGCCGGCCTTCCAGGTCGCTGAACAAAACCGTCACGGCCTTGATCCGCTTTTCGTCGGTCAAATATTTCAGCCGCTCTTCCCGGACAGTGTCCAGGGACACGTGTTTCTTGCGTTGCTCTTTCGCCTCCAGATTCAGCTCTTCCAGTTCTCCGTATGACAAAGCCAGAAAATCGCGCAGTTCGGTGGACATGTATCTCCTTGGATAAGAGCCGACGCAACGGCCCAATTTTTGAGAACCGATAGACTACCGGAAACTCCCCAAAGTGCCAATCGAAAGAGGTTATAGGAAGCATCACTGATTTTTATCTACCGTA
>CAZETZ010000160.1:0-5850 GCA_964514735.1 uncultured Acidobacteriaceae bacterium | reverse complement strand
CTTCCCTTTAAAAACTCCGGAAGTCATTGCCACTGGTGATACAATTCGCCAGTTTCAAAACAGGGACTACTAAGCAGCAAACGCAAGGCTAAGGCGCCGCTTTCGATATTCCTCATGACGCCCTCCTGTGCGGCGCGACACGTACTTTGGCACTAAATTCCAAGAAACTGGGGACTCATGCGAATCCTGCTCTACAACCCTGACAACGGTGTAACTCGCAACTTCATGCCCCACCTGTGGATGTTTCTGCTCCAGTCGTTGACTCCACCTGGGCACGAAGTCCTGTTGATTGACGGCAATGCCCAGCCCATGGATGAAGTCGCCCTCGCGCAATACGTGCGCGAACAAAACATTGGACTGGTGGGCATTGGCGCCATGACCAGGATGGTCGCCAAGGCCTACCGCATGGCCGACGCCATTCGCGCGGTGGGAGTACCGGTCGTGATGGGGGGCCCGCACGTCACCGAAGAAGCCGATGAGGCCCTTGGGCGCGATGGCGGCCCACGTCACGTGGATGCCGTGGCCTTGGGCGAAGCCGACGAAACCTGGCCGATGATCGTGAACGACGCAGTTCGCGGCGAACTTAAAGATATTTATGCCCCGGTAGATGTGGCGGGTAAAGACAAAAAGCCCTCGCTCAAAGACTATCCGGCGATTCCCTGGAACTCGATTGATCTGGACCAATTCAATTTGTTGCCAAAGATCGTCGCCCCACTGCTCAACCGCGTAGGCGAAGGCTGGGGAACATTCCGCATTATTCCGGTTGAGTCCGGACGGGGCTGCCCCTATGGTTGCGAGTTCTGTACCGTCACTGGTTTTTTCGGCGACTCCATCCGCTTCCGCAGCAACGAAAGTGTGGTCAACGAACTGCTCATGCTGAAGGCGCGCGCCCGCAAGGAAAAAGGGCAGATCGCCGTCTTCTTCATCGACGACAACTTCGCCATCAACATCAAGCGGACGAAATCCCTTCTGCGCGACATCATTGCCGCCAAAGCCCAGGTCCACTGGGTCGCTCAGATCAGCGCCAACCTCCTGCGGGACGAAGAACTGGTGGACCTGATCGCAGCCTCCGGCGGGAAGTGGGTCTTCATCGGCATGGAGTCCATTGACTCTACGAACCTGAAAGACGTAAATAAAGGATTCAACAAACCCGGCGAGTATGCGGCCGTGCTCCAGCGTCTGGCGCAACGCAACGTGTATGCCATCACCTCATTTATTTTTGGCATGGACAACGACACCGTAGGCGTGGCCGAGCGTACGCTCCAGCAAGTTCGCACCTGGCCACCGGGCCTGCCGATCTTTGGATTGCTGACTCCGCTCCCGGCAACTCCTTTATATAAACGCCTGGAAACCGCCGGACGCCTCACCCGCCCCAAACACTGGAAAGAATTCATTCCTTTCGCCATGGCCCATACGCCCCTGAAGATGACCATTCAGGAAGCCCACGACGAAGTAAAGTACGGGTGGGAACACGCTTACAGCCCAGAAGCGTTGGCCCATGCGGTGGACTTACTGGATGACCAGCCGCTCGGCTATCGCATCAATATTTTCCTGGCGCGCCTGTGCTTCCGTGGAATTTATTTCCCCATGATGGGAAAGTTAGCGTGGGTCAAAGTGGTCGGTCAAAATTGGCGGACCATCTACCGGCTGGCGAAAGAAGGCTTTTTCGGACGTTCGACTCGCGGAGATTCCGACGATCTTGGCGCGCGCGCGGATGCCGCCGCGTCCTCTGTGCCAGGCTAGTTTGCCCGCCGGACGTGCTTTTGCAGCGTCGCGGGACATTGCATCCAGCGTGGGATTTTGAAACTTTCCTCCATGGCCGCAAGCTTGTTGTCAGGTCAAATTCCCAGGGACCCATTTCTGTCGCGCATTTTGCGAAGAAGTAGGGAAAGTTAGTAGACTACGCTCGTGGACTCTGCAACCTTTCGCGCCAACATCACCGATGCCATCAAATTCTGGGAGCGTGGAAGGATTGTTTACAATGCGCTGCTCACGGCCGTCGTAGTCGTCCACTTTGTCTCCGGATACCCAGCGTCTAAAGCCAGCGTTTCACTCGATTTCGGGCTGGGTCTGTTCTTGTTGGCCGTAGTAGCCAATGTCGCTTATTGCGCAGCGTACCTGGCGGATTTTTTCGCCCAAGCATCCGGGTTTTGCGACCTTTGGCGGCAGTACCGATGGGTTTTACTTGCCATAGGCTCAGTGTTCGCCGCCATCATTACTCACTTCATCTCCGCAGGCATGTTCCCTTCGGCCAGGAATTTCTCCCCGCCCGTGAGCTGAAAAGATAGGGGCGAAGCTGCCTGCGCCTATTTTTCGAACCTCATCCGCCCAAACGCGCCCGGCACATGGAAATTAGGCTGAGGAGAATGCGTAGGTTGCCAAGCCATGTAGCGCCGTGGTTCTTGTGTCCCTTCCACCCGAAAAAAGTTCGCCCGCCACACTGCCCTGGAATCAAAGTTCTCGGTCAGCGATCGCATGGGGATCGCCAGCTCGGCTGCCCAGCGATGCGACGCAGCATCCAAGACCACCGATCGCGTCAGGCCGCTCTTTAGATCGGCCCGCCCCTCGGGGAAGATATCCAGGTCCACCCACATTCCGTTCGGACTGACTTCAAATTCCTTGTAATGACGTTCCAAAGATGGCTCGGGCTGGAGGAAAGCCTCGGCCACGTCCCGGTCCCAGAGCTGCTCGCGGCGGCCGTTGGGACCGGAATCCGGGAACAGGAACAACTCGCGGAACCGGCACTCGAAGCGAAGATACAGAGTTTGGGGCGAGCAAAGCGCACGCACTTGAGTCTCGCGTCCAGGGTCAGGATTTTGCCCTTGCCAGTCCGCGCAGAAAGCGATGGGCAGGGCATACTTCCACTCGGGCGCGGGATGCGCAGCATCCAGTGCAAGTTCCTGCGTCAAAGGCGCGGCAACAATTTCATCGTTCATCAGAGTTTTCCGCAGCCTCTAAAGTCGGGGCCATCCCATTTGTGAGTTTTTCAGCAAACTGTTGAACCTCCGAGCTACCTTTTCAGTTTAAGCGCAAGAAGCGGATAGCCCACGCCGTCGGCCCCGGATTACTTTATGGGCATGACAACCAATGCGATACTCAACGAGGTAACGGTAGCTATGGCAGTAAACCACAATACCCAACAGTGGCAGGCAGTCGTGGATCGCGACTCCTCCCAGGATGGCAAATTCGTATTTGCCGTCTCCTCCACAGGAGTGTACTGCCGGCCCTCTTGCCCGGCGCGCCGCCCACGCCGCGAGAACGTGGCCTTTTTCAACAATCCGGAAGAAGCGGAAAAGGCCGGCTATCGCGCCTGCCTTCGCTGCCGGCCCAAAGCTGTGGGGAACCCGCAGTCCAATGCGGTCAAAGCCATGTGCCGATACATTGAGCGTCACTTGGACGAACCGATTACGCTGGCGCAGTTGGGACGTGAGTTCCACCAAAGCCCGTTCCACCTCCAGCGCACTTTCAAGGCAGTCCTGGGAATTACACCCCGCGCCTATGCCGATTCCTGCCGCATGGACCAGCTAAAAGAAAATCTGCGCGCGGGGCATTCGGTGACTCGCGCCATGTATGACGCGGGATACGGCTCCAGCAGCCGGCTCTACGAACGGACGGCTTCGCATCTGGGCATGACTCCGGATAAATATCGCCGGGGCGCGGTCTCGGCGGTGATTCGTTATACCTGCTCCGATTCGCCGTTGGGCCGCATGTTGATCGCTGCCACGGACAAAGGCATTTGTGCCATCCAATTCGCCGATTCCGATGAAGAACTGGAAAGTGGCCTGAAGCACGAGTTCCCGTTCGCCATCCGCCGCCGCGACGATGCCGCTTTGCGCGCCTGGGAACAAGACCTGCTCCGTCAGATACGCGGACAGAAACTAAGTTCATCCCTCCCCCTCGATATTCAGGCGACTGCGTTCCAGCGTAAAGTTTGGACTTATCTGCAATCCATTCCTTTTGGAGAGACGCGCTCGTACAGTGAAGTAGCTAAGGCCATCCGCCAGCCAACCGCGACCCGCGCGGTCGCGCGTGCCTGCGCCAGCAATCGAATTGCGGTTGCGGTCCCCTGCCATCGCGTGGTCCGCGAGGATGGAGACATGGGCGGATACCGCTGGGGCGTGGAGCGGAAAAAGACGCTGTTGGAGATGGAGCGGGCCGAGGTGTGAGTAACTCCTCAGCCCCCGTGGGCCGCGTGGTGGATGGACAACTTAGATACCCCTCCTGCACGGAAACCATCAATGATCCACTTAACATGTTAGACTTCGGCCTAATTAGCGAGTAACTACCGGTCTGGAGAACAGGGAATGAGAAAGTGTAAGGATTTTGGACCCACACGATCTGGTGAAGCGTCGGGCGAGCAGGACAAAGGACCCACGGGCCGGCCGCGCCGGCGATTCCTTCAGGACGTAGCTGCCGCGGCGGTCGCCGCACTGGTTGCCCCCAGGTTGTTCGGTGAGACCACGCCGGCGGCTGGGCGCGCACTGAAGCTTGGTTTCATAGGTCCGCGCACCGGCGGGCTGGCCGCTTTTGGGGAAGGCGACGAGTTTGTCACCGCCAGCATGCGCAAACGCCTGGCCAGTGGGATTGTCGTAAATGGCGTCACCCACCCGGTCCAGATTCTCGATCACGACAGCCAGTCGGACCCCAAGCGCGCGGCTGAAATCGCTACCACGCTGATCAAGTCGGACCGAGTGGACCTGATGTTAGCGGCAAGCACAGGGGACACGGTCACCCCAGTGAGTAACGTTTGCGAGGCGAACGGCGTGCCCTGCATTACGACCGACTGCCCATGGCAAGTATTTGTCGCGGGCGGCCCTGCCCAAGGGAAATTCGACTGGACGTATCACTTCTTCTGGGGACTGGAAGATGTAGTCGCCGTATTCACCAACATGTGGGGCAGCATTCCCACCAATAAGGTAGTAGGCGCGCTGTGGCCGGACGAACGCGATGGATACGCGCAGGCCGACCCTAAGCTCGGCTTTCCTCCGGCCTTGCAGGCGAAAGGGTTCAAGCTGGTTGATCCTGGACGCTTCCCATCCTCGCTGACCGACTTTTCCTCGCAAATCACCGCGTTCAAGGACGGCAAGGTCGAAATCCTCACCGGCGTTGTTTCTCCCCCAACCTTCGCCGCCTTCTGGAGCCAGGCGGCGCAGCAAGGCTTTAAGCCAAAAATCGCGACCATGGCAAAAGCCATCCTGTTTCCCGCCACGGTGGAAGCGCTGGGCGACGGCGGCGCGGGCCTGACCACCGAAGTCTGGTGGTCGCCGAGCCATCCCTATGTGTCCGCTCTGACCGGACAGAACGCGGCCGAAATCTGCGTGGCCTACGAGGACGAAACCAAACGGCAGTGGACGCAGCCGCTCGGTTTCCGCTACGCCTTGTTTGAAGTCGCCGCGGATGTTCTCAAGCGCACCCGCGACGTCGATTCCCGGGAATCCATTCGCGACGCCATCCGCGGGACCGATTACGACTCCATCGTTGGCCACATCAACTGGCAGGGCAATCCTCATCCGAATGTCACCAAGACTTCCCTGGTGGGCGGCCAGTGGATCGCAGGATCGCGGTTCAAGCATTGGGCGGCCGGACAGAAGTTCAAATACGATCTGATGATCGTGAACAATGATACGAATCCGTCAATCGAAACCCAGCGCAAATTGGAACCGCTCTTCGAAGCCACCTAGGCGAAGCGGCCCTATCGGAGGCGGTCCGTGTAAAGTAGAGAAGATCTCAGCGGACTTTTTCTGTGAAATCCCGCCAAAAATTCCCCACAGCAACCAGGTTTCTGGTCTTCCTTCTCCTGCTTTTCACCACAAAAACCGGCCAGGCATGGCACCGCGCCCTTACCCTTAA
>CAZETZ010000159.1:0-7972 GCA_964514735.1 uncultured Acidobacteriaceae bacterium | reverse complement strand
GCCAAGGAATCCGCCAATGCGGATGGACTGATTGACTCCGCGCTGAAGCAGGCTACGAGTGTGCCTCTTGGAGTTGCGGAGCGCTGCGGAGAAGTGGCAAAGATCACGGAAAAGTTAAAGCCGATTACCAGCCCCAATATGAAGTCTGATCTTACGACTGCTTTGGCTTTGACCCGGGCAGCAATGGAAGGGGCTTTGGCGAACGTGGAGATCAATCTGGAATCGTTGAAGGATGCTGGATTTGTAACTCAAACGCGCCAAAGGGCCGCAGCGTTCAAATCATAGTACCTGTTACCGGACGAGGGAATTCGATCATTTAAGCGGCGGGAAGTAGCACCCTTGGAATCGTACCTCGGTGACTATTGCCCCTGCTGCCCGATGGCTTAGAATTAGATTACTTGAAGGTTACTGTCTGGTATGAACCTGCATCGAACTTGAAAGTAGCTGAGGTTTCTATGAATCGAGCAAAAGTTCTCTTATCTGTTTTGATTATGGCAAGTTCCGCCTGGGGGCTGCCGCTGGGCAGTGCGGCGCGCGTGGTGATTCCATCCGACATCCAGCAGATCATCTCCGTGGATTACCGGACGATGAAGGACTCGAATACGGCCATGGCACTCAAGGCGCAGGTGCTGCCGGAGAACCTGAAGCAGTTTGAGGCTGCACTCAAGGGCATGGGGATCGATCCGGAGAAGGATGTAGATCAGCTGACTTTTGTTTCCTATCGCATGAAGCAGGCGGTGCGGGTGATGGGTGTGGCCCAGGGGTCGTTTTCCGGTAAGACGGTGGTCAAGAAAATGACCTTGCACAAGATCAAGCCGATCAAATATCGCACGGCTGACATTTACCCCATGAACAATGGGATGGAAATGTCGTTTCTGGAGGACGACACCTTATTGTTCGGCGACCATGCGGCGGTCAAGGATGCTTTGGATGCTCGCGATGGTTACATTTCCACGCTCGATTCCAACAGCCAGATTGTGGACATGATTGGTTCGGTGGATTCAGGGACGGTGTGGAGCGTGCTCGACCAGCAGGGGACGCAGAACATGATGCGCTCGGCCCTGGGAGATGCTTCGAAGCTGGGGGACTACGAGACCGTCAAGAAACGGCTGCTGGGGTCCCGTTACACCATGAACTTTAACAATGGCGTGAATTTTGATTTGGACGTGTTGAGCTCCGATTCTGTTACGGCTGCGACACTTTCTACGCTGGTACAGGCGGGGATGCTGTATCGCAAGATGTCGGCTTCGGCCACGGAAAAAGTGGCGCTGGAAAGCGTGACCGTGAATTCGGACAGCTCCAACATTCAGTTCCACTTCAAGACTGATGACAAGCAGTTCCAGGCGCTGTTGCACTCGGACTTGTTTGCCGCGGTTTCGAAGTAAGAACGACAAGTGTAGTTTCGCTGTCGGCAAAAGCGGATTCCTCACGCAAAGAGCGCGCTTCGGAATGACAATGTGGTGAGAAAGTTTGTACTGACCGCACCACCACCGCGGATGCCTGTCACTTCAATAGAGTTAAAGTTTGCGGGCTACGAAGCGCAGGCGCATGTAATCGGCGGTCCAGCGGCCCTGCTCGTCACAGAGTACAGGCCGCAGTAAGTTTGTGGTCTCGTCCAGGAAATTTCCTCTTTCTTCTTTCGGCAGGACTGCGCAAAACGGGTTGGCGAAGGTCTCCAGCCAGCCGCGCATGCCTGTGGACAACGGCGTGGGGCGGGGAATCAATTGGACGCTTTCCGCTACGAATCCGGCGCGCTCGAGGCGGGCGGTGTAGTCATCCACGGTCGGGAAGTACCAGGGGCAAACGCTGGCGGCATTAAGGACCCCCCGTTTTTCCAGTGCGACGGTTAGAGCCAGATTGATTGCGGCCACGCAGCCGTGGCCTCCCATCTCTCCGACGAAACGCCCAGGGCGGCGCAGAGCACGGTAGGCGGAAACGATGGCCGCGTCTGGATCGTTTTTCACCCAATGCAAGACGGCGTTGGAAAAGACGGCGTCGAATTCGTTTTCAAGAGTCAGGGCGGTGGCGTCCATCAGCCGTGCGTCGATCCCGCGCTTTCTGGCGGCTGCGATCATTTCTTCGGAACTGTCCACGCCTACAACCCGCGCGCCAAGGCCGGCGAGTTTTTCAGTTAGAACTCCGTCTCCACATCCCAGGTCGAGAATTTTCTCGCCGGGCTGGGGTTGAAGAAGGTCGAGGACCGGCTGGCCGAGGGCTGGCACAAAGCCCGCGTTGGCGGCGTAGGCGGAGGGGTCCCAGGTTTGGACGGACATCTTTGTGAATTGTAAATGCTGGCTGGCCCCAGCCGAAGAATCCAACTGGTTAGGCGGGAGTGGAGTAGTTTTGACGAAATTCTCTTTGTCATTCCGACGATTCGCGGAGCGAAGAGGAGGAATCTGCTTTGAGCCGACAGTTTTGTGACGCTGTCCGGGAAAGCAGATTCCTCCTCGTCGCTACGCGACTTGTCGGAATGACAAAAGTGCTTGTCGAACTGCGCCTGCTACTTTAGATATAGATCGCTTTTGCCCCAGTTTTGCTACACTTTGCCATATATGACTGACCAGTCTTTTACCGATGTTCCCACCGCCATCGAGGAAATCCGCGCCGGGCGCATGATTGTGGTGGTGGATGATGAAGACCGCGAGAACGAGGGTGATCTAACGCTTGCAGCGGAAAAGGTCACGCCCGAGGCCGTTAATTTCATGGTCAAGCACGGACGCGGGCTGGTGTGCCTCACCATGACTGAGGAGCGGCTGGATCACTTGCGCATCGGGCCCATGAGCGCCGAGAACACTTCCAACTACGGGACCGCTTTTTGCGAGGCGATTGATGCGCGGCAGGGAGTCACTACCGGAATTTCCGCTTACGATCGGGCACACACCATTAAAGTCGCCATTGATCCGGCCACGCGGCCCTCGGATCTTGCACGCCCGGGGCATGTGTTTCCACTGCGGGCGCGCAAAGGGGGCGTTCTTGTCCGTGCCGGGCAGACCGAAGCCTCGGTCGATCTGGCGCGGCTGGCCGGGCTGATACCGGCGGGAATTATCTGCGAGATCATGCGCGAAGACGGCAGCATGGCGCGGATACCGGACCTTATAAGCTTCTGCCAAGAGCATGGTCTGAAAATGGTGACGGTCGCGGAAGTGATCCGCTACCGCATGCAGAATGAGCGGTACATCCATCGGGTCGGTGAGTCGTTCATCACTACGCCGCACGGTGAATTTCGTTTGATCGCCTACGAAAGCGAAGTGGATGGCGGCGAGTCTCACCTGGCGCTGGTGCGCGGAGACATCGAGTCGGCGACTGGCCCGACGCTGGTGCGTATGCACGCCCACTGTGTAATCGGCGACATCTTCGGCTCCACGTTTTGCGATTGCCGCGACATGATCGAAGGTTCCATGCGGGAGATCGCCCAGGAAGGGCGCGGCGCGCTCATTTATCTGCATCAGAATTCAAAGAGCTTTGCCCCGGAAAAGGTGGGAGACCGCACCCTGCTGTCTTTTCACCGCGACAAGATTTCCCCATCGTTGCCCGAAAGCCAGCGTAAGACCCAGCGGGAGATTGGGCTGGGGGCGCAAATCCTTGCCGATCTGGACCTGCGCAGCATTCGCCTGCTGACCAATCATCCCCGTAAAGTGGCCGCGCTCGAAGGATTTGGCATTGAGATTGTGGAGCAGGTGCCAGTGACGCTCGCGCGGTCCAGAGTGAAATAAGCTTTTCCCGGAATGCGACATTTTCCTGAATCAGGATGTGCGTTTCTTGAGAATCACGAGAACTAGCATGGAATAATCTGTGCTCCCTCCCGGTTTTGCCAGAATCTCCCTCAGTTTCTCACTCAACCATGGAAGGATTCAAAATGAAATATTTCTCTGGGGTTTTGCGGATGGCGGCCCTGGTGTGTGCGATGTTTCCACCAGCGAATGCACAAGCGACACGCACCTGGGTATCCGGCGTAGGAGACGATGCCAACCCTTGCAGCCGCACCGCCCCCTGCAAGACTTTTGCCGGCGCGATCTCCAAGACAGCGGCCGGCGGCGAAATTTCGGCGCTCGACCCTGGTGGCTTCGGGGCGGTCACCATTACCAAGTCCATCACCCTTAATGGGGACGGCAATCTCACCAGTGTTGTGGTTTCGAGCTCCAATGGAATCACGCTCAGTTCTGGCATGCTTCCCACGGATGTGGTGATTTTGCGCAGCCTGTCTCTCAACGGAATCAACGGAGGGTCTCCAGGGCTGAATGGAGTTTCTTATCTAGGCGGCGGGATGCTGGTGGTGGAAAATTGCGCTATCTCCGGCTTTTCGCAAACCGGCATTAACGTATCGCTCTCCGGCAGTGGGAACCTGGCCGTACGCAATACCACCATTACGGGGGCCGCGACCGGAGTGAGAGTTAATTCCAGCTCCGGTACGGTACAGGCGTCATTGAGCAATGTGGCGATTCGCGGCGCTGGCAACGGAGTTTGGGCATCCTACGGGAACACTGCGGTGAGTAATTCTGTGCTCTCGCAAAATACGACGTATGGCGCGCTGGCCGATGGCACGGCCACCATGACTCTATTAAACAACACGTTTACAGGCAATGGGACCGCTGTGCAATCGCTGACCGGCGCCACCGTGAAAGTCTCAAACAATGACGTGTTTGACAATGGCGGGGGCTTCCGCTGTGACGGCGGCGTCATTTACTCCGCGGGTAACAACCGCAAAGGGAACAATTTGGGCACCGGGACAGTCTGCACCTTTACGTTGCCGAATCTGGTGACGCAATGAAGGGGAGAGGTCGAGAATGAGACTACGATTTCAAATCTCGTAGCATAACGATCTCAATGTGGCGCCCGCGGAACGGATGAATTCGGATTGTTCCGCCGGCGTCATTTCTCTTTTCCAGCAGGAAACCCTCTCTCGCTGCGGTGGGTGCCTGGCGAGTTGCTGTTGCTGCATCCTCTGCTCCCGTGTTACCAGCGTAAGACCACTGATTCCCAGACGTGACTGGTGTTCCTGAAGGCGCTCTCCGGCCCGCTCCCAATAACGAAGCATGGCGAAATCAAAATCCAATTTCAGGAAACTGCAGATCGATTTCAGGGCTGACTCGGGCTCGGTGATCAACTGTTCGTAGCGGATTTCCATATAGGCATGGCATTGCTTGCCAGTTGTGCGGGTTTGTTGGATGAGCTTGCTCCAATACTTGGCCAGAGTGGGTAGGTCTCGCCCAGGGGCAAACCACAGGGGGCGAAGGGACAGGGCCACGTCCCGTCCGTCACGAATGATGTGAATGAAGTGGGCTTCGGGCAAGAGCTTTTCGATGGCCGTCAGGTGGCGGCAGTACAGCGGAGTTTTGTCGCCGTAGAACGGCTTGTTCTGGTTTCGCGCGTAGAGGCGATAAAAAGCACGAAATCCCTCGCTGGCAGCGAAGGGGTGGATTTTGCGCAACGTGGAGCGGAATTCGCCGGCATCCAGCCCGAAGTCACGCCAGGGGCCAGTTTTGAAGGGCAACTGAGTCACCGCGCGAAACAGGGCCTCCCGCCGCGAGATGAATTTTAACCAGCCCAGGGGCCGGGTGAGAAATCCGGTTTCCGGAGGGATGGCCAGGAGCGGATGAGAATCCAGCATCAGGCGGAGCACGGTGGAGCCCGAGCGGGGCACCCCCACGATGAAGGGCATCGGTGGATACTGGCCGGCCAGCACAGGTTGAGCATACGGCGGGGAAAGCGACCTTTGAGGTTGTTTTCATGGCCGTGCTGCCCTATCTGTAAAGCAAAATGGGCATGATTTCATTTTAGGAAGCACTGCCTTTGAACAGTCGTTACTTATGTAGCAGATCGACTTGTGAGCCAAGCCCACAACTCATAACCTCCCATGAGCACTCAAGCGAGTTGTGTCCATGGAAGTCTCCTACCTGTGTAGTCCCGATGGGGTTCCGCAATATCGCAAAGCGGCGTTGGTGATGGCCCATCCCGGGCATGAGTTGAAAGTTTTTGGGTGGATGTGCGAACGCGCGCCGCAAGTTTATATCCTTACCGATGGGTCCGGGGGAAAGAGGTCGCGGTTGGGAGCAAGCCGGACATTGTTAAACTGCGCGCGCGCCTCCTGCGGCGAGATTTTTGGGCAGCTGTCGGATGCGGATATATATCGCGCGATTGTGGACCATAAGGTCTCCGCATTCCTGCGGCTGTTGCACTGGCTGTTCAGTGCTCTGATTGAGAACGAGATCGACTTTGTGGCGGGGGATGCGGTCGAGGGCTTCAACCCTTCGCATGACCTTTGCCGCGAACTCTTGAACGCGGCGGTATTCATGGTGCAACGGGCAAGCGGGAGGACGATCGCGAATTTTGAATTCTGTTTGACCGAATGGGAGCAGGGTTGTCAGGAAGTGCATGATGGGCGGTGCCTGCATCTGCGCTTGGAGGATTCGTTGCTCCATAGAAAGCTGAAAGCCGCCGCCGGGTACGTCGCACTAAAAGAGGAAGTGGAGCAGGCGCTGGCGGCGAAAGGGCAAGAATATTTCCGGGTTGAGTGTTTAAAGAAAGTAATGGACCCGTTTCCGCCATTGTCTGCCAGCACCAAACCCTACTACGAAACCTTTGGCGAGAAACGCGTGGCGGAGGGCAAGTATGGGTCGGTGATCCGCTATGGGCAGCACATGCTGCCGATTGTGTGGGCAATCCGCGAACACGCCTTGAGCCGCTGGGAGGCGACGGAGGTTGCGCGGGTCTCTAGCGCTGCCGCGGGACATCTCTAAGCTTTACGATTTTGCTTCGTTCCCGCTCCAGGACCCAGTGAAAGCAGCGGCCCAAGATTGGCCAATGCGTAAGTTTCTTCATGGAAGCCGTTTCCAGTGCGATGCGCGCGTCGTATCCCCATTTGACCAGGTATTCGGCGGTGGCGGCCAACTCCACCGTATGGTTGTCTTGGTAGGGCTGCTGGAGAATTTCGTGGTAAAGCTCAATCCACTCCATGGCTGCGTGGGTCAGGTTGGCTTCGCTGCGGGTGCGCTCAGAAACGCATGCAGCTTCCTGTGGGTCGTACCTCTTGATCTCCTCCATGATGAGATGGGGGTCGAGGGGCCGGGTGAGGTTCCCGGTGCCGAAGTTCAGTTTGCGAAATTCAGCGAAATTTTGGCGAGTGACCAGGGCCCCGAGGCCGGCGAAGTCACAAAGAATTACGGCGCTGCCGACGGCCAGGGCTTCTAGCGCGCACCGGGCTTTGGCGAAGACGATGTCGTAGTCGAGCAGGGCGGTTTCTGGGGTGGAGGTGGAGGAGTTCGCGCCCGATCCGATTACATCGACGGTAATTCCCAGAGATTGGCATGCCCCGGCGACTGCTTTTGTGTGCGTGAATGGGGTGGCGTAGTTGCTGAAAATGGCGGCCCGCGCCGGTTTTTCAGGCAACCCCGGGCGGGGCCTGAACCGGGAAAGGTCTACCGCGTTGAAGATCACGCGGATGCTTTCCTTAGAGACATGAAGGTCTTCCGCGAAGCGCTTCAGGCAACGGTGGTCCACGGCAACGTAGCGAAGCACACGAGGAAAAATCAGGGCTTCGTCATGCCAGGCGGTTGCGTCGTGGCAGGCGAAGACCGCTTTGGCTTTCGGAAACTGCAATAACGCCGTCAGGGTTTGCGCGTGGTGATGTCCGTGGACGACATCGGGTATTGGACTAACCTGGCGGATGTCGTCGAACACCGGAATGCCTCGCTCCCGGACGTGTTCCGCAACCGTGCCTAAAAGCGGAGAGTAAATCGCGGCCTCGTGACCCTGCCTTCGTAACTCCAAGGCCAGATCGCAAGCGACGGTTTCAGTTCCGGAGCCGCTTCGCAGGACACGGTTGGTGATCAGAATATTCAACGATGGCTCTCGCCCGCACCAGAGCATGCATTTGAAACTCCATTAGGGTTGTAATCGGGAAATGATGTGCGGCACCAAGGGACGATGCGCAATCGATCAGGCGAGTTCGCCGGCTTCGATCTCATCCACGTAG
>CAZETZ010000158.1:5786-8095 GCA_964514735.1 uncultured Acidobacteriaceae bacterium | reverse complement strand
CTACATCCTGGCCCTGCCGCGCCTGAATTTTCAGGAAGTCTACGGACCTTTTGCCCTTTCGGTAAGCCTGATGTTCTGGGCGTTTCTGACTGGACTGCTGCTGCTGGCGGGAGCAAATCTGACGGCACAAGGCACCATGTCCAAACTTAAGCTGCGCCACAACTCTTAACCAAATTCTTACCGGATCACGTGGATCCTCAAGCCCAATTTCAGGCTTTTCCAGGACTTATCGGCCGTGTAAACCGGCGCTTTCAGCACCAGCCCGAGCGCCAGACAGGCGCGGTCTCCTAACGACAAACCTAAGCTTCGAGTTTGTGCCACCAGACTCCCCGCAAATTTCGCTTGCTCCTCGGTAAACGGTGTGGCTTCGCGGATAGGGCTGCAAGAGTCCTCCCACGCTTCGTCCGGATGGCCGCCTGCGCCCACCAGTTTGGCCTGCACCTCGGCCAGGTTCACCGTGCTGCTGGTAGAGTCACTCAACAGTTCGGGGGTGAGTTTGTCGGCGCCGGGCTCTTGGTTGAGCACCGCCAGTATGGCGGACGCGTCAAGCACAACCTTACTCATGTCTGGCGGCTTCACGCCGTTCGGCAAGCAGTTCGTCGGCCAATGACCGGCCCGGCTTTACGTAACTCCGAACGCGCCGCTGCGCCCGCTCCAAGCGGCGTTTCAAGGTTGTAATCCGCAATTCATCGTCCTCGAGCCGGAGCACGACTTCATCGCCATTCTTGATGCCAAGCGCCTTGCGAAAAGTGGCCGGGATCACGACCCGGCCGTTCTCATTGATCCGCGTTCGGGTCTCCGGGTTCATATGTCAGATTATATCATATATGACAAATATCGTATAAATGTCATGTACTGAAATTGTCATTCCTGCGATTCGCGGGAGGAGGAATCCACTCTTGGCCGGCCGCATGGTGGCGCGAATCGAGGAAAGCAGATTCCTCCTCGTCGCTGCGCGACTTGTCGGAATGACAAAAGACGGTTACGACTACTTGCTCCAGGCCCGCAGGCGCGGCCACCAACGCCGCACATTCCGGCAATACTCTTCGTAATCGGCTCCGAATTTCGCTCGTAAAATCGGCTCCTCGTAAAACAGGACGAACAGATCCACTCCCAGCGCAACCAACGCCACGGCAATCACCAGCGCCAGGTTGGCGTGCCCGAAGATTACCCATAGTCCGATCCACCCAAAAGCAAATCCGACGTACATGGGGTTGCGGACGTAGCGGTAGAAACCGACCACCACCAGGCGCTGTGGCGGCGCCACGGGGACCGGGGTGCCGCGACCGGTCCAGCCAAAGTCCCAGACGCAGCGCAGAGCAATCGCGAATCCAAGCACCGACGGGACCGCCGCCAACCAGCGCCATCGGGCTGCCCCTGCGATTTGAACGCTGAAGCCGAGCCATCGCGGCAGCAGCCAGAACCAAAGGGCGAAAAACGCTCCGCCCACCATCAATGAAGCCAGTGTTGTCAGCCATCGATGATCGTGGGCTTCAGGCGCCGGTGCTGTCTGTGCGTTCGTCATAAATACCTCCACTTGTAATTACGCCGATTTTACGCCCATCCAGGCACAGCAGCGAGGCGAGCCTATGTTCATTCGTCACATCGCGGTGTGACATGCGACATACTCCAAATGCCCGCCAAGGATTACTATTTGCTTCTCCCGTCGGCGCTGGCTTCCCTTGTCGAGGCCCGCATGCACTCACGTTTTTGCTCCCTTTTGTGTGTTTTGCTTCTATCCGGTTCCGGGCTGTCCGCCCGTGTAATTAAGATTGCGCCCCCACCGCCTCCCCCGCGTTCGGCTCCAACCCTGCTGCAATTGACCCAGAAAGCGGGTTACATCTTCTCCGGGACGGTGTTGTCCGTGGAACGGGACCGACCGCAAGCTTCCGACGAGGTTGCCACCGTTCGCATCACGTTTCGCGTCGATCAAGCTTTACGGGGAGTATCCTCCCGTCAGACTCTTACCGTCCGCGAGTGGGCCGGCCTTTGGGATTCGGGAGACCGCTACTTCCCCGGCGAGCAAGTTCTGCTGTTTCTCTACCAGCCTAGCAAGCTGGGACTTACCAGTCCGGTGAACGGAAATTTCGGGCGTTTTAAGCTCGACAATCGCGGGCAGATTTTGCTGGATGCCCAACGTCTGGCGGACCTGCAAATTCAAACGCCCGCTTCTCCTGGCCCTCCACCCGGCAAAAAAGTCACGCTCGGCAGCAACGTCATGTTTCGCGCGATTCGCCAGGTGAGGTACTAACGATGCTCCGCCCGCTGGGTACAGTTTTACTTCTCATTTTTACTGCGGGGCCGATCTA
>CAZETZ010000158.1:0-5686 GCA_964514735.1 uncultured Acidobacteriaceae bacterium | reverse complement strand
TGCTCCGCCCGCTGGGTACAGTTTTACTTCTCATTTTTACTGCGGGGCCGATCTATGCAGGTGGTCCGGCGTACGTCGCCGGCAGCAGCTTCTTTGATCCCAGTGTCAAAGGCGCGCCCTTGACCTGGGCCGGAGGAACACTCAATTACTACACCGATCAGGGTGATCTGAGCCCGGTCCTGCCCGGCCCATCGGCAGATGCCTTTGTGGCCGACGCCTTCACCCGCTGGACTTCGATTCCAACCGCAGCGGTGACTGCCACGCGCGCTAGCCAACTCGGCGAAGACGTCAGCGGAGCCAATGTTTTCCTCAACGCCGACGGCTCGATCGCCATGCCTACGGATATCCTGCCGGCAAGCACGGCCACGCCTCTGGCCATTGTCTATGACCGCGATGGACAAGTCACCAACGCCCTGTTGGGACAAGGCGCAGGCACGGCCGATTCCTGTTTCACCAATGCCGTCTTCGGCGGGCCGGATAATTTCGGCACGGATGGGCACTTCACTCACGCTTTGGTGGTCATGAACGGCAACTGCGTGTCCACCAGCGCCCAACTGCCTGACGTGAAATATCGCCTGGTGCGGGTTCTCGGGCGGGTACTCGGGCTGGGTTGGTCGCAGACCAACCTCAACCCATCGCCGCAAGACTACAACGGCTTCACCATCATGCACGCCGTGGACGCTGTGGGCTGCGTGCCCATCACCAAGTGCTATACGTCTCCGGATCTCCCCAAGATGGATGATCGCGCCGCCCTATCGAGGCTTTATCCGGTTACCGCGCAAAACCTGGCCAGCTTCCCCGGGAAACAGGTCTTTCAGGGCGCCACGGTGAGCTTCCGGGGATCGGTGCGCTTTGTGGATGCTTTCGGACAGCCTGCGCAACCGATGCAGGGAGTCAACGTGCTGGCGCGCTGGATTGATCCCAGTACCGGCGCTGTTTCTTCGACGTTCGTAGCCTCGTCGGTGACCGGATTCCTGTTCCAGGGAAACGCCGGCAATCCGGTCACTGGCTTGACCGACAGCCTGGGGCTACCGCTGGACCGGTTTGGGTCGGACGATCCGGCGCTGGAAGGCTATTTCGAACTCAGTGGACTGGAAATTCCCGATGGCTCGTCAAAGGCTTCCTACCAGATCACGGTCGAACCGGTCGATCCGCTGCTTTCACAGACCGTCGGCCCTTATCAGCCCTGGCAGGTGCAGCCCTCCGGAAGTCCGCATCCTTTGACGGTGACCATCAACAAAGGCGGCGATTTCCAGCAAGATATCCTGATGGCAACGAGCGCGGTGGACGTTCCGGACTGGTTTGGCGTGCAAAGCTTCTCCAATCCCTTACCGGTTCCGGGAGGCGGCGATTGGACGGGGACCCTCAGTGGCTACGGCAATACCGACTACTTCCGATTCAGCGGGCAGGCGAACCGCTCGATGTCGATCGAAGTTACGGCGCTGAATGCGCTCGGCGCTCCCACCGAATCGAAAGCGTTGCCTGTGATTGGACTTTGGTCGCTGGCCAATCCCGACACGCCAGCGCCACTTGCCACGCCAGCGGCGCTCAACACCTCAGTCCTGGGGATGACCCGGCTCAACGCAAATTTATTATCGTCCACAGATTTCCGCATTGGTATCGCCGATGCTCGCGGGGATGGGCGGCCTGACTTCCGCTATCACGCCCGGGTTTTTTATGCGGATTCGGTGCTTCCAGCTCGCGCCAGCGTGCGCGGTGGCAGCGCACTCCTGGTCCGTGGATTTGGTTTCCGCTCCAATATCCAGGCCACCGTGGGTCCATTGAGTGCCACGGTGTTGGGAACTTCGGCCGGGCAAGTGATGATGACGGCTTCCGCGAACCCGGACGGGCCGCGCGACATCACTCTGACTGATCCGGCGACTGGAGCGACCTCGGTGATGACTGGCGCCCTGAACTATGGGGCCGGACCGAATGACACCATCAAGTTGCTGGCGGGCGCCAATCCGTCCACTCCTGGCGGGGGCGAGGCGCCAAACCCTATACGGGTACAGGTGCTCGATGCCAATGGGGTCACTCCGGTAAGTGGAGCAAGCGTGGTTTGGACCGCAAGCCCGAGTGTGGCATTTTCTGCTTGCGGCAATACTACAACCTGCACCGTCTGGAGTGATGAGAGCGGAGAAGTTTCGACTCGTGTGACTCCACTTGCGGCCGGAACGATCATCATCACGGCACAGTTGGCTCCTGCCTCGTATTCGCCGGCAAAACAGGTCCAGGCCACGCTCCTCGCGAGCAATAACCCTCTCGATCTGTCCCTCAGCACGCCTTCGCTGTGGATTGCCCAAGGCGCGACGCTTGATGTGTCTCTGGCGGCCAAGGTCTTGGTCAACGGTACGGGCGCGGCCGGCCGCACGGTGAATTACAGCATTACACAAGGAGCTGGGGCGCTGAATAGCGCAAGCGCGCCCACCAACCCTAACGGCATTGCGGCTGTGACTTTGCGCCTTGCAGCCATGGCTTCGGAAGTCGACGTGAGCGCTTGCGTCAGCCCTCAAAACAGTCCTTGCCGCATTTTTCACCTCTTTGCGGTGACGCCATCGTCCTTGCGCCTGGAAGCGGTGAGCGGGACTTTGCAGTTTGCTGCTGCCGGGCAAAGCTTTCAACCGGTCACGGTGCGTGTTTTGGACTCTGTTGGAGATCCCGTGCTCGGAGCGAGTGTGGCTTTCCAGTTATCGATCGGGCGTGATACTGGCGGCGGTTCGGGTGTTTCAATTGGGGACACCAATGTCCGGCGCCATCCTCTGCCGGTCATTCTGAGTTCGGCAAACGTAACGCGGATTTCGGATGGCAATGGATTGGCGACCGTTCAACCGGTCAACGCGGGAATTCCGGGGGCCATCGTGATTCAGGGCATGGCAACTTCTGGAATTGCTTCGTTGCCCTTTCTGGCGGAATCATTTGGGCGATAGCATCGGGCCTGACGAGGTTACCAAGGCTGCTTAACGCTCTTTCACGCATTGCAGAATTTCGTCGTCGGTAAGCGTGTGGTCCGAAGACTTGGCGCGGTGGTAGATCCGTTCCACAAGTTCATCGCTGGCCCGCATCCCATGCCGTTCCAGCCAGAACAGGATGTTGGATTTCCCGCTCATCGGCCCGATGTCGATTATCTGCTCCAGTCCGAACAGTTGTGAAGGAACGCCGGAGTAGACCGCATTGGCCAGTTCCACGTCATTTTTCTTGAACGCTTTAATCACCGCCGCGGCATGGACCCCGGTTGCGGTGCGGAATGCGTCCTCCCCGACTACCGGATAGTTGGGCGGAATGTGGACGCCGGTGGCCCGCGAAACCGCCTGGCAATAATCCTTCAGCTTGGTCAAATCCTGTTTGTCCCAGGGAGCGATACCCATGAGTTTGAGGTTCACCAGCATCTGGTCCATCTGCGTGTTCCCCACCCGCTCGCCGATTCCCAAGGCGCAGGCGTGGACGCAGTCTGCGCCCGCCATCAGTGCTGCCATGGAATTTGCCACCGCCAATCCGCGGTCGCAGTGGCCGTGCCAGTCCACGCGGATTTTTTCACCGCAGGGCTTGATGACTTCGTCAATCACAAACTTCACCAGCGCATAGGCTCCCACGGGCGTGGCGTGACCAGCGGTGTCGCAGATCACGATAGCGCGCGCGCCGCAGTTGATCGCCGCGGAGTAGAGACGCTTCACCATCGCCGGATCACAGCGCGACGTGTCCTCGGTGACGTAAAGCACTCGCAGGCCGAGAGAAATTGCGTACTTGACGGCTTTCTCCGTGGTTTGCAACAGAAAGTCATCACTCCAGCCTTCGATGTGGCGGCGGATGGGGCTGGAGCCGAGAAAGGTTGCAGCTGTGATATCGAGGCCGGTGCGTTGCGCGATCTCCGCGATCGGGCGGATGTCATTCTCGTGAGTGCGCGCCGCACAGTTGGCTTGGATCCTCAGCCTGTTGTCGGCGATCTCGCGGGCCAGAGCTTCGACGTGCTCGACCGCGCGCGGCCCCGCTCCGGGCAGCCCTAAGTCGAGCGACTGAATTCCCAGCTCCTCCATTAGATGGAGAATTTGAATTTTTTCCGTGATGGAAGGATCGCGCACTGAGGGCGACTGCAACCCGTCGCGCAGCGTTTCATCATTGAGAAGGACCGGTTTCGAAGGCTTGAGTGGCGCGAGGTCTTGCTGGTTCCAGTCGTAGATGAGTTCGGAAGCTTTCACGGAGGCCCAGAAATTCTACGATTTCCCCGGCAAAGTCAGGCCGAATACGGAGATCTGCCCTTGCCCGGCGACGCTCATACCACCCGCTTCCTCCGCATTCGGCAGGTACAGGGTCTTGCAGTGCTCGCAGCGGTAAACCTCGGCGTCTTTGCCCCAGGCTTTTTCCACGTCCCCGCAGGCTTGCTCGATCACGTCATCGGTGTAGAACCAGCGCTTCAGATGTCCGCCGCAAAACTTGCCCTTTTCGTTCTTCTCGTTGCAGGAACGCTGGTTCAGCTTTTTGATTTTCACTTTGTGCTTGGGGAGCTGCGGAGCTTGCTTCAATGCGCTGGAAGTGGTGGCCAAAGTTTGACCTCGTTCGGGGCTTGCCGCCCGGATTCGCCTGCGGTTTTACATTCTACCCGAGCCTCGGCGGACAAAAAAGCCGGGGTCTTGTGGACCCCGGCGTCAGTGTTGGCTGGTTGCCCGGATAAAACTTGTTCTATGGAGAGCGGGCACTCCTGCCCGCTCTGCATGCAGCGCCATGAATGCATGGGGACAACCCTTGCATTCGTAATCCTGGCTAGTTTGGGCGGACATGAGTGTCCGCCCTACACTACGCGCTTCTGCGCGGCCGCAGAGTCAGGTCCCTGACCTGCGTCAAGATGCTCGACATCTGCATGCCATTCAGCTGCGATACAAATGGAATCATCTCCGCGACAAATTCGTCCTTCATCAGGTCGCGGATTTCTTCCTGGCGGTTCCGTTCCCCACCAGTAAGCAGGTCCGGCACGGCGACTTCTAACGCACGCGCCAGCCGCTCCAGCGAAGAAAGAGTTGGAGTCGCCTTTTCATTTTCAATTTTTGATACATACGTCCGCGGCACAGACATGCGTGCGGCCAGTTGCCGCTGGCTGAGTCCGTTGCGCAGGCGCAGTGAGCGGATGGAGGCCGCGAGGTTCAAGTGTCCGCGCCCGTTGCTGTGCGACGGCATCATCGCCGGCTCAGGCATGGGGGCGACTACTTCAGGCTCGTCCTCATCCAAAGAGCCGTGGCAGCGGCGGCAATTATTATTTGACGTACGGAACTGAACCAGCAGGCAGCGATCACAGCGGACGACTTCCCGCGAGTCAACCGGGGCAAGAGTTGTGGCCATTCTAGGTTGGGAGCAGGCCAGAGCAGGGCTTCCCTTGGAATCGAGCGGCTAGAATGCTTGAAAACGGGAGGGCCAGGCTGGTAAGCCGTGCCTTTATAATCCGCGAAGCTTCTGTAGCGCGACCTACCGAAGCCAGCATTCTGAAACCAACTGAGTCGGTTCCAAACCTCAGGGTAATTTGCGGGACTGCGCTGATAATGTCAAGAAAAATCTCGTCGGCAGAGGACAAAAATGCCGATGAGAAACTGAAGTGACCCGGCGAAACCCTATGAAACAGGGAAAAAAACATGAATGATCGCGCGGCGGCGTGGGGTTTACTAACTGAGTTCACGCAATCGGAAAGTTTGCGCAAGCATGC
>CAZETZ010000157.1:0-8246 GCA_964514735.1 uncultured Acidobacteriaceae bacterium | reverse complement strand
GGATGGTTTCCTCGTCCATGCCGGAACCAGTTACGATAATGCGGAGGTCGGGCCGAGCCGCTTTCAGGCTGGCCATTGTGTCGAACAGGTTTTGGCCGTTACGGTTGCCGAGAAGAATGAGGTCGACGTTTTGTTGTCCGTTAATATCGGCAAGTGAAGCCGAGATCAACTCGAAGTCGGTTTCAGCATCGAAAAGGGCTCGAAAGCCAACAAACCGTAGTGGATCACTCTCCACGACGGCAATACGTATCAGCGGTTTTCTGGCCGTAGCAGCCTTCATAGGCATCCTATGTTGCTAGTCTTGCGGTCAAGCATAAATGGATTTGTGTTTAGATTGAAAGACTCGGGAATACATATACGATTACGCCAGTAACATGAGAGGAACCCTATGAAAACGGCTTTGGGAAGGGCAAAAGCGCGGCAAATCGCAGGGACCGCGGCATTTTGGTTGGCGATTTCGCTGAGTGTGGCTGCGCAAACTGCGGACGCCCCGCAAGCGGCCCCCACTCCGCCGCCCGCGACCTCGCAGCAGACACCCGATACTTCGCCAACGCCCGCGCCCCAGCAACCCGCCTATCAGGCGAAGTTTCCTGGCGACCCGGCGCGCTCGGAATCGGAAGCAAAGGCCCTCGGCTACATGCGGACGGTCCTCCGTGCCCAGAAGGAGTACAAGAAGAAGAACGATCACTACGCGACTTCGCTGCTCGCTCTGGTGCACACCGGTTCTTTCACCCGGCGGATGGCGAACCCCGACCGCGGAGACTACGCCGTCGGTTTCAAATCCGAAAAAGACGGCTTCGAACTGACTTTGACTCCTAAGGAATTGAACGCCGAGCACCGCTCCTTCTTTGCCGACGAGCACAGTGACATTCACGCCGACGAGGAGAAGGCAGCCGACGAGCATTCGCCGAAAATCAAGTGAACCGGATTAACTACCCGGTTTCACTTCGACCGCACGGTCATTCTCATAGACGACAACGAGCGGTTTCCCCTGGTTGGAGTAGGTCACGGTGCGGTTGTCAGGATCGTGCAAATTGTCGGGTGAGCCCATCCCGACGGAAAAATCGGCTTGCAACTGGTTCATGCCCGGACGGACCTCGTGCTTGGAGATTGCATCCCACACTTCCGCGGGCCAGTGCTTGTAGAGTTCTCGTGGGTCCTGGACAAACAGCATGTCATCGGAGTAAATGGTGTAGTTTTCCGCCTGCACAAAACCGATGGGGAAAGCATAGTTCTGGCCTTCCTTTTGGAAGATTGCCATGACTTGCCTCTGGTCGGACCTTCCCGGAGTAATGTCGGTGACTACATCCTTAATCGCCAGTTTCTCAATCGGGCCAAGCGTTCCCGCTTCGTGCGTAAAATCCGCGCGCTTGCTCGCGATGTTGTAAGGGTAGTAGGTAAACCGATAGCCCTCTCTCACCCAAACCGGCTGCCGCGTCAACTCCGCGGCTGACTTCAAATCATAGGGATGAAGCTTCTTGGGGGTAACGTAGTAATCCGCCCGAAGCGGCTGTTCCTGCTTTACAACCGGAGCATTTTCCTGATGGCGCTCATAAAAAATGTATCCGGTGCGGAGGGCGGCGACCGCGATCCCCGCCGCCAGCATCAACTGAATCTTTTTTGTAGTCTCCGGGCTCATGGCTGTACCTTAACAGAGTTGGTAAACTTGGGCAGGAGACTTAAAATGGCAACCGTGACTGAAAGCGACGTGATGAGCGCGTTAAAGCAGGTCTACGACCCGGAGATCCCGGTGAATATTGTGGATCTGGGGCTAATTTATGGCGTTCGTTTCGAGCCAGCTCCGGAAGAAAAACAAGACGTGTCGGTGGACTTGACTTTGACGTCCCAGGGATGCCCAGCTCACGTGACCATCGGCGAACAGGTGAAAGCTCGCATAGAACAATTACCGGGCGTACGCACTGCCCAAGTAAATGTGGTCTGGGACCCGGCATGGACCCCCGAACGCCTGAGCCCCGACGCCCGCAAGCAGTTGGGCATCGACAACTGAGAACCGGGAACTGCGAACTAAGAACTGATTTCATCCCAAACATCCCGCCCGCGACTCTGAGCAAATTCCGCAATCCGCTTGCTGGCCCGGGAGGCAAACTCCGCCAGCCGCATCCCGCGGCTGAAATAATCCGGCAGAGCACGCCGGACTTTGGTGAACTGCTCAGGGTATTCCGTCGCAACCGTCACCAGGCCCACCCCCGCCAGCAAGATTCCCGCACCCGGTTTCTTCTTCAGAAACATGATTGCGCTGCCTGCGGCAGAACCTGCGATCAGTGCTTTCTTCCAGTTCTCCATTTCGTTCTCCCCACATCATTCTAAAACGTGAGACAAGCGTATGCCGTAAACTGCGTCGCTCCATTCGCCCGCTAATAGATCGTGTAGGCAGGCGCTGGAGTTCGCAGATCGGGTTTGGTAGCCATCAACAACAAAGCCCCCGTCCGTTTGAAGGCGCGCAAATCGTCCAGACTGTGGAACGATTTTGTTTTGTAATCGTCCGGCGTCGGCGTGTCGTCGGGAATCTGCCGGGCTTCCACATTCTCGAAAGCATGTTTCTTAAGCAACTCTACATACTCCGCCGCCGAGCGCACCTGCACCGGAACTTTCAGCTTGTCCACCCATTGCAGGGAATAAGGATTGTCTTTGTAGAGGTTGATGAGAATGAACATCCGCCCGTGCGGGGCCATCACGCGAAATAATTCAGACAAAGCCCGGTCCTGATCGGCATAGTAGTAAAACGACTCCACCGACAGCATTTTGTCAAAGAAGTTTTCTTCCCAGGGAATCTGTTGCGCCGATCCCCAGACATACAGAATGTTCTCAAAATCCTTTGACACAGCCCGCGCTTGGCGGATCATTTCATCCGAAACATCTATTCCTACGACCTGGCCAAATCCCTCCGGCCCGTCGGACACCAACCGCGCCAACAGCCGCGTGGCCCATCCCGAGCCGCAGCCCAAGTCCAGCACACGCTCGCCGGGGCGCAGCTCCATCAAGCGAATGGTTTTCTCCGTGATATCGAGGTGATGGCGCTCCATCTTCTCGCCTTCGCCTTGTTCGGCCCAGCGGTTGAATTCGAGTTGTAATTTTTCGTCGGGGGACGGGTTGGGCATGTCAGTTCTCGGTCCTCGGGTGTCAGTTCTCAGAACGCACCTTAACTATGCTACATTTCCTTTCCCCATGTCTCCAGAGCCCCAGGCTCCGTCCCAGCCGGAATTGCTGTATTGCCCGCGATGCGGCGAGGAAGTCACCGATCCGCTGACCTGCGGAGACTGTTCCGCCGTCATCTGCCGCCGCTGCGGGACGCCGCTGGAATCCCCCGATGAATTGGGGATCGGCTAGATGGAATCCAGGCCGCAGTCTGTTCCCGAGCAGCCGTCCGAATCGAAACCTACGTTAGTTCGCGGTCTTTCCCTACTGGATGCGGTCTTGTTACTGGTGAGCGGAATTATCGGCTCATCCATTTTCCTTACCGCGAAAGACATCGCCGGCCCCTTACCCAACCCGCGGATGTTCCTGCTCATCTGGGTCTTGGGCGCGGCAATTTCCTGGTTCGCCTGTGCCGCATTTGCGGAATTGGGGTCGATGTTCCCGGACTCCGGCGGACAGTATGTCTACCTGCGCGAAGCTTATGGGGACCTGGTCGCATTTCTTTATGGTTGGATGTTATTCACCGTAAGCAACGGCGGCACGATTGCGGCCTTGGCGGTGGCGTCAGCCGCATACACGGGGCAAGTTTTTCCTGTGTTGTCCCAAGAACATGTAATAGCCAATGTGAATGTGCCCTGGCCGGCGCTGGCGGCCGGCCATTTTTCGTGGGGAACAGCCGCTGTCGTCCTGACCCGCGCCCACTTGTTTGGTTTGTTGCTGATCGTGTTGCTCACGTATGTGAACGTTGTCGGGCTGCGCTGGGGGGCGTTGCTACAAAATATTTCCACCTGGACAAAATTCGCCGCAATGGCTGCATTTGTGGTCTTAGGGCTGGCCTTCGGCAAAGGGGACTGGTCGCACTTCCACGCCGCCACCGCGGGCGGCTTCACCATGGGAATGAGCGTGGGCCAGCTCATTTCCGCTTTGGGCGTTGCCCTGATCGCCGTCTTCTGGGCCTACGACGGATGGGTGTACGTCACCTGGGTGGCGGGAGAAGTCAAAGATCCGCGCCGCAATGTAGCCAGGTCCATGTTCTGGGGTGTAATGGCGGTGGCGGCGATTTATCTCGCCATGAACGTGGCTTATCTGTACGCTCTGCCGGCTTCCGAAATCGCGCGGCACGATACCATCGCGCATGCCGCGGCGGCGGTGTTGTTTTCTCCTGCGGCTGCGGTTTGGCTTTCCGCCATGATCGCGCTCTCCTGTTTCAGCGCAGCCGCGACCTGCACCCTTTCCGGCGCGCGCGTCTATATGGCCATGGCGCAGCATGGAATCTTTTTCCAGCGCATGGCGCAAATCCATCCCAAATGGCGCACGCCGGCGTTCAGCCTGATCGGGCAGGCAGTCTGGGCGGCGTTGCTGACACTGAGCGCGCACTACGATCAGCTTTACACCTACGTGATGTTCATGATGGTGCTGTCCTACACGCTTACGGTCGTGGCCATGTTCATTCTGCGGTGGAAGCGCCCCGATGTTCCACGCCCGTATCGTTGCGCCGGATATCCCTGGTTGCCGGCGTTGTACGTCCTGATCAGTGGCGCATGGACTCTGAATACCATTGTGACGCGGCCAACCGAAGCCCTGATTGGGACGCTCATCGTGCTGGTCGGGGTCCCGTGGTATTTGTATTGGAAACGCAGTGTGAAGAAAGCTGTGGCAGTGGAGTAACAGATGTTCGAACGATATACCGAGAACGCGCGGCGAGCGATCTTTTTTGCCCGCTATGAAGCCAGCCAGTTTGGGTCTCCCCTCATCGAAGCGGAACATGTCTTGCTCGGCCTCCTTCGCGAAGACCCGGTCACTCTCAACAATCTAGTGCCGGAACTCACTCAGGGCGCCGTCCGTAAAAAGATTGAAGATCGCGGCGCAATACCCCCGAAAACCTCCACATCGGTGGATTTGCCACTGAGCGATGAAGCAAAGCGGGTCCTCATATTTGCCGCGGACGAGGCGGACGGGTTGGGTGACAAGCATATTGGGACCGAACACCTGCTGCTTGGGTTGCTGAGAACAGAGAAGTCCTTTTCCGCGCAGTTACTCCAGCAGTACAACTCGAAACTGCCGGAGATGCGAACCCAAATCGCGAAGAAGCCGGACCGTCATCTGGGGTCTGTCAATCAATTTGCCCTTCTCAGAAAAACGATGCGAGCGCGTGCCGCGGAAATGGTGGAAATCCATGGATCGAAGTGGAAGCTTGATTATGTCCAGTCCGTAGTTTGGAGGCTCCGCGAATATCCCTGGCACTGGCAAAAGCGTTCCTGGGGGCCTCGGGACATTGTGATTGCAAAAAAGGGACGCACTTTTTCCTTCGACCTTTTACTGGCGGCGGACCCGGAAAATTTCGAGCTCGTCAAGAATGGCTGGAAAAAAGACCATTGCGCCATCTGCCGGTGGGAATTATTCGAGAGCGCGGAGGACGTTGCCCACGGCGTGGGGTACACCAACGGCTTCGAATGGTTATGCACGGAATGCCATGGAAAATTCCTCGAAGGGCCGGATTTATTGGCCTCTGCCTACGCTGAAATTACATAATGGCCCCAACCTCCCCGGTAGCTGCCGTTGCCCCCAACTCCCCCAGGCGTGTTCTGGGCTTCCGCGATCTGTTCCTTTTTTACGTGGTCACCGGCATCAGCCTGCGTTGGATCGCATCCGCGGCCAGCGCAGGACCCAGCGCCATCGTGGTTTGGCTGGCAGCCTGGCTGTTTTTTTATGTTCCCCTGGCGCTCTCAGTCATCGAATTGTCTTCACGTTTTCCCGGCGAAGGCGGACTTTACGTCTGGACCAAGCAAGCCTTTGGCGAGTTCCCCGGATTTCTTTGCGGCTGGGTTTACTGGGCCAGCTATTTCCCGTATCTGCCAGCCGCGCTCTATTTCGCCGCCGGCAACGCGCTCTACATCCGCTATGGTTCGTGGGGACACCTTTCCCATCACGCAGGCTATTACGCCGTCTTTTCCCTCATCACGTTGGGGCTCATCACGTGGATCAACCTGGCGGGTCTAAGCGCGGGCCGCTGGCTGCATGATGCGGGAGCGATCGCCATGTGGATTCCCGCGGCCATAATTCTTGTCATGGGCGTTCTCGCCTGGCGCCGCTTTGGCCCGGCAACTTCTTTCGCCCCTCCTTCCATTTCCCCCAGTTTTCACTTCAAGGACATGATGTTCTGGTCGCTCCTGATCTTTGCCTTTGGCGGATCGGAGAGCGCGTCCTTCATGGGAGCGGAGATCAAGAGGACCAGGCGTACCGTGCCCGCGGCCCTGCTTGCAGGTGGTTTTACCGTGGCAGTGTGCTACGTGCTGGGAACGCTCGGCGTCTTGCTAGCGTTGCCTGCCGGAGAAGTCAGCCATCTGCAAGGCCTGATGCAGGCTGTTGCCCGGACCGCCGAGCGGGTCGGGTTCACCGGCGTTGTGCCGGTCACGGCTTTTCTGATTGCTCTGAGCAGCATTGCCGCGGTGAGTGCGTTTTTAGCTGCGACGGCAAGGCTGCCGTTCGTGGCCGGCCTCGACCGCATGCTCCCGCCTGCCTTTGCAAAACTGCATCCCCGCTGGCGTACCCCCTGGGTGGCCCTGATCGTTGAAGCCAGCGTCGGTGCAGTCTTTCTTCTGCTCGGACAATTCATGGACAGCGTGAAAGGCGCCTACGACGTGCTGGTTACCATCGGGGTAATCACATACTTCATTCCTTATCTCTTCTTGTTTGCCGCCATGCTGAAGCTTCAGGGCCAGCCCGCCGGAGAAGATGTAATCCGGACCGGCGGAGGAAAGTGGGGAGGACGGCTCATCGCGACTGTCGGGCTTTTAGTCACAACCCTGGCCATCTTTCTGTCGCTCATACCAGACCCCGATGGTCCCCATAAACTGCTCGCAATCGCCAAAGTCACAGGATCAACCATCGTCCTGTTGGGAATCGGAACGTGGATTTACTGGCCAGGGAAGCGAAAAGCCCGAGCTTCCACTTAAAGGGTTATACCGGTACGGCCGTCTTCCTCGCCGGATTGAAAAATGGCAGCTTGACCACCCTAGCGGTCACACTCTGCCGCACGGCTTCGATCGTGATTTCCAGCTGCAATTTGTTGTTCAGGGTTGAGTGTGCGGTCTCCACGCTGGCCAAAGCGATCATCTTTTTGAGTACCGGAGACCAGGTAGTGGTAGTGGCTTTGCCGACCTGTTTACCGTCCGAGTAAACCGGCACAGGGGCGCGCGAGGCCTGGCTGGGGGCCGCCGGGGTGAGCCCAAATTTTTCGTAGCGGGCTTCGACTTCGGTCCAATCAATTTCCAGTCCCACCAGTTGCCGCGCCACGCCGTTCTTCTGATCTTGCAGCAACGCCGAACGTCCAATGAAGTTTTCCTTCTCCAGATGCACCATTTTGGCGAAGCCAAGCTCATACGGCGAAAATTTCTGCGAAGGAATGAGCGCTTTCTTGCTGCTGCTGTAATCCACTTCGATCAGCAGCAGTCCAGCTTCCACACGGGCCACATCGAGCGCCAACATTCCCGCCGCATGCAGGTCGAAATGCTTGCCCTTTTCCGTGAGCGCATCCCAGACTTTCACCGCATCATTCCAAGGCACCCATATTTCGTAACCAAGATCTCCGGTATATCCAGTGCGTGAGATGTCCACCGGCACGCCGGCAATCTTTCCGCTGGTCACACGGAAATATTTCAGATTGGCGACATCGGCCTCAGCAACAGTCTTTAACAGCTTGCCCGAGGTTGGTCCTTGCAGAGCGAGTGCGGCAATTTTTTCGGAGATGTCCTCGACCTGCACATCCATGTTCAACCCATTCTGGCGGAACCAGCGCAGGCTGGGATCGGCGGCAGTCCAGCGGTATTTATTTTCTTCAAGACGAGTAATGGTGCCATCGTCGATGACTTTGCCCTGCTCGTCACACCAGCAGCAGTAAATGACCTGTCCAACTTTTACTTTATTGATGTCGCGCGTGATGATGCGGTTCACGAGCTTGGTCGCATCTTTGCCGGTAATCAGATACTTGTAGAGCGGAGAGATATCAATCAGCGCCGTGGCATTGCGTATGGCGTTGTACTCGTTCCCGTGATGCACTTCGTAGACGCTGACTGTGTAGTAGCCGGGCC
>CAZETZ010000156.1:0-8373 GCA_964514735.1 uncultured Acidobacteriaceae bacterium | reverse complement strand
GGATTGCGCATATGCTCGATGGCGGTCGACTGGGTGATGACTTTCGCCTGGAAGCATTTCAAGGCCATGGGGTATGGTTCCAGGATCGAAGCCCTTCGCACGCAGCGTAACGAACTGATCGAAGCAGATCATACGTTGCGGCTAGAAGAAGCCACGCTGCGCGATCCGGAGCGCATTGACGCGCTGGCCCGCAAGATGGGCTTGCAGACTCCGGCAGCGGGACAGGTAATTCGTATGGATTCCGCGGCGCCGCAGAACGATATGCCGGTGATGGCCAGCATCACGCCGGTATCGGTGATCTCGCAACGGTAACAAAAACGTGTAGAGACGGGATTCATTCCGTCACGTCGAGCGAAGCTCGACAATCAGGTTCAATGGCGGCTTTCGCTGGTTCAGCGGGCCGCCAAGTTTTTCTCTGTGGAAGTTCCTCTGTGGGACTCTGTGATCTCCGTGGTTAGTTTTTGAACCTTTAACCACAGAGGGCACAGAGTTACACGGAGGAACTTCCACAGAAAAATCTTATGAAAGCCATCCCATCGCGCGCCAGCAACACACGCCGCCTCTATCTTCTCGGCGTGGTCCTGGTCCTCTGGTGCTGCGCCATTTGTGTTCGCCTGGTCTACCTGCAAATTTTTCGCTATGGAGATTTTGTCGAGCGCGCGCAACATCAACAGCAGCGCTCGCTCGAACTCTCCGCCAAGCGGGGAATCATTTACGATCGGACGGGGCACGAGCTAGCCATGTCAGTTTCGGTGGACTCGGTGTTTGCCGTGCCCAGCGAGCAAATGGACTTGACGAATGCCGTTTCCCTGATCAGTCACATCACCCACGAAGATGCGCATGAAATCCTGGCGCGCTGCGCCGCCTCGAAGAGCTTCTGCTGGATCGCCCGCAAGACCGATGCTGAAACTGCCGACCGCATCCGGGCGCTCAATCTTCGCGGCATTTATTTCCAAAAGGAGTCCCGGCGCTTTTACCCCAAGCGGGAGCTGGCGGCGCAGGTACTCGGTTACGCGGGAATGGACGACCGCGGGCTGAGCGGAATTGAACGCCAGTTCAAACAGCGACTGCGTGGAGAACCCGGACGTATTTCGGTTTCGGTGGACGCCCGGCGCAAAGACTTCGCCAGCGTGGAGAAGCAACCCGATCCGGGGGACAATGTCGTCCTCACCATGGACCAGCAAATCCAGTACATCGCCGAACGCGAATTGGACACTGCGATCAAGGAAACTCATGCGGAAGCCGGCACCATCGTGGTGGAAAATCCGCATACCGGCGAGATCTTGGCGCTGGCAAACTGGCCCACGTTCAATCCCAATGTTCCGCGGGAAATTACTTCCAACAAATTGATCAATCACGCGGTCAGCGACGTATATGAGCCGGGATCAACTTTCAAGATCGTCACCATCGCGGCCGCTCTGGAAGAAAAACTGACCCGCCCCGAGGAAGTGTTCGATTGCCAGATGGGATCGATTGTTGTGAATGGCCTGAAGATCCACGATTGGAAGCCCTACGGCATGTTGTCGGTGTCCGACATTCTGGCAAAATCCAGCGACGTGGGCGCGATCAAAATCGCGCTCCGGCTGGGAAACGATCGTTTCTACAAATACATTCACGGATTCGGCTTTGGAACGCGGACTGGGATCGAGCTTCCCTATGAAACGCGCGGCCTGGCAAAACCGGCCAGCGACTGGTCCAAGGTGTCGATCGGCGCCATTTCCATGGGGCAGGAAATTGGAGTCACACCGCTACAATTGGCAGCGATGGTTTCGACCATTGCCAACGATGGGGTTTGGGTCGCGCCGCGGATTGTCGCCGGGGTCACGCCACCGCAAAGCGCTCCTCAGACCATTGCGTTCCATTCCGCGGAAGAGCGCCGGGTGATCTCCACGATGACCGCGGCGCAGATGAAGCAGATGCTGCAAGGCGTGGTGTTGCACGGCACGGCGAAGAAAGCGATCCTCGAAGGTTATAGTTCGGCGGGGAAAACGGGTACCGCGCAAAAATTCGACCGCGCAAAAAAAATGTATTCGCGCACGCAATACATCGCATCGTTCGCGGGATTCGCGCCGGTCAACAGCCCAGCCATTACGGTGGTGGTGGTCCTGGATTCCCCGGAAGGCGAGCATCATGGAGGAATGGTGGGCGCGCCGATTTTTCAGCGCGTCGCCCAGCCGGTGCTTGAATACCTGCACACGCCGCATGACGTCGAACTGCCGGCCAGCCGCCAGGTACTCCTGGCGGAAAGACACATCACGGAAAAAGATACGGAAGAGGGGTCGCCGGACCGGCTGGGAGATCCAATCGATCCGAACGACGCCGCTGCCAGCATTGCAGAACCGGCGCCCGCTCCAGACGCCAGGCCCTCGACGGAGCCGGGTGGAGTAGTGCAGGCTGCTTTGCATCAGTATGAGAGCTCTCCTACTCCAGTTGCGCGGGACTCAAAGCCACTGGCCGACAAGACACTTTCTCAAACTTCTTCTGTTCAACCCCTGGCCGGAACTGTGGTTCTGGACGTGGAGCAGGGAGGCATTGTGGTTCCCTCTTTCTCCGGCAAGAGTGTGCGCGCGGCGGTTGAACTTGCGGAAGAAAACAGTCTCGACCTTGATATCGTGGGTAGTGGCTTGGGTATGGACCAATCGCCGGCCGCGGGCTCACATGTCGCCGCAGGATCGCGGGTGGTGGTACGGTTTGGGCGCTAAACAAATTGCATCCGCGATTGGAGCTAAAGCTCCCTGGACGGCCGAGGGCGGTTGTCCTTACACTGCCACACTCTATAATTCAGTGCGATGACCTTCCAACAACTCCTGTACGGCGCGGAAGTCCTCGCCCAAAGCGGGGACCCGGACGTGAGCGGGCTTGAGTATGACTCGCGCCGCGTGAAGCCGGGGGACGCTTTCGTTGCCATGCGAGGGGAGTCCAGTGATGGCAATCAATTTATCGATAAGGCGATCGCAGCCGGGAGTGTCGCGGTTGTAAGCGACTCGGCCAGCGAAAAACCGCGCCAAGGAGTTGCCTGGGCACAGGTCCCGCACGGCAGACGGGCGCTGGCCCGCCTAAGCGCAAATTTCTACAAGAGGCCGGCGGAGCGGTTATCTGTGGTTGGAGTCACCGGAACGAACGGGAAGAGCACAACCGCTTACCTGGTTGAATCCATTTTTAGCGCTGCCGGACGCAAGAGCGCGCTGGTAGGGACGATTGAATACCACGTCGCCGGCAAGATCTTACCTGCACCGCATACAACCCCCGAGGCACTCGAACTGAACCAGATCTTCCATGAGGCGCTGGGTCAGGGAGCCACGCAGGCAGTAATGGAGGTTTCCTCGCATGCTTTGGCGCAACAGCGCGTTTATGGAATTCCCTTCAGCGCCGCCATCTTCACCAATCTCACTCGCGACCATCTCGATTACCACCACACCATGGAAGAATATTTCGCTTCCAAGCGCATTTTGTTTGAGGGGTGCGGAACTGAGCCACCACGGGCAGCAGTGCTTAATGTAGACGATGAATATGGAAGAAAGCTGGTGGAGGTGGGCCGGCAGCGGGGCTCGGAAATTCTCACCTATGGATGGGCCAAGGGAGATTTTCGGGCGGACCAAGTAGAGATCACTTCACGCGGAACGCGGTTCGAGCTGGTGACACCCAAGGAAATCGTCCCTGTATTTTCCCCGATGATCGGCAAGGTGAACGTGTACAACATACTGGCGGCGGCTGCGGCCGCCTATGCGCAGAATTGCGGAAGCGAGGCAATCTCCAAGGGCATTGCGGAGTTGACGCGCGTGCCGGGACGCTTTGAGCGCGTAGACTGCAAACAACCGTTTACGCTAGTTGTAGATTATGCTCATACCGACGATGCTCTGCGAAACTTAACGTCTTTAGCCAACGAGTTTGTGCGGCAGGCCGGACAAAAAGGGCGAGTGATCACGGTTTTCGGCTGCGGTGGCGACCGCGACCGCAGCAAACGCCCTTTGATGGGAGAAGCAGCCGGCAAGGGCAGCGATTTCGTAATCTTGACCTCCGATAACCCCCGCGGCGAAGATCCAATAGCAATCATCAACGACGCGCTGGTTGGGTTACAGCGTTCCAACGCAAAATACAAAACAGAACCGGACCGCAAGGCAGCCATCGCAATGGCAATTGGCGAGGCCAAGCCGGGAGACATCGTTCTGCTGGCAGGAAAAGGACACGAGCAGGTACAAATATCGCGGGATGGCACTATCCCGTTTGATGACGTTCAAGTCGCGCAACAAGCGCTGCGCGATGCGGGATACGGCAATGCAGTGGGCGCTTAGGGCCGCAGAACCTTATGAAGCTGACTCTGTCACGCATAGCCGGGTTTACCTCCGCTACGGGAGAGTTCGGACCGCAGCCGGTCGCTTCCGGCTACTCGATTGACTCACGCACGATCCAAGCGGGTGAAATCTTTTTTGCGGTCAAGGGCGAGCGTCTCGATGGGCACGACTATGTGGAGCAAGCCCTGGGGAAAAAAGCTGTGGCGGCGGTGGTCCAAAAGAACCAATTGGCGCGCTATTCCAGCAAATCACAGTTGTTGATTGTCGATGACACTCTGGTTGCATTGCAAAATCTGGCCACGGCGGTCCGGCGGTTGTGGGGAAAACCGCTTGTGGGGGTCACCGGATCGGCGGGTAAGACGACCACGAAAGACGCGGTTGCTCAGCTTCTGTCCACAAAATTCCGGGTATTAAAGTCCGAAGGGAATTTCAACAACCACTTTGGACTCCCTCTTATGCTGCTTAAGCTACAACCCGAGCACGACACCGCCGTGATCGAAATGGGCATGTCGCATGCGGGAGAAATCGCGGCGTTGGCAAAAATCGCCCAGCCCAATATTGGCGTGGTCACCAACGTTGCCGCGGTCCATTTGGAATTCTTTCACTCGGTGGCGGACATCGCGCGCGCCAAATATGAATTGGTCGCGTCTCTACCCATGGGCGGCACCGCGGTCCTCAACGCAGACGATGAATACGTCTCCCAATTCGGACGCGACTTTCACGGCAAAGTAGTCAGATACGGTTTTCGCCCTTCGGCGGATGTTTGGGCCGAGCACATAGAATCTCGCGGACCAGAGGGATCCACGTTCGAGCTGATGGCCGGGGGAAATCGCGAAAACGTGACTTTACCGCTGGTCGGCGCGCACAACATTTACAACGCTTTGGCGGCGGTGGCGGTGGCGGTGGAGCGCTGCATTACCCCATCTGAAGCAGCGAAAGCCTTGGCAACTCTTACTCCGTCGGACAAGCGCGGACAGGTCGTCAAGGTGGATAACATCACCGTCATCAACGATTGCTACAATTCAAATCCGAAAGCCCTGGAGTCCATGGTGAGCGCGCTGGCCGGCATGCCGGCACGCAGGCGGATTGTGGTGGCGGGCGAAATGCTGGAACTGGGGCCGGCCGGGGCGGAGATGCACCGGCGCGCCGGCAGTTACATAGCGGAGCAGAAGATCGATGTACTGTTAGGCGTTCGCGGACTCGCGCAACAAATGGTGGAGACCGCTGCGAAATCAGGCGTTCGCGCGGAGTTTGTGACTACAGCGGAAGAAGCCGGGGAGTGGCTGGCGCGGGAGGCGAAAGCGGGCGATATCGTCTTGCTCAAAGCTTCGCGCGGGGTAAAGCTGGAGCAGGCTTTGGAGAAGTGGAAACAGGCTTCAGCCGCTGGCCACTAGTCGATCACCGGCCAGCGGCGGAATAAAGGGAGGCGGATTGCTCTATTGGCTGCTGTATCTGAAGCTGTTTCATATTTTTCCGCCCTTCCGTATTTTTCGATACCTTACGTTTCGCACTGCGTTCGCCAGTCTTACCGCCTTGTTCACCGCGCTGGTCATTGGGCCGCTTGTCATCCGCAGGTTGCAGGAATTCCAGATCGGCCAGTACATCCGCGAAGAAGGACCGAAAGCCCACCAGAAAAAAGCGGGAACGCCTACTATGGGCGGCCTGCTGATTGTCATTTCGATCGTGGTCCCCACATTACTTTGGGCGGACCTGAGCAACCGTTTCGTGTGGCTGGCGGTATTTTCCTTGTGCGCATTTGGAGCGATTGGTTTTGCCGACGACTACATCAAAATCGTTCAACGGCGCAATCTTGGTTTGACCGCACGGGCAAAATCGGGGTTCCAGATCGGCGCCAGCCTGGGCGTAGCCGCCGCCCTGATTGCCATGCAAAATTACGGTTTGTACTCGACCAAGCTGATCGTTCCCTTCTTCAAGCAGTTCCGTCCGGACCTGGTGCTGCAACATCTGGAACAGAACCCTCACCTGTGGCCTTTGGCCTTTCTTCCTTTTCTCGGTTTTGTGGTCCTGGTTCTCTACGGGTCGAGCAATGCAGTGAATCTGACGGACGGGCTGGATGGGCTGGCGATCGGTTGCACCATCATCGCAGGCGGCGCGCTTACGGTCCTTACTTATATCAGCGGGCATGCGACGTTTGCCACCTACCTGGACATGCCACGTATGCCGCAGATTGGGGAATTGACCATCTTTTGCGGGGCCATGGTGGGAGCGTCGATTGGTTTTCTTTGGTACAACGCGCATCCGGCACAAATATTTATGGGGGACGTCGGTTCACTGGCGCTGGGCGGCGCGATTGGAACTGTCGCGGTGATGATCAAGCAGGAACTGCTCCTTCCTTTTATTGGCGGGGTGTTTGTGGTTGAAGCCTTGTCCGTGATCCTACAGGTGGGTTCTTACAAGCTGCGAAAAAAACGTATTTTCAAAATGGCCCCGATTCACCATCATTTCGAACTACTGGGCTGGTCAGAGTCGAAAATCATTGTGCGCTTCTGGATCGCCTCACTAGTGTTCGCCCTTTTCGCCCTGACTACACTCAAGCTGCGCTGAGAACCGGGAACCGATAACTAAGAACTGAATTCCTCCCAGCCTCTATAATCTCCAACCAGTGGACCTCAAGAACAAACGCGTGCTGGTCGTCGGACTGGGGAAATCGGGGGTGGCTTCGGCATTATTTCTAAAATCGCGCGGTGCTCGGGTAACAGTCTCCGATGCGAAGCCACAGGAGCAGTTGCAAGAGGAAATTCCGCTTTTGCTCGATCAGGGGATTACTGTCGAAACAGGCGGCCACGGCGACCGGACTTTTCGTGGCCAAGACTTAATCGTCGTCAGCCCCGGTGTACCCATAGATACGCGGCCGCTAGTGCAGGCACGCGCGATGGGCGAAGCTATCATCGGCGAGATTGAGTTGGCAGCCCAATTTTTCCCTGGCCCCATTGCTGCCATTACGGGCTCGAATGGGAAGACCACTACCACTACGCTTGCGGGAGAAATAATCACGGCCGGTGGTCATCGTGCTGTCGTCGGCGGCAATATTGGTACACCCGCTATCTCGCTGGTCGAGCAAGCAACGCCGGAGACTATCGCGGTGCTCGAAGTCTCCAGCTTCCAGCTTGAAACCATTCAGACATTCCGTCCTAAGATCGCCGTCGTGCTCAACATTACGCCCGACCACCTTGACCGCCACCGGACGTTTGCCGCTTATGTGGACGCTAAAGCCCGTATCTTCGAGAACCAGACGCTTGATGATTTTGCGGCCCTGAACGCTGATGACCCTACCTGCGCCGAACTGTCCCACCGCACACGGGCACAAGTTTTCTGGTTCAGCCGCAAAAAAGAAGTCAGCCAGGGAGCTTACGTTCGGGATGGACGAATTGTGTTTCGGGACGCAAGCGGACAGCAAGATGTCATGCTGGTTTCTGAAATTCCGCTTAAGGGGGCGCACAACGTCGAGAATGTTCTGGCTGCGGTTTGTGTGGGCATGCTGCTGCGCTGCAAACCTGATCGCATTCGCGAAAGCGTACAGGCGTTCAAAGCCGTTGAGCACCGGATTGAATATGTTGCCACCATACGCGGTGTCGAATACTACAACGACTCCAAGGCGACAAATGTGGACGCCACCATCAAGGCATTGGAATCTTTCCCAGCCAACATCCACCTCATCCTGGGTGGCAAAGACAAAGACAGCGATTACACACAACTCAATCAACTTCTCCGGGAACGGGTGAAGCAGGTGTATACGATCGGCGCAGCCGCCGGGAAAATTGAGTCGCACATTCGAGAAGCAGCCAGGATCTTCCACGCCGAGACGCTAGAAAATGCAGTGAAACAAGCGGCCAAATCTGCCCAGGCGGGAGATGTAGTCCTTCTGGCGCCTGCCTGCGCGAGCTTTGACCAGTTTCAGAACTACCAGCACCGGGGACAGGTTTTTAAAGAAACCGTGCGAGCGCTGGCTTAAGTCATAACCCTCCTGACCACAGAGACACAGGGAATTTCTTGTAGTGGTGCAGGTTGAGAGAAATGCTACGTATCAGGGCAGTGGCTTTTAGCCCTGCCGTTTTTTGGG
>CAZETZ010000155.1:0-8378 GCA_964514735.1 uncultured Acidobacteriaceae bacterium | reverse complement strand
CACTGATCGAGTTGCTGATTGTGGTCGCGATCATCCTGATCATCGCTGCCATCGCTATTCCAAACTTGCTGCGTGCGCGTATTGCAGCTAACGAGTCGTCTGCTGCCGCTTCACAGCGCACCATTGACACCGCAGAGTTGTCTTTTGCGACGTCCTATCCCACCGTCGGCTACACTGATCTTCCGACGCTTGGGCCGGCCAACACCGGTTGCACCGCGGGCGCTGCCATAACCAACGCTTGTATCATTGACTACACTTTGTCTCTGGGCGCGAAGAGCGGTTACACCTTCGCGGCTGCCGGAGCCGTGCCGGTTAACGGCGCGAACACGCAGTTCCTGGCGACGGCGATACCCTCGAATCTGAACGTGACGGGTGTGAAGGCCTTCTGTGGAACTGAAGATAACGTCGTTCGCTTCATCACTCCGTCGGGCGGCGCAGCGGCACGCGCCACTTGCTTGGGCGCTACTTATACTCCGATCGGCCAGTAGCAGATAAGTTTGGCGACTGCGGGGATGTAAGACCAAGGGCACTCGAGAAATCGGGTGCCCCTAGTTATTTCTTGCAGTTTTGGCCGTCTCAGACCTTCCAAAGTTTGTCAATTGCACTAGAAATTTTGTCAGGTTTAGCTATATCAGCATCGTCCCTGTGCTCGTCCCACTTGATTGTGCAAGAGACCCTCATATATCAACGATTTCGACCATGAGGAAAGTAGGAATTGAGTCTGGATTGGCCATTCAGATGCAGCAACAGTAGTGGGTAGGATGCTGGGCTCCTGAGGTAATACGAAGCCTGGGAAATGGTTATGCGAAACTCGAAAGGTTTTTCACTAATCGAACTGCTCATTGTGGTAGCGATCATTCTCATCATCGCAGCCATCGCGATCCCTAATTTGATTCGGGCGCGAATCGCAGCCAACGAATCTTCGGCTGCCGGTTCGGTGCGGACCATCGTTGGGGCCGAGGTAGCTTACGCCGCCGCTTATCCAGCCAACGGTTATTCTAGCCTAGTGTCTTTGGGCGGACCGGGCGTTGGATGTGTGCCAAGTCCAGCCACGGCGTGCATTGTTGATGCCGTGCTTGCAGCGGGCAACAAGAGCGGCTACACCTTCACGGCAGCCGGGATTGGCGCCCTGCCATCAAACCAATATGTGGTTACCGCAATTCCGCAGAACGTCACTGTAACCGGTATTAAGGGGTTCTGCGCAGTTGAAGACAACGTTGTACGCTCAGTCTCACCGGCTGGTGCCGCAGCGGACCATACAACTTGCTTGAGCGCAACCTACATCCCCATCGGAAACTAGTTCACCGACGGGTAAAGCATTCTGTAGCACTTTGACTTGGGCAGTGTACCCGGGGGAGGGTACAAAGCCTGGCGGCCGGGACTCAAGTCCCGGCCGCTTTTACTTTCGTAATCCGTCGCGCAATAATCGACTACTTAGAGTTGACTTGCTTGCTTATAATTTCGGCAGACAGAGATGTTCTTCTAGCGATTCCATGGCGGCAACAGCAATCGAAATTCTTGGGGTGGAGAAAGTCTACCGCACAGGCTTCTGGCGCAAGAAACCTAAAAATGCCTTGAAAGCATTGGACCTTTTCGTCCGGGAGGGGGAGGTTTTCGGCTTTCTTGGGCCCAACGGCGCCGGCAAAACCACAACGCTCAAAATGCTCATGGGTCTGGTATATCCCACTGCTGGCACGGCGCACATTCTGGGCATGGATATCCAGGACCCGCGTATGAAAGCGCAGATCGGGTTCTTGCCCGAACAGCCTTACTTTTACGATTATCTGACCGCCCGCGAGTTGCTGGAATATTATGGCCGCCTTTCGGGGGTCGCGGCAAAAGAGCGTACACGGAAAGTCGACGAGATGCTGTCACGAGTGGGGCTGCGCAACGTGGCCCACGCGCAATTGCGCAAGTTCTCCAAAGGCATGCTGCAACGGGTTGGGATCGCGCAGGCCATTCTGCATGACCCAAAGGTTGTATTTCTCGATGAACCCATGTCGGGGCTAGATCCGATGGGTCGCCACGAGGTGCGCGACTTGATCGAACAACTGAAGCATGAGGGCAAGACCGTCTTTTTTTCCACTCATATCCTGTCTGACGCAGAAGCTCTGTGTGATCGCGTGGCCATCATCCATCTCGGCGAGCTGCGAGGAGTAGGCGCGGTGGCTGATCTTACCGCCGGGGTCGAGGGACGGGTGGAACTGGTCTGGCATGGCACGACCGTGCCGCCTTCCGTGCAAGCCATCGGGGCCGAATACCACGTGAGCGGAGATACCGTGCGGGCCATTGTCCCAGAGGCAAAGCAGGACGCCGCGCTTGATGCGGTCCGCCGGGAAAAGCTGCGCCTGATTTCGCTGACTCCGGTGCGCAAATCGCTGGAAGACTATTTCGTGGCGCAGGTGAAAACGCTGGAAGCCAGCGCCGGGGTGAAAAAATGAGAGGGCCGGTGCTCAATATCGCCTCCAACACCTTCCGCGAAGCGGTACGCGACCGCGTGCTCTACAACCTGGTTGCTTTTGCCCTGCTGATGTCAGGCGCGGCCGTGCTCGTGGGCCAGATTTCCATCGATATCGAGCGTCTGGTGGTGATCAACCTTGGCCTTACCGCGGTGTCATTGTTCGGCATCGTGATCGCGATTTTCATCGGGATCGGCCTGGTGTCCAAGGAAATTGACCGGCGCACTCTGTATACGATTCTTACCCGCCCAGTGCGGCGCTGGGAGTTCATTGCCGGCAAGTTCCTGGGCCTGGCAGGTACGCTGACGGTCAACACTCTCTGCATGGCAGTCGGGGTCTTTGCCGCGCTTCTCTACGTGTCCCACAAATTCCAGCACTCCGATGCCTGGATTTTAGTGGCCCTGTATTTCATCGTCTTACAGTTCATGATTGTGACGGCATTGGCGCTTCTGTTCTCTTCCTTCTCATCGCCGCTGCTGTCGGCCGTGTTCGCCTTCGCCCTGTTCGTCATTGGCAGTTTTGCCGAGGACTTGCGCGGCTTCGCCCGCATGGCGAGTGGAGTCCAGCAGTGGCTAGCCACTGGGGCAGCGTATCTGGTGCCAAATTTCTCCGCCTTGAATGTGATCGGTTCGGTGGCCCATGGACAACCAGTTTCCGGACAACTGATTCTTTACAACACCGCGTATGCGCTGACCTACGCGGTCATGGCATTGTCCGCTTCGGTCCTGATCTTTGAGCGCCGGAACTTGAAATGAAGGCTTCTCCCCAGGTCACGAGGATTGCCGCCACTCTGCTGCTGCTCAGCATGGGTGGCGCGATGCTATTGCTTCGTCAGCTCGATACCCTGCGCCCGGCGGCGACCCTGGAAGAAACTCTGTTTGTTTCCTCTCCCACCGTCCTGAAGCGCATGAGTCTGGGCTATGACGGGTTGCTGGCCGATATTTACTGGACCCGCGCCGTACAGTATTTCGGCATTCGTCATGCGGTCGGCGCGGAACACTACGACCTGCTGGCGCCACTGCTGAACATCACCACGACCCTGGACCCCAAGCTCCTTCCGGCCTATGAGTTCGGTTCCAGTTTTCTTGCCACTGCTCCACCGAACGGCGCCGGCATGCCGGAAAAAGCCGTGGAATTGATGGAAAATGGCATTCGCAACAACCCCAACGAATGGCGGCTCTACTTCAATCTTGGATTTATCGATTACATGGAACTCAAAGATCCCGCCAGGGCGGCCGATGCCTTCATGCGCGGCTCAAAATTGCCGAATGCGCATCCCTGGCTAAGAATCATGGCCGCGCACATGGCGGATACCGCGGGAGAAACTGCCACCGCCGAAATGATGTGGAAACTCACCTACGATACTTCCACCGACAAACTGGTCAAAGCCAATGCGGCCGCTCACTTGCGGGCATTAGTGGTGGACACCCAAGTGGGAGAACTGGAAACCATCGTGGCCCGCTATGAGTTCAGGGCAGGCCGCTATCCGGCCAGTTTCACCGATCTGGTTCGCGCGGGGATGTTGAAAGGGGTCCCCGCGGATCCGCTTGGTAATCCGTATGGGTTGACGCCGGATGGGCGGATCGAAGTCCGTGACCCGGACAAGCTGCCCTTCATAAAATTCGGGAAACCCTTGGGATACAAGGCTCCGGCTGTGCCGAAACTACTCGTCGACTAATTTCCGGAAAGTCCGCTTTATCATGTTGGCATGGCCGGTCCGCCCACCCGCTCAATTCCATCCGTCCGCCAATGGTGGATGGAAGAATCAAGAAGCAAGGGATTCGCCTCAACCCTTCGGCAGTTCTTGGCCGGCTTGTGGCATTTCCTGCTGGATTCAACTCCCACGCGCCGGCGAGCGCGTTACGGCGATGTGGACTACGATTGGGACTACCGGGTCGATACCACAGGCGCAACCGTTGGTCCGCGGGAGCGATTGCTGGGGACCCTGTACTCTCCTTATCAACCCACCGACGCTATATTGTTCCGTGAGATGCTCGACAGCCTCAAGATTGACTTTCGAGAATTTACTTTCATCGATCTGGGGTCGGGCAAGGGGCGGACCTTGCTCATGGCCTCCGACTGGGGGTTTCGGCGGATTTTGGGAGTTGAGCTATTGCCGGCGCTGCACCGTGCCGCAGTATCCAATTTTGCCGTCTACAAGAAAGACTCGCAGCTCTGCTTCAAGCTCGAATCCATTTGCGCCGACGCGCGCGAGTTTGAGTTTCCCGCCGAACCAACCGTGCTCTACCTCTTCAATCCGTTGCCTGCGGCAGGACTGGGCCAGGTCCTGCAAAACCTGGAGCGATCTCTTCAACAATTTCAGCGGCCCTTTTATGTGCTCTATCACAATCCCGAGCACGAGCATCTGCTTGCCGGCCGCACCTATCTCAACCGGGCAGGGGGAACACATCAGTACTCCCTGTACGTCGCAATTCCACCGGTCTCGTGATAGAACATGGTCTGAGTCCCCAAGCAGGTCACGTTTTCCTTCGTCTGTACATCCAAGTCCGTATGTGCGTCGCCGCCAAATTTCATCCACTCCTGCTAGGGCTTGTGTTGGTGTCATTGGCCTACCCCGTGGAGCCGCCTAACGTCGACACACTCGCCGAGGCGGTCGACGCCCACTACAACCACCTCCAGACCATGCAAGTCCAGTTCCGTGAGATCTACCGCGGGGACGGGACTGAGAGGGCGGAATCCGGTACCCTTTGGCTAAAAAAACCTGGCAAGATGCGCTGGGAATACCGTTCTCCCAGAGAGAAGCTCTTTCTAAGCGATGGAAAAGATGCCTGGTTTTATGTGCCAGGGGACCGGCAGGCGCGGAAAACCCCTGTGCGCAAGCTGGATGATCTTCGTTCACCCCTGGGCTTCTTGCTGGGTAAGACTAAGCTGGAGAAGGAGTTGCAAGGTTTATCGCTGGCGGCGGATATCACTCCCGCTGTGGCTGGGGACATAGTTTTGCGAGGCATCCCCAAAGCTATGGCAGACCGGGTCAGCCAAGTCATTCTTGAGGTGGCGCCCGGCAACTGGTTCCGGCGCATCGTGGTGGAAGAGGTCGATGGTTCGCAGACCGAGTTTACTTTTCAGGACCCAAAGGAGAACCTGCAGATTGCCGAATCACAGTTTAAGTTCGCGCCTCCGCCGGGTGTCGAAACCATTACGGGAGAATTCGGACCCTAGGTGTTCATTAGATTTTCATGTGGAGGCAAACGGGAGAGGCTACACTGGGCTTCGGTTACCAACGGCCAGTTCCGGATGGCACCCCTCGAGGGAGATTCTCACCCTTTGTTAACACTTTGAAATGCTAGACTTTAGAAGGGTAACCCTGACCTGAGTCATGGCTGAGTACGTCGTAAAAGTCGCCAACGAGCAAGGCCACTTGCAGCAGCAGGTGGAACGCGGATATTCGGAGTCGGAAATCCGCGAGCGCTTCACCCAACAGGGTTATCTGGTTTATTGGGTCAAACCGCGCGGAGTTTTCTCCACCGGACAGTTAAATCTCTCCAGCAAGAGCGTAGTCAAGCAGAGCAAGTTCCTGGTTTTCAACCAGCAGTTCCTGACGTTGATCAAAGCGGGGTTGCCGATCCTGCAATCGCTGGACCTGCTAATCAAGCGCCAGTCCGACAAGAACCTGCGCTCGCTCCTGGAAAATGTGCGGGATCGGGTCAAGAGTGGATCGGTTCTCTCCGACGCTTTCGATACTGATGCGGCGTCCACCGAGATCTACACCACCACGCTGCTGGCCGGAGAACGCAGCGGAAACATGGAAGAGGTCCTCAGCCGCTATATCGCCTTCCAGCGGCTGGCATTGACCTTCAAGAAAAAGCTGCTGGTGTCGCTGGTGTACCCCACGTTGCTGGTGTCTGTAGTGATATGCATGATGATTTTCCTGGTCACCTACGTGGTGCCGCAGTTCGCCAAGCTGTTTGAAGAACTGAATGCGCAATTGCCTGCCATCACGGTCGTGATGCTGGCGATTGGGACCCATGCCCAGGCGTACTCCCCTTATCTGGCGGTGGCGCTGGTAATCGCAGGGGTTGCGTTTTGGCGATGGAAAGCCACCGATCGCGGCGCCGCACGGATTGACCACGTAATTCTCGCCCTGCCCTTACTGGGGGGTATCTGGCTTAAGTATCAGGTGGCCAACTTCTCGCGCACCCTCTCGACCCTTCTGTCGGGGGGATTACCGCTGGTTCCAGCGCTGGAGACAGCCGGCGCATCCATGAGCAGCCGCAGCATCCTGAACGGAATTGCCGAAGCCACGACCCAGGTCCGCGAAGGCCAGACCCTGGCCAAGAGTCTGGAAGAACGCAAGTTGTTCCCCGATCTTTCGGTAGAAATGATCGAAGTGGGAGAATCTACTGGGGCCCTGCCGGCCATGCTAAACTCCGTGGCCGAATTCTATGAGGAAGATGTGCAGACGGCCTTAGGCGCGGCCATGGCTCTGATTGAGCCGGTCATTCTGATTTTCATGGCAGTGGTGGTGGGAGGTATCCTGATTTCGTTGTACCTGCCCATCTTCACCTTGGGATCGAACATTCATTAGCATTTCTTAATTAGCAGGCGCGGGGCTTGGGTAGGAAGATGTGGGTATGAGCGGAATGGCAGAACAGAAACCAATTTTAGTGGGTGGAAATGGCGGTCTTCCACCTCAAATGCAGACCAAGCGGCCCGGAGAGACTGAGGCCGATGTGGACAAAGCCCGCGACGTCGCTCGCCGCTATCGCTGCGAGTTCGTGGATCTGCGCAACTTCCAGCTCCAGCACAACCTGCTGGAAAAAGTGCCGGTCAAGCTGATGTACCGCTACAACTTTGTCCCGTTGGAAGAGATGCAGGATGGAAGCTTGTCCATCGCCATCGCCGACCCCAGTCAGCTGATGATGATTGACGAAATCGGCCTGCTGCTGAACCGCCGCGTTCTCACCAAGGTTTCCACCTTCGGCCAGATCAGCGAAATTCCCAAAAAGACCGAGCAGTCCAAGCGCGTGCTGGAAGACGCCAGCGAAGGCTTTGCCCTGAGCGTGGTGCGCGAAGATGAAAGCGGCGACGAGGCCATCAACATTGACCGCCTCACCACCGAAGGCGACAGCCCTATCATCCGCCTGGTGGATACAACTATTTTCACCGCGCTGCAACGCCGGGCCAGCGATATTCACATCGAGACCCGCGACGATTCCGTGCAAATCAAGTTCCGCATTGACGGTGTGCTGACGCAAGCCATGCCGCCTATCGGACGCGAGCACCACTCGACCATCATTTCCCGCATTAAGGTCATGAGCGAGCTCGACATCTCCGAGCGCCGCGTTCCGCAAGACGGACGTTTCCGCGTGAAGTATGGGAGCCCGGAGCGCCCGATTGATTTCCGCGTCTCCATCATGCCGTCCATCCACGGCGAGGACGCCGTGCTGCGCGTGCTCGACAAAGAATCCATGAGCGAGAAGTTTCACTCGCTCGTGCTCGACGTTGTAGGTTTTGACGAGGATGACCTTCGCCGCTTCCGCCGCTACATCAAAGAGCCGTACGGCATGGTGCTGGTGACCGGACCGACCGGCAGCGGTAAGACCACAACGCTTTATGCTGCGGTCAACGAGATCAAGACCGACGAAGACAAGATCATCACCATTGAGGACCCGGTTGAATATCAGATTCGTGGCATCACCCAGATTCCGGTCAATGAGAAAAAGGGCCTGACCTTCGCCCGCGGATTGCGTTCGATTCTGCGTCACGACCCGGACAAAATCATGGTCGGCGAAATCCGCGACTCGGAAACCGCACAGATCGCCATTCAGTCCGCGCTGACCGGACACCTTGTATTCACCACCGTCCACGCTAACAACGTAGTGGACGTCATTGGTCGCTTCCTGAACATCGGAGTCGAGCCTTACAACTTTGTTTCCGCGTTGGACTGTATTCTGGCGC
>CAZETZ010000154.1:0-8421 GCA_964514735.1 uncultured Acidobacteriaceae bacterium | reverse complement strand
TTTCTCTCAAACTGCACCACCACCCGAGGGAGGGAGTTGGTGGCGTACCAAGTCAGCAGACGGGCTGCGAACTCCTGCGGGGCTGCACCGAGCGCTCCGCAGTGATCGGCGTTGGGAACTTCCCACAGGACCACGCTGCTATTTCGGGATTGGATCAGACGCGAATTACGGACGGGAATATTACTGTCGATTTTTCCATGAATGAGAAAAACCGGAACTTTAGTGGCGGCTACCGCATTCTCTGGGGAGACTTGGTCCATTTTGAGGCCGTATCTTGCGCGGACATAGAGAAAACCGGATTCGACAACGGGTCGAAGCAGGGTTTTTCCCAGCCAGGGGCCAGTGTGAAAGAACTGGCCGACACGGTCGTAGGACATTTCGCGCAGGCTGGCGAAAGGTGATTCGACCGCAACGGCACAGAAATGCGGCTCGGGGGCGAGAGCTTGCAAGAGTTGTGCGGCGCCCATCGACTCGGCGAAACCGTAAATGCAATGCGGGTGCTCTTGGGTGGAGAGCCAGTCGAACCAGCGACGGATGTCATCGCGTTCACGCAAACCGTACGTAGAGAGCTGGCCATCACTGGCGCCGTGAGCTCGGGCGTCAGGAAGTAAGACCGTGTAGCCGTTTTGCAAAAGGATTCTTGCGTAGGCCAATTGGCTGAAGCGGTTGTCGCCTTGGCCGTGAAGAACGATAACGGCATTGCCGTTGCTTTGGTCCGGCCGGATATTCCACGCGCGGAGCGTTAGCCCATCATTGCTGACGATGGATGCATCTTGTAACTTCGATTGAGTCGTCAGCAAGAGTTGGTTGAGCATTTTGTCCGCACCGGGCGGCAGTGGACGACGGGCCAGGTGCAGGTTCATTTCGATGAAAATAATGTTTGCGGCGGTCAGCAGAGCGTAGAGCAGAACGATTGCGATCAAAGCTCGGCGAAGCCATTTGGCCTTCATGGGGCTAATAGAGAGTACGTGTTGAGGGTGGGTATGGTTCCCCAATGGGGCAGGTGTTCCAGACAAAAAGCGAGGCGGGCGCGTCGCCCGCCTCCGCTTGTCGGTTCTTATTTACAGTTTGCCGGCTTTGGCTGCTTCGTAACGCTTGTTGATCTCGTCCCAGTTGATGACGTTCCACCATGCTGTGAGGTACTCAGGACGGCGGTTGTTGTACTTCAGGTAGTAGGCGTGTTCCCAGACGTCGTTGCCGAAAATTGGGGATAGGCCTTGCGACATTGGATTGTCTTGATTCGGCGTGCTCAGGACTTGCAGGTCTCCGCCTTTCAGCGCGACCCAAGCCCAGCCGGAGCCGAATTGTTTGGTGCCGGCGTCGTTGAATTTTGTTTTTAGGTCGCTGAAGCTGCCGAAGGATTTCTTGATTGCGTCGGCGATCGCGCCGGTGGGTTCGCCTCCGCCGCCTGGCTTCATGATCTTCCAGAACATGGAGTGGTTGACGTGGCCTCCGCCATTGTTGCGGACGGCCCCGCGGACATCGTCGGGAACCGAATTCAGATCTTGGATGAGTTCCTCAGCGCTCTTCGATTGCAGGTTGGGGTATTTTTCCAGGGCAGCGTTGAGATTTTTTACATAGGCTGCGTGGTGCATATCGTGGTGCAGCTTCATGGTTGCGGCGTCAATGACTGGTTCGAGCGCGGCGTAGTCGTAAGGCAGGGGTGGTAGTTCGTGAGCCATTATTCGTCTTCCTCCACTCTTAAGATGTCAGGAAAGCAGGGTTGGGTTCAAGTTCGGATTCCGTAAATTGAAACAAAAAACAGGGGGGAGCCTTAAGCGTCGCTACCAACTGGCCGGTGACGGGCGTAACTTTCGAGGAGGGTGAGGGCGGTCTACCATCCGAGAGACGTTGGGCCGAGTACGAGGGGGGAATCCGATGGGTGAGGAGATCACCCAGCAGGCAGGGAAAGACGTCGCGCGGGCGAAGCTTCTCCGACAGGCACTGGCTCGCGGGACCCGCGAGTTATTGCCCGGGCAATCCGAGCCAGGGCCATCTACTTTTTCTTCCGCTGAGAATCCTGAAGTGCAGAAGGCGTATCTGGAGCAGTTGCTGGAGTGCGCTCCGGAGGCGCTGACCATTCTTGACGAGCAGCAGCGTATTTCGCGAATTAACGGCGAGTTTACACGCATGTTCGGTTTTCAGCCGGAGGAGGCGATTGGGCGGACGATCGCAGAGCTGATCATTCCGGCAGACCGGAAGGTGGAAACACGCTGGACGCGGGACGTGCTGGCAAAAGGGCGCAAAGTCACGCGCGAGACCCGGCGGCAGCATAAGGATGGAACGCAACTGGACGTTTTGATTTCCGCGGCGCCGGTGCTGGTGGAGGGCAAGCCGGTGGCGGCCTACAGCCTGTATCGGGACATCTCCGAGCAGAAGCGGGCTGAGGGCCTGAGCCGGGCGTTGTATCGCATCGCGGAAAAGACCAGTTCGGCGGGGAGCGTGCAGCAGTTTTACGCCGAGGCGCACGCCATTCTAGGCGAGCTGCTGTGCGCGCGGAATTTTTGTATTGCGCTGCACGATGCGCGCAGTCAGCGGTTGAGTTTTCCTTATTTTGTCAATGAGAGAGCGACTACGCCGACCGGGCGGAAATGGGGGCGCGGCCGGACCGAGTACGTGCTGCGTACGGGCGAACCTTTGCTGTGCACCCCGGAAATACTGGACGCGCTGGTGAAGAAAGGCGAAGTGGAGCAGCCCTACCCTCCCTGTATTGACTGGCTGGGAGTTCCGCTGAAGTCGGGGAACGTCACCTTCGGCGTGGTGGCGGTGCAGAGTTATACCCCGGAGGTGCGGTTCCACCCGCGCGATAAAGAAGTATTGATGTTTGTCTCGCGGCAGTTGGCCAGCGCGATTGAACACAAGCGGAGCGAGGAAGCATTGCGGCAATCGGAAGCCCGCTATCGTTCGCTGGTGGAGTCGGCGGTGTACGGAATCGGACGGCTTAGCCGGAGTGGACAGTTTCTGGATTTGAATCCGGCGTTGATGGTCATGCTGGGCTACGACTCAGCGGAGGAAGTATTCGGCTTGCGTCCCCGCGACGATGTTTTTTTTGACCCCGCCGAGTACGGACGGCTGATGGAGGAGTTTCGGCAGGGAAAGCGGCTCAGCAATGTGGAAGTGCGCTGGAAGCGGAAGAGCGGGCGTCCGATCCTGGTGCGGGTGAGCGGCCGCGCGGTGACCCAACCCGACGACCAGCCGGTGATCGAGTTCATTGCCGAGGATGTGACCGAGCACCGGGTGCTGGAAGACCAGTTCCGGCAGGCGCAAAAAATGGAAGCGGTGGGGCGGCTGGCGGGTGGAGTGGCGCACGATTTCAACAATCTGCTGCTCATTATTCGCGGGTATACCGAAGTGCTGTTGGAGAGATCGAATGATCCCCTGCACGCCAAGATTGAAGCCATTATGCAAGCGGCCGAGCGGGCCACCAGTTTGACGCGGCAACTATTAGCTTTCAGCCGCAAGCAATTGCAGGAATTGAAGCTGGTCGATCTCAACGCCATTGTGACGGGCCTGGACCGGTTGCTGAAACCACTGGTGGGCGAGGGCATTCATCTGAATTACCGGCTGGCTTCCGACCTGGGCCGCACCCGGGCCGATTCCGGGCAGATGGAGCAAGTCATCATGAATCTGGTGGTAAACGCCAAAGATGCGATGCCGGCGGGCGGGGAGATCAAGATTGAAAGTTGCAATATTGTGCTAGGGGAAGAGATTCGCAATGAACATAGCTATTTCCAGCCTGGGCCTTACGTCGTGCTGACGGTCACGGATACCGGTCATGGAATGGACAAGGAAACCCAGTCGCGGATCTTCGAACCGTTTTTTACCACCAAGGAGCAGGGAAAGGGCACAGGGCTAGGGCTCTCCACTGTCTATGGAATTATCAAGCAAAGCCGGGGATATATTTTTGCCCAGAGCGAGGTCCATGTAGGAACGACCTTTCGGATTTACCTGCCGCGGGTGGAGGACGCGGAAGACCCGCAAAATCCCGTTCCGGTGGCGAAGTCGGCCAAGGGCGGGTCGGAAACCGTGTTGCTGGTGGAAGATGAGGAATCGGTGCGCGAACTGGTGCGGGAGACCCTGGAGAGCAAAGGATACAAGGTGCTGGAGGCGGAGCAGGGGGACGCCGCGTTGAAGGTCGCGGCCACTCATTCCGGGCGGATTGATATTTTAATTTCCGATGTGGTCATGCCGGGGATGAGCGGGCGGGACCTGGCGAAGAGGCTGAGCGAGATGCATCCGCACCTCAAGATTCTTTATGTATCGGGATACATGGAAGAGGCCATCATTCACCAGGGAATACTGGAAACGGGGACGGCTTTCCTGCAAAAGCCGTTTACCTTGCAAGCGCTGTCGCGCAAAGTACGCGACGTGTTACACCCTGCTTCAGGGGATTAGTCTCTTACCGGCGCTCAGCGCCAACCAATTGCGGCACGGTGGAGGCCATGCCTCCCGAGCGATGTTCAGTCCATCTAAAAACCCCCATCCAAACTTTTCGTGAATCGTCCAGTTCCCTGAAACTCTTTTTTGCGGTTTGGGTCGCAGGTAGCTGGATAAATCCGATGCTGGGGGTTGGCGCGTACAATACTTACCAGGGTTCCTATGCTCATCAAAAAAGTCACCGATATTCGCTCCTCGGAAATCACTGCCAGAGACATCTATATGAATCGACGCAAGTTTCTGGCGGGGACGGCGCTGGCGGGGGCGGCGGCCATGGCGGGCAGCCGGTTTCGCGAGTTGTGGTCTCCTTCGGATGTGGTTGAGGCCAATGACAAGATTCCCGGCATACAAAGCAGTCCGCTTTCGACCACGGAGAAACAGACCCCTTATAAGGACGTCACCAACTACAACAATTACTACGAGTTTTCGACCGACAAATATGAGCCCGCGGGGTTGGCGCAGAAGTTCAGGACGCGGCCGTGGACCGTCACCATCGACGGGGCGGTGAAGAAGAAACAGAAGCTGGATGTGGATTCGATTATCAAAATGGCTGCTCCGGAAGAACGGATTTATCGACATCGCTGCGTGGAGGGCTGGTCGATTGTGGTGCCCTGGGTGGGGTTCTCGCTGAATGAGCTGATCAAGCGAGTGGAGCCGCTGGGCAAGGCAAAGTATGTGCAGTTCACGACCATTCTGGATATGCAGCAGATGCCGGGGCAGCGCACGGGGGTTTTGCGTTGGCCTTACACCGAGGGTCTGCGGATGGATGAGGCCATGCATCCGCTGGCGTTGCTCTGCTTCGGACTGTATGGCGAAGTGTTGCCGAACCAGAATGGCGCGCCGTTGCGGATCGTGGTTCCCTGGAAATATGGGTTCAAAAGCGCCAAGGCCATCGTGAAGATCACCTTTACCGACAGCCAGCCATCGACCACATGGAGTGAGGCTGCACCCTCGTACTATGGTTTTTATTCGAATGTGAACCCCAATGTCGGATATTTCCGCGACCAGTCCTCGGAACGGCGGCTGGGCGAGTTTCTGAAGCGAAAAACCCCGATGTTTAACGGTTATGACGAAGTGGCGAACCTTTACAGCGGGATGGATTTGAAGAAGTTTTATTGAGCTTGCGCGCGGACCGGATGCCTCCGCGCTGAAGCATGATCAATTCAATAACGCCGGCGGACGACTGGAAGCCGCGCTTCCGGCTTTGAAGCCGGCAGTTACGAGAGAAAAAACATGGTGCGCGCGCTGAAAGTCGTGGTTTTTCTTTTGTGCCTGGTTCCGCTGGGGATCCTGCTGTGGAAGTTCTTTGGCCTGCATCCGGCGGACATGAGTTCCTGGGGCGCGGGGCTGGGCGCGAACCCGCTCGAAACCATCACGCATTCGACCGGCGACTGGACGATGAGGTTCCTGCTGATCACGCTGGCGATTACGCCGCTGCGCAAGCTCACCCATCAAAACTGGCTGATCCGCTTTCGCCGCATGCTGGGGCTGTTTGCGTTCTTCTATGGCACGCTCCACTTTCTTACTTACATTTGGTTTGACAAGAGTTTTGTGATTCACGACATGATCGAGGACATTGCCAAGCGGCGGTTTATCACCATGGGGCTGACTGGGTTCCTGTTGATGGTTCCGCTGGCGCTGACTTCGACGGCGTGGGCGATCCGGAAGATGGGCGGGAAGCGGTGGCAGGGGTTGCATCGGTTGATTTATGCGAGCGCGATAGCCGGAGTAATCCATTACATCTGGCTGGTAAAGGCGGACCTGACCAAGCCTTTGCAGTATGCGGCGATTTTGGGGGTGCTGCTGCTTTATCGGATGGTGGTGTGGCTCAAGCCGAAGGGACCACGGGCGACAGTGGTTAAGCCGGCGAGTGTTGCGGAGATATGAACTGGGATTGGTGGTTCGAGTAAAACTGGTCCCTCCCCGTCGCCCCGCGACTTGTCGGAAGGACAAATTAGATCACTATTCCTGTACCACCCACTCGCTGGGTTTTTCTTCGAATTGAAAGCCGTAACGTTGCCAGGGGCCGATAAATTCTTCCTTATGGGCGAGGCGGGCCCGGCCGACGCGGCGTTCTCCTTGGGAAACTAAATAGACCTCCACCAGGGCATTGGCGGCGAGGGTGGTGGTGGAATTGCATAGGAACCCGCCCATGCTGACGTTTTCGGTGGCGGTCAATTCGTCAAAATGCTTGCCGTGAGCGTCGGTGCCGGTCAATTTCAGGATGGTGCGCATGCGGATGCGCACATGAGCGCGGCGCTGCGGGCGCGTCCCGTCCAATTCGTAGGTGAGCCGGTTTTTGATTTCTTCCACGTTTACCGGTTTTTCGAAAAAGCTGGTCACGCCCAACTGGTCTTTGGCGATACGAAGACCGGCGCCATTTTTTTCCACCAGGGCGAAAATGGGGATGTTGGAGGTATAACTTACGCCGCGCAGCGATTGACACAACTCAACCCCAGCTTGTTTAGGCATGCCGAGGTCCAGCAGAATGCCGTTGGGTTTGTGCTCGAGAGCAAAGGCCAGAGCCTGCTCGGCGTCCACGGCTTCGTAAACTTCAAAGCAGTCGGAGAGGCGGGCGCGCATGTGGTCGCGCGTGACGCCATCGTGCTCCACGATGAGCAGCCTTTGCATAGGTTCCCTTGAAACCGATTCTCCTCAAATTAGCGAGCTTTGGCCAGAACCAGAAGTCATAGATCGGGATGTACTGAGGTTATAGAGATAAGAATTTATTGAGTTCAAAAGTGGGAAGTGTTACGAAAACGGAACCTGGATCGGGGACTACTGATCATTAGGTTATTAGGGGCGGCTTCGCCGCCCCTGAGTAGCGGGCAGGAGTGCCCGCTCCACACTTATGTGCCTTCCGACCAGCCGGCCAGGTACTCTTCCTGCTCTGGGGTCAGCTTGTCGATTTTGATGGACATGGATTCAAGCTTGAGACGGGCCACGCGTTTGTCGAGTTCATCGGGGACCTTGTAGACCGTTTTCTCGAGCGTCTTGTAGTTCTTCACCATGTAGTCGACCGAGAGGGCCTGGTCGGCGAAGCTCATGTCCATGACCGACGGAGGGTGGCCTTCAGCGGAGGCCAGATTGATCAAGCGGCCTTCGCCCAGAAGGTTGATCTTGCGCCCATCCTTCAGGGAATACTCTTCGACGAAGGAGCGGGTGGTGCGCTTGGAAGAAGACATTTTCTCCAGGGCGGGAATGTCGATTTCCACGTTGAAGTGGCCGGAATTGGAGATGATGGCCCCATCTTTCATCAGCTCGAAGTGTTCTTTGACCAGGACGTTTTTATTGCCGGTCACGGTGCAGAAGACATCGCCGAGTTTGGCTGCTTCCGGCATGGACATGACGCGGAAACCATCCATGACGGCTTCCAACGCTTTGGTCGGGTCGACCTCGGTGACGATGACTTCCGCGCCAGCGCCGCGGGCGCGGCTGGCCAATCCGCGGCCGCACCAGCCGTAGCCGGCGACCACGAACTTGGAGCCGGCCAGCAGGAAGTTGGTGGCGCGGATGATGCCGTCGATGGTGGACTGGCCGGTGCCGTAGCGGTTGTCGAACAGGTGCTTGGTATCGGCATCGTTGACGGCAACGATCGGGTAACGCAGCACACCTTGCTTGGCCATGGCGCGCAAGCGGATCACGCCGGTGGTGGTTTCTTCGGTGCCACCGATTACGTGATCGAGCACATCCTGGCGCTTGGTGTGCAGCAGGCTGACCAGATCGGCGCCATCGTCCATGGTGATCTGCGGCTTGTGGTCGAGGCCGGACTGGAGATGGCTGTAGTAGGTGTCGTTGTCCTCGCCCTTGATGGCGAAGACCGGAATATTGTGATCGCGCACCAGGCTGGCGGCCACGTCGTCCTGCGTGGACAGCGGATTCGAGGCGCACAGCACCACATCGGCGCCGCCGTCGCGCAGGCAGATGGCCAGGTTCGCCGTCTCCGCGGTTACGTGCAGGCAGGCGGAAATGCGAATGCCCTTC
>CAZETZ010000153.1:0-8476 GCA_964514735.1 uncultured Acidobacteriaceae bacterium | reverse complement strand
CGCGGCGCGCGACCCCTAGTTCGTAGTTGAGCTGGCCCAGTGCCTGAAAGACGGTGGGTCTTCCTATTTCGAGGTCAATAATCCGCATTGTCGATTGATCCGGATCGCCTCGCTTTTACATCGCATTCCCTTAGCTCTTGCGGCTTCGGGCCACAGCCTCTCGCGCTTCGTTATCAGACGTGCGCCGCCGTTCCGTCTCCCGCTTATCCCAAAGCTGTTTCCCTTTAGCTAAGGCCAAATCGACCTTCACCCGCCCATTCTTGAAGTACAGCCGAGTCGGAATCAGCGTAAGCCCCTTTTGCTGGGTCTTTCCAATCAGTTTCCTGATCTCTTCTGCATGCATCAACAACTTACGAGTTCTTAAAGGGGCATGATTGAAAATATTTCCATGGTCATAAGGCCCGATATGGGCATTAAGCAACCAAAGTTCGCCATCTTTAATCAAGCCATAAGAGTCCTTGAGGTTGGCAGAACCATCCCGGACCGATTTAACCTCGGTTCCGGTCAAAACTACCCCCGCCTCAAATTTTTCCAGCAAGAAGTAGTTATGTGAAGCGATCCTATTGACAGAGGCATCCCTCTGCCCGGCCGCGGTTGGGTCGCGGCGGGGGTCCTTTTCCGGATTGGGCCGGGTTTGGTGGTTCTGTCGAGGCATCGGCAACTACAGGGTATCGCAGGAGGAGGCGATCTGCTCAAGCAACCGGGAATTCCGACGATGACCAAACCAGGCCGCCATATCGTCCCGGTAGGGCTAACACCAATGGCTGTAACCCCTGAGGCACCAGCGACTTCGGAACGTCCGGTGCACGATGTTATAATCACGCCGTTCGCGTCCAATTTGGACCATCGAATGCCCAATACCCAGGGGGCAAGGCCAGCCCTCGGGAATAAGACTCTCTACGAGGGATTGTGATGAGATGTGTCATTCGCCCGGCAGCGGTCCTCCTGCTGCTTGCAGTTGTATGTCTCACTGTCGCCGGGGAGAGCGCCAGGTCGCTCTACAACAAGGGCAAGGACGCCGAAGCCAAGCAAAACTATGAGCAAGCCTACGAATATCTTAAACAGGCCTATGAAAAGAAGCCCGAAGACTTAGCGATCCGCGCCGCGTTTGAACGGATGCGCTTTCTGGCGGGAGCTTCCCACGTTCATCGCGGACAACTGCTGCGCGATGCCGGTAAGCTTCAGGAAGCGCTGGCCGAATTCCAAAAGGCCACCGATGTTGACCCTTCCAGCTTTATTGCGCAGCAGGAAGTCCGGCGCACCCAGAAACTGATTGAGGCGGCAGCCCAAGCCCCGAGCCCTCGCTCCGCCAAACCGGAAGATACGCTGGAAAAGCGCCTGGAAGGGGCCAAGGGGCCGGTGGAGCTGGCAGCCATTCCCAACGTTCCCATCACCCTGAAAGTCACCGACGACAGCAAAAGAATTTACGAGACCGTGGGGAAACTGGCCGGGATCAATGTGTTGTTCGATCCCGACTATACCTCGCGGCGCATTCCCATCGAGCTAAACGGCGTGACCCTGGACGAGGCCATGGGTGTGATCGCGCTCGAATCCAAGACCTTCTGGCGGCCGGTGACACCGAATACGATTTTCGTTGCCGCCGACAATCCGGCCAAGCGGCGCGAGTTGGAGCAAAGCGTTCTTAAGACTTTTTACCTGGCGAACCTCTCGCAGACGACAGAAATTCAAGAAGTGGTCAATACCCTGAGATCAATCCTGGAAATAACAAAAGTCCAGCCTTTGCAATCGCAAGGGGCCATCGTGGTGCGCGGCACCCCGGACCAAGTTTTGCTGGCGGAGAAGCTGATCAATGACCTGGACCGCTCCAAGCCGGAAGTGGTGGTCGAAGTCGCCATCATGCAGATCAGCAAGGACAAGAAGCGCAATCTGGGCATCAATCCGACCGTGGGCACCAACGGCACCGCGACCGTTTCAATCCAGAACAATCTCGCCAATTCGAGCACTTCAAGCTCTTCCAGTTCCACCGCATCCGGCAGTACCGGGCAGATTAACCTGAACCGCATCGGGAACCTCAATGCGACCGATTTCATCGTTTCCCTGCCCAGCATGACCGCGACTGCGTTATTTAGCGACAGCAATACCAAAATCCTCCAGAACCCTTCCATTCGTTCGGTCGACGGGCAGAAAGCATCGCTCAAAATCGGAGACCGTATTCCGGTGGCGACTGGATCGTTCCAGCCGGGAATCGGCGGCGTCGGGATCAATCCGCTGGTGAACACTCAGTTCACTTACCTCGATGTGGGAGTGAACATTGACATTACCCCGCGCATCCACGGGGGAGGCGAAGTCACGCTCAAGATTTCCATGGACATCTCTTCGCAGACCGACCAGCGGAATATCGGTGGAATCATTCAGCCCATCATCGGACAGCGGAAGATCGACCACGAAATCACTCTGAAAGACGGCGAGCCCAGCCTGATGGGCGGGATGTTCGAGAACCAGGACATCAAATCCTTGAGCGGGGTCCCCGGGCTCTCGCAGATTCCGTTGCTGAAATATTTGTTCTCGGAAACCGATGTGGAGCACCGGCAAAACGAAATTGTTTTTGTCCTGATCCCGCACGTGGTCCGCGGACCGGAATACAGCGATTTGAACCAGAGCGCGCTGGAGATTGGCACAGGGACCTCGATTGACATCCGTCGTACCAGCGCCCCGGCAACTCCACAGCCGGTGGCCGCAACGACTTCTTCGTCCCCGCAACCAGCCGCGCCACAACCGCCAATGGTCCAGCCGGCCGCGCCGCAGCCACCGGCGCAAAGCTCTGCCGTTTTCGGCTTCGACCCCGCGAACATCGTGCAGCCTGCCGGTTCGACCTTTGCCGTGAATGTACTGATCAACGGAGCGCAGAATGTGTACTCCGTGCCGTTACAGGTGAGTTATGACCCCAAAATTCTGCAAGTGGTCAATGTCTCCAACGGAGGCCTGCTCTCACAGGATGGCCAGGCGGTTGCGCTCGTCCACCGTGATGACGATTCCTCCGGGACGCTGCAAATTACCGCGACCCGTCCTCCAGGCGCTGGGGGAATCTCCGGAGGCGGGGCGGTGGTGACGCTGACTTTCCTGGCCAAAGCCAGTGGTCAAAGCACGCTGACAATTTCCAAGGGCGGGGCCCTTGATCCCGGCATGCAGCGCATGCCGGCGGCCGGCGCCGTCGGGACGGTAACCGTCCAGTAACCGGAAACTGACGCGGCCGCTCCGCACCGAAAGTCGAAACTGTTTCCGGCGATATTTTTTCATGAAGCGAGTCTCGCAAAAAACCGCCCGAGGGTTCACCCTGATGGAACTGCTGGTGGCCACCGCCATACTGGTGGTCCTTACCAGCCTGGCAGTCCCCATGGCCCGCATTGGGATCAAGCGCGAGCGAGAACGCGAACTGCGTCACGATCTTTGGGAAATGCGCGACGCCATCGATCGCTACAAAGACACCGCCGACCGCGGAGGATTTCAGATCAAGTTTGGGTCTGAAGGTTATCCTCCCGATCTCCAAACTCTGGTCGACGGGGTCGATGTGGGAGGCAAGAAGGTGCGTTTCCTGCGCCGCATCCCAGTTGATCCCATGACCGGCGGCACCGAGTGGGGCACGCGCTCGCTGCAGGACGATCCGGATTCGGACTCATCCAGCGGCGACAATGTCTTCGATGTGTTCACCAAATCGACCGGCACCGCGCTCGATGGCACGCAGTACAAGGACTGGTAAATGGCACGACTCCGGCGAGACCGCGGCTTTACCCTGATTGAGCTGATGATCGTGATCAGCATCATGTTGATCCTGATTGCGATTGCGGTCCCGGCCTATCAACAGTCGGTACTGCGCTCCCGGGAAGCTGTCCTGCGCCAGAATCTGTTCACCTTGCGCTCGCTCATCCAGCAATACACGCTGGACAAGCAAAAGGCCCCGCAGTCGCTGGAAGATTTGATTTCCGCCGGTTACCTCAAACAGATCCCCAAAGACCCCACCACCGGCGCCGCCGATTGGACCGTAGACCAGGATGACAGTGTTGATTCTCCCGACCAACAGGAGCCTGGAATCAACGATGTTCATAGCGCGTCCGCGGGCACGGCGAGCGATGGTACGGCATATTCCACTTGGTGATTGCCAGTTACGGTAACTTCCCATCCTGGCGTTCTGTACCAGCACTTCGGTAATCTCCTTCAAATTAGAGATTCGTAACATACTGAGTCTTCGGTATGAATCTACTCCCCCAGCACGCGCAACAGCGCGCGGCGCGCCTCCAGCTTGGCGAAGGCATTCCCGCGGTCCTGCGCAGCCCGGAAGGCGGATGCAACCAGGCTTCCTTGAAAACAGTTTCTCTCACCGGAGGCTTGCTCTCTATTCCACAGGAGCTGGACGAGGGATCTTCGCAAAAACTGATGTTTGTGACCCATACCGGACCGGTGTTTGGGACTGCAAAAATGCTGCCTCCGGTCAGCCGCCATTTGCAGCCTTTTCAGTTTGTGTCACTCCATCAAAGCGACAAACGTAAGCTGGGCGAGGCGATCCGTACCTGCCTGGAGCCGGACGATAGCCGTACCCAGTGGATCGAGAAGTACCGCGCACTGGCCACGCAGCGGGACCAGCGCGATAGGCAGCGGACAAAGAAGATCATGGCGGCTGTATTTCTGGTCGCGCTGGGTCTGGCCGCAGTTCTTTATCTCGTTCATATTTGAAGTGATTTGGCGGGAACCTTGGAATCCGTAGGCCTAAAACACGGCGCCGATGCAAAAACCACCGCGACCATTGAGGCGCTGGTGCAGCTTTTGCGAGGGCGGCCTTACGACGAAATCCGGCGCCGGATGTATGACAATCCTCCGGGCAGCCCCTGGTGGACGGCCTGCAAGATCGAGCTGGAAATCCGCAACGCCGAGCGCACGGCGTCCTCCTCGACCGAAACCTCGCGGGTGCTGGACAAGATGAAGGTTTGTACCGAGCAGTTGAACGCGTCCACGGACAAATTCCATCAGGCCACGCAGGAGATGACCTCGCTGCTGAAAGGCACCAACGACTCCTTCCGCCGCATGGAAATTGCGACCTACATCATTATCGCCAATACCATCGTTCAGTTGTTCTACGTGAGCTTCTACTTCTTTGTCCACCGCTAGGCCCGCTTACAGTCCACAATCGCCGGTGCAGGTTTTTCTCCGCGCCCTCCGCGGTTTAAGATTTTCTCTTGCTCCGACCCAAAATCTTAAACCGCGAAGAACGCAGAGAACTGCCGCGGAGGGCGCAGAGAAAATCTGCGTACGTGTTAAACTTTTGTTTCTTCCAGAATTTCTGAGGACTATCCATGGCCGACAAAAGCAGCGCACGCCACACTCTCAGCGAACTTCAGGCCCGTCAACTAGCCAACGTCACCAAGACCGCGCCCATGATGGCGGAGATCACCCCGCGCTGGCTGGTGCCCTTTCTGCAATGGGTGCCGGTCGAGGCCGGCACCTATCGCGTGAATAAAGTCGTGCCCGCAACCCCCAATGGACGGACCATCGAGTGCACTCCGGGGCAGGAAGTGGATTTGCCCGAGATCTACGTGGACTATGAAGAGAAGCCGCGCGAGTACACGCTATGCGCGGTCACCACCGTGCTCGATCTTCAGACGCGCATTTCGGACATGTATCGCGCGCCCCACGATCAGATCAAAGAGCAGTTGCGGTTGATCATTGAGAAGGTGAAGGAGCGGCAGGAGAACGAACTGATCAATAACTCAGGGTATGGGTTGTTGAGCAACGTGGATTCCTCGATGCGGGTCAAGACCCGCAAAGGAGCGCCGACCCCCGACGATCTGGACGAGTTGATCTCAAGGGTATGGAAAGAGCCGGCATTCTTCCTGGCCCATCCACGGGCGATCGCGGCCTTTGGGCGTGAATGCACGCGCCGGGGAGTGCCTCCGCCCACCGTCAACATTTTTGGCTCGCCGTTTGTGACTTGGCGGGGAATCCCCATTGTGCCCACGGACAAATTGGGTATTAAAGGGGACAAGACCAGCATCCTGCTGCTGCGCACCGGAGAAAAGAAGCAAGGCGTGGTGGGATTATTCCAGCCGGGAATTCCCGGAGAAGTGATGCCCAGCCTGTCCGTGCGCTTCATGGGGATTAATCATCGCGCTGTGGCTTCCTACTTGATTTCGCTCTATTGTTCGCTGGCGGTTCTGACTGAAGACGCTCTCGGAGTGCTCGAGAACGTGAGCGTGGACCAGTATTATGAATACAAGTGATCCGGGCCGGCTGAGCATCCCAGGGGACGGCGATCAAGCCCCGGACTGGCAAGGCGCAATCGATCCGGCGGTGATAGCGCGGCTAGCCAACGAGTTCTTTTCGGCTTTGCCCTCGACGCCGCGGATTCCAACCGCTCCGGCACCCGCGGAGCCACCGATGCCGGCTGGAGGCGCCAGTATTCCTGCCGCTCCAGTTGCCCTGAGCATTCCGGCGGCAAGTATTCCATCTCCGGCAGCGGCCAGTTTTCCCGGAAGCGCAGCGCCGGAAGCGCCGCTTTATTTTCTGGAAAAGGGCGCTGCTCCACAAACAGGGGACCCGGTTTATCCTTCGGCAGCCGAGCTTATTTCTTTCCCCGGTGTGCCCGGGGCCCAAACCGGAGCGAGCATTCCGGCATTTCCTCCTCCGGCTCCGTCATGGAGCGAGGCGGAACTGGGCGCGATTCCCGGCGGCTTGGCGGATGTCACTCCATTGCGGGCATCGGCCTACAGCACGACGAATCCCCCAGCCGTGCCAGGGGCGACCGCGTACTTTCTAGAGTCCGCGAAGACTTCGCCGCAGTCTGGACCACCGTCATTTCCGGCAGTAAGCGATCTATTTTCGTTTTTGAGTGTTCCAGGTGCCACAGCCGCGCCCACGGTTCCGCCCATTCCGTCGCAGGCGCCGGCCGCTCCACCAATTCCCGCCCCTGAGATACAGGGCGCGAGTTTGCCGCTCAGCGACGGGGCAAAGGCGCCCCTTGCGGCCGAGCCTAAGCTCGACTCATTCGACTTCCGTCCGGAGTTAGTTCCGGGCATCGGCTACTCCAAGCGTCTGTTTGATCCCCATGTGATCAAGCGTGATTTCCCCATCCTCCAGGAGCGCATCAACGGAAAGCAATTGGTTTGGCTGGACAACGCAGCCACGACGCAGAAGCCGAAAGTGGTGATCGACCGTCTTTCCGAGTTTTATCGGCGCGAGAATTCCAACATCCATCGCGCTGCCCACACCCTGGCCGCGCGCGCGACCGATGCCTATGAAGGGGCCCGGGAAAAGGTGCGCCGTTTTCTCAATGCGAATTCAACCCGCGAAATCGTGTTTGTGCGCGGCGCGACCGAAGGCATCAATCTCATCGCCAAAAGCTGGGGTCATCGCAATGTCCAGAAAGACGACGAGATCGTCATCACCTGGCTCGAGCACCACGCCAATATCGTGCCCTGGCAGCAATTGGCGGCGGCCAAGGGAGCGCGTCTGCGGGTTGCTCCGGTTGATAACGACGGACAAGTGGTCCTCGAAGAGTACGAAAAGCTGCTTGGGCCGCGCACCCGGATTGTTTCCTTCAGCCAGGTGTCCAATGCCTTGGGGACGGTCACTCCCGCCAAGCAGATGATCGAAATGGCGCACCGCCACGGCGCCAAGGTGCTGGTGGATGCGGCACAATCGGTTGCCCATCTCGGCGCGGACGTGCAGGCGCTCGACTGCGATTTCCTGGTCTTCTCCGGACACAAGATTTTCGCGCCCACCGGGATCGGCGTGGTTTTTGGCAAGGCCGACATTCTCGACCATACTCCGCCCTGGCAGGGCGGAGGCAACATGATTGCCGACGTCACCTTCGAAAAGACGGTTTATCAGGCGTCCCCGGCGCGCTTTGAAGCAGGCACGGGAAACATCGCCGATGCTGTGGGACTGGGGGCCGCGCTCGATTACCTCGAAGAGATTGGCATGGAGAACATCGCGCGCTACGAACACGAGCTTTTGGAATATGGAACCAAGGGACTGCTTACCGTGCCCGGACTGCGTTTGATTGGGACAGCCAAAGACAAGGCAGGCGTGCTTTCGTTCGTGCTCGAGGATGTTCCTCCGGAAGAAGTCGGCAAAGCGCTGGACCAGGAAGGTATCGCGGTCCGTTCCGGGCATCACTGCGCCCAACCCATCCTGCGCCGCTTCGGAGTTGAAAAGACGGTCCGCCCCTCGCTGGCCCTCTACAACACTCGCGAAGACATGGATGCTCTAGTGAGCGCTTTGCTGCGCATCCAGGCAACAAAGAGTAAGTCTTAGCGATTTAAGACAGGAAGGTTTCTCCGCGTTCTCTGCGTCAACTTTGCGCCCTCCGCGGTATAAGATTTTTCTGGACGTTCACTGAAAGGTAAAAATTGTGACCGCAAAGTCCGCAAAGAACGGCCGGGAAGGTCGCAAACAAATCCGCAAATTGGTCGGGAATCTGCTTAAATTAGTGATAGCCGCCGGAGCCTCTCGCTCGTGATCGATA
>CAZETZ010000152.1:0-8480 GCA_964514735.1 uncultured Acidobacteriaceae bacterium | reverse complement strand
CCAATGTCTTAATTTTGTTTTTCGGCGAGACGCCCAGGAACTTTGCGACCTCTTCAATCGTTTTCTGGCCCGGAGTGTGGACTTCCAGCGGTTTACCGTCTCCTTCGGTTTTCAAATCTTCTACCGCTTCGAGCGTAGAGGCCGCCTTCTCCATATTGGCTGCGTATCCGCACTGGTCGCAACTGACGATCTGGTCTTCTCCAGCAGGTGTGCGCACCATGAATTCTTCCGACTGCGAGCCGCCCATCGCGCCTGAGTCGGCTTCGATCACCATGTATTTCAATCCGCAGCGGTCGAAAATCTTGCAGTAGGCTTCCCGGTGCTTCTTGTACGACACATCCAGTCCCGCAGCGTCAATATCGAACGAGTACGAATCCTTCATGGTGAACTGACGCACCCGCAATAGACCAGATTTCGGCCGGGCTTCGTCGCGAAATTTGGTCTGAATCTGATACCAGATCTGCGGCAGTTGCTTGTAGCTGCGCAGCTCTTTGCGGGCGATCTCAGTCATGATCTCTTCGTGGGTCATGCCCAGGCAGAGATCAGCGCCTTTACGGTCCTTGAGGCGGAACATGTTGTCGCCCATCACCGTCCAGCGCCCGCTGGCCTCCCAGATTTCGCGCGGGTTCAATGCCGGGAGGTAGAACTCCTGACCGATCTTATCCATTTCCTCGCGGACGATGGCCATGATCTTGTTGAACGACCGCTGCCCCAGAAAAAGATAGGAATAAATTCCCGCCGCCAGTTGACGGACATATCCTGCTCGCACCAGAAATTTGTGGCTGGCGACCTCGGCGTCCGCCGGGGCCTCGCGAAGGGTAGGGATGAACAGTTCTGACCAACGATGCATAGTTAGGAATCCCGATGGCGTAAAGGAATTGACTATTGTAAATGATTGTCTGAATGGTACTCGCTCGCGGGAGACGCCAACTACTCCAGAATCTATTTCTCAGGCATCTCTCGGGTTCAAATAACCCTGCCGGCCTCGTCAGCAAACTTATCGCTAAGGCCGATCAAGAGTCGAATGGCAATGTCCTTAGGCAGTCGGATCGCAATTTCTTTATCCTGGTCCCCAGTGTCTACCGCGATGTAGAGGGGTACACCGGTGATTTTGCCGTTTTCTGTCTCACGCTCTGCAAGTTCCCAGTAGATGTGGACGCACTTGCCTTCACTTTGGCCTAGCCAGATCGACGATCGTGTGCTCATAGATTTCTCTCTACAATATCGGCGGTCCTGGAACTCGGTCTATAGGGAACTTTGACTCATCTTAAGGCCCCGGAAGTCAAAGGTTGCCTCCTGGTGTCTCCCACAGTAGGATTTCACGCACCCTACTTTAAGGAAAGTTAACCATGCTGACATTTCTAGTTCTCCCCGACTGGGTCCCATACGTAGCCGCTGTCGTAGTGATCGTCGGCGTGATTTATGCGATCACGGCATGGTTCGACCGCAGGCGCACCGAGACCCTGACTGCGACCTCGCTGCAAATGGGCTTTCTTTTTGTGGGTAAGGAATGGAAAGACGTCCCCCAGCCTCCACAACTACAAACAGCTTTATTCCATCGAGGTCACAGCAAGCGTTTTAGGAACATCATGACCGGCAGCGTGGCCGGATTGCGCGCCTATTTGTTCGATTACAAGTACACAGTGGGTGGCGGCAGGTCCTCGCGTACCTACAGCCAGACCGTCGCCGCCTATGGCAAGACCGGTATTCAGTTGCCGACTTTCAATCTGCGACCGCAAGGTCTTATGCACAAACTTTGGGATGTGGTGGTGCACAAAGACATCACTTTCGATTCCAATCCGAATTTCGCTCAACGCTATGTGTTGCGCAGCGATGAAGTGGAGAGGGCCCGGACGGTATTCACGCCTCCCTTGCTCTCCTTTCTCGAAGCTCTCGATCCACAGAAGAAATGGCAGATGGAAGGTATGGGTGACACTCTGATCATCTATCGCGCAGGGAAGAAAGCAAAACCCGAAGCCTTCAAGGCTTTTCTGGAGGAGACGTCGGGACTGGCTGGCCAGTTTTTCAGCCTCGGGAACTGTAAATAGCTAATGGGCCGTCAGTTGTTTCAGGATTTCCTTCCCCAACTTCTGCGTCTCGCCAAAAAATTTCTGGTATTCGACGAACATGCGGTTCAGCTCCAGCGATTTGTCGGGAGTGAGCTTCCTGCGCAACAGCATGTCGCGGACGTGGACTGGGTTGGGGAGTGTGGCTTCCTCGGTCAGTTCTTCCAGCGCCGTGTTGGGATCGTAGTGATACATGGGAATATTTTACTCTCGTGCGGAGGGGCTCGCTGCCGATAAGGAGCGCTTGAATTTCTCCGCGATCTCAGGCAGTTTAAGATTTTGAGCCCGCAAGGATTAAAACCAAAACATCATAACCGCAGAGATCGCGGAGAAAGACCGCAGAGGCCGCGGAGAAAAAGCAAGACGGACGGGGCGAGTCTGGTCACCGCACGACCAGTCACACCATTTCCGTGCCCCACAGATCATGCAGGTGCACGATGCCGTGAAGTTTTCCACTGCCATCTACAACAGCAAGTGAAGTGATTTTCTTTTCTTCCATAACAGCCAGGGCAGCCGTCGCGAACTCACCGGGAGGAATGGTTTTCGGGTTTTTGGTCATGCACTCGCCGGCCGTGAGGTCGAGCACATCTTTGCCGCGCTTTTCCAGCAGACGCCGCAGATCGCCGTCGCTGATCACTCCCATTAGTATGTCTCCCTCGACCACTGCCGTGACTCCCAGCTTCTTGCGGGACATTTCGTAGATCACATCCGGCATCTTGGCTTTTGGCGTTACACGCGGCAGAGCGTCGCCCGCGTGCATCAGCGATTCGACGCGCGCCAACTGTTTGCCGAGTTTTCCGCCGGGATGGAGGTTGGCGAAATCTTCTTCTTTGAACCCGCGTTTTTCGGAAAGCGTGACAGCCAGTGCATCACCCAGTGCGAGCATGGCGGTTGTGGAAGCAGTGGGGGCCAGGCCGAGGTTGCAAGCTTCTTTGGCCACCGAGCAATCGAGTGCTACATCCGCGGCGACAGCCAAAGTAGAGAGTTTAGGGCCGTTGCCGGAGTAGATTGCGTCACAGGTCAGGCTTACCAGTGGGACCTGCAGGCGTTTGATTGTGGCCAGCAGATGCAACACTTCTTCGGTCTCACCGCTGGCCGAGAGCGCCAGCACGACATCGCCGCGCACGATCATCCCAAGATCGCCATGAATGGCGTCCACCGGATGCATGAACAGGGCCGGCGTGCCAATGGAACTCAGGGTAGCGGCGATCTTGCGCGCGATTAGCCCGCTTTTGCCCATGCCCGTGACCACCGTGCGGCCCTGGCAACTGAAAATCAATTCCACGGCGTGGGTGAAAGCCTCGGCCATTGGCCCGGCGATGCGGTCCGCCAATGCTCGTAGCGCCTCAGCCTCAATCCGCACCACATTTTCGCCCACTCGTTTCATGAACATGAGGATGTTAGCACGCTCACCCGAGAGCGGACCGATGGGCCAATCTCACGAAGGTATATGCCAGGGCGCGCGGAGGATCACTCTAAAAATCGTCCCTCACCTTATGGTCGGGCGCAATCTCGCCCAGTCCGTGGGCCTGGATCAACCGGTCCCAGGGCCCGGCCTGCCAGTTGTCTTTTTTCTGAGTGACGTGGATCCATGGCGGCAAGTCGATGAACAGGGTCTTTGCCATGGCTTGCGCATAGGGCTCGTACATCAGCCGCAGCTCTTTCAATTTCTGCGCCGCTTCCGGGCCATCCCGCAGGACCAGATTTTCTTCCTTCAGGCGCGCGCGCAAACGGGCCAGCTCATCGGACGGCAGGCGGTCCGGGGCGTACGGATCGTAGGGAGACCGGAAAACCTGCGCCAAATCCACCACCGCATGGCGGGCCATGGCAAAAGTAAGCTCGGCCTGTTCATTGCGGATGCCCTCGATTTCCACCATCAGCAAGGCGCAGGTGTCGAGAATGACCGTCAGCGCGCCCAGCCAGGATTGATTGCTGTGCTGGGAGCGAAAAAAGCTCAGCGATGGGTAGGAAATATGGCTTTCCAATACCTCGGCCGACCAGTGTTCCCAACTTTGCAGAATTGCGTCTAAGCCCTTTCCGTCAGGGCAATTGCCCAGGCGCGCCAGCAGCTCCGCAGCGGTCGGGGGAGAACCTGCTCGCGCATCCAGCAGCGAAATTTCCACTTCACGACGGGAAAATGCCGAATAGATCGTCGGTAAATATCCGATCACCAGGCCAAGAAAGGCAAATCCCATGCCGCCCTCCAGCACCGTCAAAGCGCGCTCAGGGCTGGTCATGGGAACGACGTCTCCCAGGCCCAGGGTGAAAAAAGTTTCGCCGCTCAGGTAAAGCAGCGTCCAAAAGGTGATCGGTTCACCGCTGAGTTGCACGTGCTCACCCGATCCCCAATGCAACAGGGCAAATGCCAGGACCAAGCCGAACGCCCAGAGCACCAACAAAAAAATCAACGATAAAGGGCCAAAATATCCGAGGAACGATTCGCGAAGCCTGGGCGATCCGATTTTTCTGGCGATACGCCTCCATGGACGCCAGGTATTGCGATAGAACAAGGAAGTCAGCCGGAATACCCGCCGCACTCGCCGCGGCAGGACCACAGTCTCAAAGGCATCCAGCAGGACGACGAAAATAAGCCAGGCGCCGCCGAGGATGCTGACAATATGCATGAATGGAGTGGTTGCCGCATGGTACCAGATTCAAAGTTGCGAATACTGCGGGCAAAATCTTTCGACCACAAAGTTCGCGAACAAAAGCGCGCAAAGAACGCAAAGGCAACGAACTATGGCGTGTTGGTCAATAGGATCGTCTTGCCAGTGGCCGCCGAACGCCGGGCAGCGTCGAGAATTTCCGAGACCACAACGTTGGTCTGCAATGACGAGGGTATGCCTGGATCGGCCCCATCCAGCACCACCGCTCGCAAGAGTCCCAGCTCGCTGTCATAAGGCGGCGGCACCGGGCCAGCAGCAGTTTTTTCTTCGTCCTTGCCTTTGACATGCACACGCACATCGTCATGGCCCACGGTCATGACGGTGCCCGTGGTGCCGTACACTTCCATATCTTTGCGGTCAAATGTCCAGTTCCAGGACGCTTGCAAGATGGCTTGCGCTTTGGGATAGGTGAGGATGATGGTGGCTTCATCATCCACGTTTGGATACTCATCTGGCTTGATGCGCTGGGTGACCGCGGTCACGGTGAGTGGACGTTTCCCGTCCATGAGCCAGGTCATTAGGTCCGCGCCGTAGCAGCCGAAATCGTAAAGCGCGCCCGCGCCATTGAGCTTGGGATCGCCCAGCCAGGCCATGAACTCCGGAGGCACTCCGATTTCTTTTGGGCCTTGATGACCATCATGCACCACCACTTTGCGGACCTCGCCCAACGCTCCCTGATGCAGCAGATCGTAAGCGGCGCGATTGCTGCGGTACCACGTGGTCTCATAATTCACAAGTACGTGGATCTTGCCTTGCTGGGCGGATTTCTGCATGGCGAGCGCATCTTCATAGCTTACGGCCAGGGGTTTCTCCATCATCACGTGCACGCCATGTTTGGCGCAGATTTCCACGACTTTCCGATGATCGAAGGTATTGGTGTAGACCAGTACGGCCTGGGGATGTGTCTTGACCAGCATTTCTTCCAGCGAAGTAAATAAGAGCGAGCGGTCAAGGTTGTCGTGGGTGGCATAGGAAGCCGCTAATTGAGCGTCAGGTTCGGCGATGCCGACGATCTGGATTTCTGGGAGATGAAGTGAGTGCTCTAGAAACCAGCCGACGTGGCCATGGACGAGTCCCACGATGCCGACCCGCAGTGGCGTCATGTTCTGTGCGAAAGCTACTGCTGAACTTAAAAAGCAGAGCAAAACAATTCTTGTAAGACGCACGAGACCCTCCTCGGACCGCACTAAGGTGTTGTATGCGAGGCTTCGACGCTGTTTTGAATCGACAGCAGTTCCTTCAGCAACCCACGTAGTTTGGTGGATTCGAGGGCATTGGCGCCATCGGACTTCGCTTCTTTAGGATTGTCGTGGACCTCCATGAACACACCGTCCACGCCTGCGGCCACCGCAGCGCGGGACAGCACGGGGATGAACTCCGGCTGTCCGCCGCTGGCGGTCGGCTTGTCTCCCTCGCCTTGCGATGCTGACGGCAGTTGCACCGAGTGCGTGGCATCGAATACGACTGGAGCGAACTTCCGCATGATGGCCAGCGAGCGCATGTCCACCACCAGATTGTTGTAGCCAAAGCTGGAGCCACGTTCGGTCACGAACACGCGGTCGTTGCCCGCGGTCTTGCATTTGTCCACCGCGTTGCGCATGTCCCAGGGCGAGACGAATTGGCCCTTCTTAATATTCACCACACGTTCGGTCATGGCTGCGGCCACAAGTAAATCCGTCTGGCGGCAGAGAAACGCTGGAATTTGCAGCACATCTACCACCTCGGCAACTTTGGCGACGTCTTCTTTCTCGTGCACATCGGTAAGGATGGGAACGTGGACCTCATCCTTCACCTTCTTCAAAATGCGAAGACCTTCCACCAGACCCGGCCCACGGAAACTGCGCATGGAAGTGCGATTGGCTTTGTCGTAGGAGGCCTTGAAGATAAACGGGACATTCAGTGAACGGGTGACACCCTTGATCACTTCCGCCATGAACAGCGCGTGCTTTTCGCTTTCGATCACGCACGGGCCAGCGATAAGAAACAGATTGCCGGAACCGATTCTGACGCCTTCGACCTGGAAGGAAATGCTCATAGGTTAGCTATACAGAACACAAAGGCCAATCGTACCCCAAACATTGTCATTCCGACGAGGCACGAAGTGCTAAGGAGGAATCTGCTTTTTGCGTACAGCGCCACAAACGCTGCCAGCAAAGAGCAGATTCCTCCTTATTCGCTACGCTCATTTGTCGGAATGACAATGGTTAATTTTGTATGCGCGGGTTGAAAATTTACCGCTGCCCGACTTTTTCCGGCCGATGGAACATCTCCACTTCAGCCGCGACTTTTTCAGAGCGGCGCTTCAGCCCGTTTTCGTAAGCTGCACCGACAAAAGTCCTGAACAGCGGATGCGGCTCCAACGGCTTCGACTTGAATTCAGGATGGAACTGGCAACCGATGAAGTGCGGGTGGTCCGGAAGCTCGACCATTTCGACGTAGGTGCCATCGGGACTTGAGCCGGAAATTTTCAAACCGGCAGCCGTCAGCGTCTCTTCGTATTCACGGTTGAACTCGTAGCGATGGCGGTGGCGTTCGCTGATCTCGGCCTGCCCATAAATCTTGTAAGCCAACGTTTCCGGCTCGATCTTGCAAGTCCAGGCCCCTAGGCGCATGGTTCCGCCAAGTTCTTCCACGCCACGCAACTCGCGGAGCTTGTAGATGACGCGATGATTGGTGGCCGGGTCAAATTCGCTGGAGTTGGCTTCGGCCAATCCGCAAACGTTACGGGCAAACTCGATGCAGGCGGTTTGCATTCCCAGGCAAATTCCAAAATAGGGGATTTTGTTTTCCCGCGCATAGCGGATGGCCTGCAACATACCTTCGATGCCGCGCTTGCCGAATCCTCCCGGCACCAGAATGCCATCGTATTCCGCCAATTGCTCGGCGCAAGCCTGCTGGCCTGCTTCCAACCCTTCGGCTTCCACCCAGTTCAATTGCAGCTTCAAATTGTGCGCGAGTGCGCCGTGTACCAGGGCCTCCTTTAAAGATTTGTAGGAGTCCTCATACTCCACATACTTGCCGACGATGGCGATGGTGACCTCGGCCTTCGGGTTATAAACCTTGTGGACGATGTCTTCCCACTTGGACAGCTCACGCTCTTTCGCGTCTATGTGCAAATACTTGAGGGCCAGCGTGTCTACATTTTCGTTGGCGAACACGAGCGGGACTTCGTAAACCGAAGCCACGTCTTTGGCGGTAATGACCGCCTCTTCGGGAACGTTGCAGAACAGAGCAATCTTGGCCTTGATGTCTTTCGACAGAAAGCGGTCAGTCCGGCAAAGCAGAATGTCCGGCTGAATTCCGATGCTGAGGAGCTCTTTGACCGAGTGTTGCGTCGGCTTGGTCTTCAACTCCTGCGCCGCTGCAATGAACGGTACCAGAGTGACGTGCACAAACACCGTGTTCTCGCGTCCCAGTTCCTGCCGCATCTGCCGGATGGCTTCCATGAAGGGCAGAGATTCGATGTCGCCGACCGTTCCGCCGATTTCCACGATAGCGACATCCACATCCTGCGCCACTTTTTTCATGGCTGCTTTGATCTCATTGGTGACGTGCGGAATCACCTGCACGGTTTTCCCCAGATAATCGCCGCGACGCTCTTTGGCAATGATCTGTTCGTAAATCCGCCCCGTGGTCCAGTTGTTGTCGCGAGAGAGTTTGGCGTGGGTGAAGCGTTCGTAGTGGCCGAGGTCGAGGTCGGTCTCGGCGCCGTCGTCGGTGACGAAGACTTCGCCGTGTTGATACGGCG
>CAZETZ010000151.1:0-8480 GCA_964514735.1 uncultured Acidobacteriaceae bacterium | reverse complement strand
TTTTGGCCGGTAGCCAAGCTGGAAAGGCACGTGACTGTTACTCACGCCATGCGCAGGTTCGAATCCTGCCCGGCCAGCCAAGTTTAGACGTGGCTCGCTAGTTCAGTAGGAAGAACGCGGCTCTCATAAAGCCGTCGCGGATGGTTCGAATCCATCGCGAGCCACCAATGGAGGGGCCTCCGGCGAGGGGCAGTGGCTTATACCCACTTCGGCGCCAGATTAGCGCGGCTAGGCAGGTTCGACTCCTGCACCCTCTACCAGTTTTTGCGCCGGTAGTTCAACGGACGAGAACAGTTGGCCTACACCCAACAGATGACCATCGTACGAAACGGCTCTTGCAGGAGGTCACAGAGTTGCTGGAACTGCGTCGGGGTAAGAATTGGGCGCTTGCGCGTCCTATTCCCGTTGCCTTTGATTTCCACGAGACTCAACGGATTGCGCTGTGCTGGAATCAGCTCCCAGAGCATCGCTAGCTCCATCATGCGGTGAAAGGTCGCCTTGATATTCTACTTAGTCTGGGGCGAGAGTTTGAGATGCTTAAGCCATTCCTGGACCGCCAGAGGCTTGATGTCCGCCAAAAGAACTTTGCCCCACTCAGGGCGCAAATGACGCTTGATGACGGCAAGTACCCTACGGTTGTACTGAACTTCAGACCACGCTCGACGGTTTCACCAGGGCGCAGTGCCTTGATTTCTTTCAAGCGCTCTTCCGTGATGAATTTGTCGAGAACAGTTCCGAAAACGTGGGCGCCTCAACACGGTGCATACTCCAGGGCTCCAGGAGATTCTGAGATGTTAGAACTCACACAAAACCGTTTCCCCTGAATCACCGATTTACGAATCCAGAACAGATTCCTTAAAGTCTGGCCGAGATCTCACTTGCTTGATGCCTTGAGCCGACGCACAGGTCCTTCCTCTTAAATTGTTGTGAGCAAACCAAATCAAAAACATTGTGAGATGACCGGAATGTTATGAATTCCGTTTTCCGAAACAGTTCCTTAGCAAGCCTTGTTTTCCACAGGGTGTTCCTTGAGCATATCTGCCGACTATCACCAGTGCTCTTCCTTTGCTGCATTCAGCCGTTGCTTTTGCGCCCCTGTAAGCGTTCGTGAAAATTGATGTTGAGTCCGGCACACGATTGCTCTGCAATCACTCGTAGGCAGCGGGTAGCGTTTTTACCTGCGGCTGAACTGCGGCGAGGTTCCAACCCTAACGGGATATTTCATGGCCGTGTTTGTAGTGCGCAATTTGATTCGGGAGGAAGTATATGTGGCCTTCAAACGAGAGCCTCATCTTTGGCGTCACTCTCAAGAAACAGATAAATCATTACGTCCCTCATCTTATACCCTTGCTTTTCATGATTTGCGTTCTTTCGGGCCAACTTCTAGGGCAACAAACCGTCCAGAGGGATCAACAGGCTTTGATGATCTTGAAGCAGGCGTTGAAAGCTGCAGGAGGAGTCGACCTCCTGAACAGCATTCAAGATTTCACGGGAAACGGAACGATTACCTATTTTTGGGATGATCAGGTTAATGGCAATGTCACTGTGCGGGGACGCGGAACTGCACAATTTCGAATTGACGCGACGCTCCCCGGCGGGGAAAGGACGGTAACCGTCAACAAGGGTGTGGGTTCCGTAACAGAGACCGATGGCACCGTGAGGTCAATCCCACATCCGAGTGCACTGAAACTTGGAAGCATGACATTTCCGTACATGCCTTTGCTTCTTGCTACGCAAGATGTTTCGATGAGCATCACTTATGTTGGTCTAGTCGATCATGGAGGGCAGCAAGCTCAGGATATCCGTATCCAGAAAATCTATTCCGCAACCGAAGACCCTCAAGGCGATCGAAGCAGGCTCACCTCTCGCGACGTCTTTCTAGATCCCAATACATCGCTGGTTATCGGTATTAGCGATGTAATTGACCCAGCTTCCGGGGATTCCCAGGGTGTTCGACACGAGGTTTTGTTTTCCGATTATCGCACCGTCAATGGGATGGCAATTCCGTTTTCCATTACCGAAACGGTCCGAGAGCAGGCCCTTTTCACGATGCAACTGACACAGATCAGTTTCAACTCAGGTCTAACTGACGCTGATTTTGCGCGTTGAAGCAGAGCGCATATCGGTAAGCTGTGAAACATGTAACTTCAGACAACGGAGCCGTGACAATGAGAGCGAGCTACGGGTTGAATTCGGAGAAGATTGGAAGTTTCGCAACGCGGGCCGTGTCAGGACTGCATTTTAACCTCGGGATATTGTTTATTGGTGCTCTATTGCATGTGTCTGGGATCGGCGGTTCAATGGCTCGGGCACAAAACTACCTGACTAGTACCGGAACTCCCGGATTCTCTGCGCCTGAGCCTGTAGAACTCGGATTCGCGGACACGGCGAATGGCAATCTACACTTGAGTATTTCCTTAGGTAGCTATGCCCAGCGCGGATCCGATCAGCCGGAAGCAGTGAATCTAATCTACGACAGCAATATTTGGACCATAAAGACGGTGGGATCTAGTTATTGGGACCCAAGCAATGTCGGAGGGCTGGGAGGGTGGCGGGTATCGCAGGTAGCCTCTGCAGGGCTGATGCCCCAAGGTGCCAGCGACTATCCGCATTGTCGGGAAGACGACGTTTGGCAAGACAGAAACGGCACTACTCACATCTTTCCGATCCCAACCAACACCAACGGTTCAGGATGCCCTGCCGCCGGGGATGCTTTTGCCGCAGACTCGTCCGGCTACCACATGTATGTGACAAATAATTGGCCCAATGTCGAGACTACAACCGTATACGCTCCCGATGGCACCATGGTCACCAAGGCGTTCCCTGACACGGACCCTAACGGACGGTACATCATCGCCAAAGATTCGAACGGTAACTATTTGTCGCGAGATGTGAATGGAGGCACCGGTTTTTATGATACCTCGGGCCGAAATTACGTTCGCGATGCAACGTACACGGTTACAACCTCTCAAGGGACGTCCCAATATCAGGTAGCAACCACTTCGATATCGCTCAAGACGAATTTCGGGAAGTCCGGTGTTTCCGAGTGTCCCCTGAGCTGTGGTATGACCGTAATCAAGTCCGTCACTGTGCCCGATGCCGCGCATTCTACGTACACGTTCAAATACGACTGTGATTCAAGCACAGGCAACCCGGCATGTGGCTCCCTTGCTGGTCAGACCTATTACTACGGTGAACTGGTTGGCGTGACTTTGCCTACCGGAGGTCAGGTCACCTACGGATACACGATGTTCACCGATTCCTATTCAAACAAGACCCGCTGGTTGAGCACTCGTAATTCCGCAGGCACTACCTGGAGCTATACTCCCGTAGTTTTGTCTACTTGTAGTTCTACTTCGGTCGGGTGCCAGCAGCAAGTGACCGTACAGGCGCCTACAGGTTCTACAGTTACCACGTTCACTCTTAACAACGGTGCATGGCCCACAACGATCGTCTCCAAGAATGCCAGTGGTACTGTGCTTTCCACCGTCACCAATACATGGGATTTTTCTCAGGCTTGTGTTTTGATCCAGTGCCATGGTGCTTCTTATATACGCTTGCTCACGCAACAGACCACCGTTCCCGTACCGGGCGGCAATCTTTCCAAGAAAACCCAATATACGTACGACAACCCCCAGAAAGGGAATAAAACTTCGATTAAGGAATGGCTGTACACAAATGGCGCGTTCTCCGCAAACCCCGATCGCACAACCTACATCACATACCTGACCACCGGCACGAACAACGTCAATCGTCCGCTCACCACAACAGTTTGCAACAATTCTGGGTCGGACGCAGACTGTTCTGGCAGCGGGTCAAAGGTCTCTCGCACCGTTATTACTTACGATGCTTATGGTGCAGGAGGTCTGACCTCATCCAGTGGCATTGCACAGCATGATGACACCAACTTTGGCACAAGCTACATTACCCGTGGCAACCCTACTAAAGTTTCACGTTGGGTCAGCGGCACGACCTACTTAGACACAACCTATACCTACGACACGACAGGGCAAGTGCGTACAGTGACTGACCCTAAAGGGAACATCGTTACTTATGGCTATGTGGATAAATTCTATACTGACCCTGGAAATAACGTTCCCCCATCCACGTTCACCCCTATGCAAACGACCAATGCTTATCGAACTAGCGTTACTAATGCTCTGGGTACGGAGAGCGTGGGCTATTATTACGGAAGCGGCAACCAGGCGATCGCCACCGACTACAGCGGCGTGAGCACTATCATGCATTATCAAGATGGAATGGACCGGAAAACCGAAGAAATATTTCCGGTTGGTTGGAATTTGATGGCCTACCCCAGCACCAGCGTATTCGATGCTTATACCGCAGTTGCCGACACATCGCCATCAACTGGTTGTACCAGTTGCCGCCATACTCAGGTTCTCCTGGATGCCTGGGGGCGAAAATCGTCGGAAGTTTTGGTAAACAACCCCATCGGCGCAGTCAATATTGATACTACTTACGACACCACTGGGCGCGTGCAGAGCACCAGCCACGCATACACGGGTTCATCGGATCCGAATCATGTATTTGAGACGTTTGGTTACGATGCGCTGAATAGGAAAGTTTCGGTAACTCACCCCGACGGCCAGGTCGCACAGATGGCCTATGGTGCAACCGTAAATTCGTTGGGTGGACTCACAACCCAGCAAAGTTCGACGGCGACTTACGGTTTTGGCTTTCCAGCAATTTCTGAAGACGAAACCAGCAAACAAACGCAACAATGGGTTGATGGTTTTGGCAGGATCATTGAGGTGGATGAACCCAGTACAAGCACGAGCACCGCAGGCAGTGCGGGCATTGTCATTAACTTAGGGCCCGGTGCACAATCTCAGAACTTCGATCCTTGCCAAGCGGGAGGCCACGGCTCTTGCCCGCAGACAGCTTGGAACCAGGGTACGATTTCCATCACTGTGAACGGATTTACCGCTACGGCAGGTTATGGACAAAATGGTCCACCCCCTGCTTATTCCACTCCACAATCCGTAGCCACAACATTGGCCGCGCAATTAAATGATCCAAGTTCTCCAGTCACCGCCTCCGCAGGCTCTCAAGGAACTGTGACTATTACAGCCAAGGGCCCGGGAGCATCCGGTAATTTTGCCTTCACCACTTCGGCCACCTACTATACGGGAAGCTGTCCTCCGTACAACCCATGTTTTGGGGGGCCGGCTCTTTCTCCATACCCAGCATCGGGGGCTCTCAGCGGCGGGTCAGGCGGGATTGCGTCCTCTCCATTCTTCACTGCCTACACCTATGACGCTGCTGACAATCTCAAGCAAGTGGTTCAAGGCGTGCAGACTCGAACGTTTTCTTACGATGGGCTTGGAAGAAAAATTTCGGAAAACACGCCTGAAGGCGGAAGTGTGACGTTGTCCTATACGACTTCAGGCGGCTCACTTTGCAGCGGCGATCCTTCCAACGTCTGCCAAAGAACCGATGCGCGTGGCGTCATCACGACTTACACCTACGACTCAGTCAACCGCCTCACCGGTGCCAGCTACACGATTCCCAACGGCAGCGGTGTTGCCGCCATGCCTAATGTGTGCACGACCTCAAATGGCACACAAGCTAACGTTTGTTACTACTATGACCAGGGCGGTGCGGCGGCATTTGCGCTGGGGCGGATCACCAAATTCATTGATCCGACTGGCTCGGAGGCCTACACATATGACTCTAGCGGCCGAACCACCCAAGTTTCTAAAATGATCGGAACAACAACTTATGCAACTACCTATCAATATAACGTAGACGACGAGGTCACTCAGATCACGTATCCTTCCGGCAGGGTTGTACAACGGAGTTACGATGCGATTGGACAACTTTGTGCCGTGGCATCAGCCGCTTCGGGATGCACCCCATCAACTGCGTATGCCAGCGGATATACCTATAATGCCGCTGGCCAGGTGACGGGTTTCAACTATGGAAATGGGGTAGCGGCAGCCTTCACTTTCGCGCCTGCGCGACAACAATTGACGACTTTGGCATATTCGAAAGGAACCACAAGCTACTTCAACTTGAAATATTGGTACCAGAAGGACTCAACCAATTGCACGAATGGAAATTCAGGCAACAACGGCCAGATCCAATGCATCACGGATTATGTGGACTCCGGCCGCAATGCCAGTTATGGATACGATCCTCTTCGCCGCATGACTTCGGCGGCAACTCAAGGCTCCGCAGGATTTTCTGCCTGGAACATATCGGAAACCTATGACAGATTTGGCAATCGGTGGACTCAGTCTGGCGGGAATGTCCCCAATGTTTCATTAGCTTTTGGCACCATGAACAATTCGACGACGAATCGCCCGAATGGTTATACCTACGATGCCAGCGGAAACCTGACGAGTGAGCCATTGGCCCCGCCTAACAACTACACCTACGACGGCGAGAATCGAATGGTGGGTTTCAGCGGAAATGGCGGAGTAGCTACGTACGGCTACGACGCGGGCGGAATGCGGGTACAGAAGTCGGTTCAGAACCAAGCCACAACAGTTTCAATTTTTGCTGGTTCCGCAGTAATCGCAGAATATGATAATGGTGCCGCGCCGAATGCACCTTCACGTGAATATATTCACTCGGATGCGACTGGCGAAATTCAAGTGTTAGCCATGATCAGTGGTGGAACGACGACGTACTACCACGGCGATCAATTATCTACACGCTTGACAACGGACGGTACGAGCGGCCAGCCGATAACCCAGGAAGGGCATTTTCCATTTGGAGAACTGTGGTATCAGGCAGGGCCTGCAAACAAATGGTTTTTCACCACCTACAATCGGGATACGGAGAGCGGTTTGGACTATGCGCTAGCGCGCTACTACAACAGTCGTACGGGAACTTTCTGTTCCGCAGACCCAGTGGCGGGAAAGCCGGAAAACCCTCAATCATGGAATCGGTACGCCTATGTCGGAAATGATCCGATTAACGGCAGAGATCCGAGTGGACAATTTTTCCAGTTCCTGCTGGGTTTCTTATTGGATACGCTTCTGCCTGCACTTGAGCAGACCCCTACATTCATCGCAGAAACAATCGAGATTCATCCTGTGTTAGGAGCCGAATCTCTAGGTCTCGGTGGTGGGCTCGCCGCAGGTACAGCCGTTGCAGGGCCAGCCGTCGCTGCAGCTTTAGCGCCACAGGCTAATCCTCCCCAGCGGAATCCCAATCAAAAACAGAGTGCGCAAGATAGATTCAAGGATTGTAATTCAAAGTTTGCAACAGAGAACTCCAAGAACTTGACGTACCAAGGCTACCAAGACGCTCAGAAAGCGGCACAGGCGGCCAATATCGTCACCAGTCAAATGTTGTCTCTATGGGACAATGAAAACTCTCTTAAGGAAACATTTCCCCCGCCACCGAGCACCGGTGAAGTCGGACCGATACAAATACTACCTCGGGCTATTAGCAATCTTCGGCAGTGGGGCATTGACCCTGGAGCTTACAATACCGATCCCGTTGCGAATCTTGCGGCCGGCGGACGATACTTCGCACACATGCTAAAGGCCTTTCCGCACCATCCCGCCGCAGCGTACAACCGATATCACAACTACCGTCGCCCCAGTGCGAAGACGTATCAGAATAACTTTGATCGGAAGAACGGGATTTTCAATAAGATGGACAACTGCATGCAAGGAAAATAATCATGAAGCATATTCTAGTGATCGGGATCTCCTTCTGTCCTGCAATACTGCTCGGCGTCGCGGCAGCCCAACGAAATTTGCCCGGACCTACCTATTACATAGCTATCAATGCACAACGATCGGATCCCCATGAGATACGTTTCCTCGGCGCATCAAATCTACCAAGCGGTTCGGAGATCGCCGTGCAAGTAAGTGAATTCTTTCAAGGTGGCTGGGAGGATTACAGTGACAATATGTGCGTGGCTGTTGACGAGCATGGCTTTTTTAGTGGCAATATCCGCCCGCAGACCAATATGAAATTTAAGAATAACTTAGTTCTAAGGGCCGACTTCGGAACCCGGCTGTGCCATCAGCCCGACGGGACTTTGCGCGTGCTAGGGAAACATGGCGAACGTCTAGCTAATGTTGATAATCCGAAAATTCCTTTGGAGCAATTGGACAGTGTATCCCGTAATCCTCAATTGTTCCGTTGGTCCGGGTGGTATTACGGGCTGGAAGCGATCACCAGAGTTTTGACCGGAGGGTCGTGGCCAGAAAACTCGAAGTGAGCAGCTTCCTGAGGGCTGGCCCACCTTTCTCCGCAGAGGTGGCTTTTATTGAAAGCGAAAACCAAGTGGTTGCCCCATCCTTTGCGATTTTCAAAGGATGGGGGGTCTGTGCGGCCGATCTCTGACAGGTTCGATTTCCATCGCCTTAGAATTCGCAGGGTTAAGAGGAAATCAAAGCCCAAGAGGTTTAGAGTTGTGTCTCCCACCCTTTCCAAAACCTGTTCAGTCCCTAGACATACTTAACAGACTGTCCCGAGACATCCTTTACACTCCG
>CAZETZ010000150.1:0-8540 GCA_964514735.1 uncultured Acidobacteriaceae bacterium | reverse complement strand
GGATCAATAGGGAGGTGGATCGCAAAACAATGCCTAAACCATCGAAGAGCAATAAGAAGGAGTTGTCGCCAAAACAACGCGAACAACTACTCCGAGCGTTGCAAGCCCGTTTTCAGACAAACATGACCCGCCATAAGGGTCTTGAATGGGGTGAAGTAGAAGCAAAGCTGGAAGATAACACTGAAAAACTGTGGTCACTCCACGAAATGGAAGAAACTGGCGGTGAACCGGACGTGGTTGGTCACGACAAAAAGACGGACGAATTCATTTTTTATGATTGCTCAGCGGAAACTCCGAAAGACCGCAGAAGTCTTTGCTACGACCGTGAAGCGCTGGAGTCGAGGAAAGAGCACAAACCAAAAGATAGCGCTACAAACATGGCAGCCGCCATGGGTATTGAGCTTTTAACGGAAGAACAATATCGAGAGTTGCAGAAACTTGGGGAGTTCGATACAAAAACGTCGAGCTGGGTGAAAACACCTTCCAACATCAGAAAACTCGGCGGCGCGCTCTTTTGTGATCGCCGCTTCGACACGGTTTTTACGTATCACAACGGCGCGGAGTCTTATTATGCCGGCAGGGGGTTTCGCGGTTTGCTAAGGGTCTAAGTTTGGGAAATGGGGTCAGTTCCGTCTGTCCCCGAATTTTCCACCGATTCGCTTCGCGAGACCGACTCTACATCCTTTCTCAATACCTTCTTCATGTTCTTAAGGACAAGCTTGATAACCGAGCGATTGAAGCAACAGCGACGGCATGAAGAATGGGCCGGTATCCTGGGTCCAGAGCTGCTTGTACGGGTATTCCGCGTGGGGCATAGCGTGGCCACAGACGTCTGTATGGATTGGGCCGGAGTTTTGCTGGAAATTGTCCCAGCTTGAGAAATCCAGATTACTCGGTGTCGCCAGGTGACACATTGTGCAGTGGGGCTTGACTACTTGTAGGTAGAGCCCGCGTTGGGCCGACCAATCACGCGGGACAAAAGTTGGCTGACCCCAGCCAATGCTGGGAGACCAATTGACTGTGCGTATGTCGGTACCGTACAGCTCCGTAAGATAGTGCGCAACTGCGGGCGAGGGATTGGCCCACATGACCGTTTTGTTGATGTCGAAGATGCGGTTTGCGTTGATGTCGCTCCGGTCGGAAATCTGAAGCAAGCTGGGGTCGAGCGGCAAAAGAGTTGCCCCGGTCACCTGCGCGGTTTTGGGATCAAACTTACCTCCGTGACAAGCAAGGCAAGCGTGCGGCGCATGCTTCGACCCCTCAGAATCAAAGGTGACATCCAGGGTGAGCGTGTAATCCCAGATCTTCGTCGGATCAGGCGGGGTCGCAAAAGTCATGAACCAGAAAGATCCATTTTTTACGAGGATTGCAGTAAGACCGTGATTAGCGCTCTTGGAATAGCAAAAATATTGTCCGGGTATACGATAAAAATCACCCCGCGTTCCCTGGGAATCCATGGGGATGCAACGGGCCGCCCGGTCGGTTCCAAACTCCGTGGCATTCGAGTAGACGCCTTCTGGCCACTGGCAATCCGGCTCCCATTGACCAAAAGGCTCAATACATAGTTCTATTCCGCCATAATAAACACCGATGTTCGCCATGATCGAAGCCATGTTGGTTCCAGTCAGGCATTTCGAACAACCCGGAATGGAAAGGTAGTGCCGCTGTGTATCGGCCAGGCTCCCCAAGCCGTTGGTCTTGTTCAGAAACTGACCTACATGCGGGGGCACATACCGAACCATGGCTTGGGCTGTGGCTGCCTGTTTTGGATTGAAGGAATTGTTTCCATAGACAGCCACGAGTTTCCATGTTCCCGGCCCAGGAGGAATGTTTTGTGCCGTCATGCTGAGCGGGCCAGTCGCATTTGCTGGACCTGCTTTTGAATATGCGCCGGTTGACGGAATGCCGGTTCCGTCAATGCGGTATTGCTGGGCATTCTTCACCGGCTGCCAGCTGAATTTCACAGCGCCCTGATCGAGAGGCTGCGCGGTAAATCCTGTCGGGGGATCCAGCGAGGCGGTTGCAACGGGTGTGCGCGTTGTAGTTCCAGAATTGACGGATCCTGCAACCGACGAAGACGGCTGATTAATGCTCGAGACTGCGAGTGGTTGAGCACCCGCTATGGGAGTTAGAGGAGTAAGCGTCGACACAGCGGTCGGGGTATGCAAGTTCCCAGGCGAACCCGCCGATGAGATTGACCCACCAGGAACCTGCGGACCTTTTGTGAATTGCCAGTTGCAGTTGGCGGTGGCGGAGGCGGCAGCAGACTGCATCGGCATATAACTTCCCGCGATCGCAATGGTGCTGGTTCCGCTGACATTAGTGCTAGTGGCCGCGTCTTCGATTGCAGGCAATGCCCATTCGTAGACGTCAGGCGGAATCGCGCTTTGAACAGGTGCCACTTCAGAAACAGTCGTCTGCCGGCTGCCCGTGCGTGCTCCGGTTGCGTGCAGCTGTGCGTGTGTGGATTTAATGACCAGGCGCTGATCGGAAGCGCGAACGAAAAATGCGAGCGTAGTATTCATGGCAGGAACGTTTATGTTCCATTGTCCATGAAGCAGTTGCGGCCCCACCGTCTGCTGCGCCTCGCCTTAGCCGGTCACACTCCAGGTAGCTGGATAGATCTGCATCGCGCCTTGTTGCGTTGGCGGGTCACCGGTAAGCACCCAACTTTGAATTTCTTGGTGAGCGTAGCCGGAAGTCTGCACGGCAAGCTGGCATTTCACCTGGCCAGTCCAAGGCATAACCGGCGATATTTGCGAAAACACTGAGGGCGCTATCGCTGTGGTGAGCAGCACGCATAAAAGACGAGTCTTCATAGAAGAACACGCCTCCTTCACGGGTCTCGGGTCGAGACTGCAATTGATTCCTCGCTCGGCGCCCGCAGTATACAGCGAGGGGCCGACAATAGACAGAGACCGAGATGGATTGATGGGCCTCAGGAAAATTCTGTGAGATCGGCATCCCGGATGCACCAAACCCAGTACTGACGTAATCAGTGTCGCTCTTTCAATCGCGCTACAATCATGCCAAATGAAATTTAAGGGCGGGGTGCCCTCGTTTTGTCATTTTAGGACTGTAATTTTCCGAAGGAAGCACAAGACGAGATGGCGTGGTGGTCGCTATTGATTATTCCGCTAGACGGCCGACATGTCCCCCTAAACTCTGACATAGTATATAGAAAGTTACTTGTAGTAGTCATTTGGGTACTTACAATCTCGTTACTAAGAAAGTCGAGTCAAGTGCCCGTGAAAATGCACAAGCTTCAAGTAATTCCGTTTTTCTTACTGGTGTCTGTAGCAGCGTTAGGGCAAGGTTCCATCTACTACAACCAAGTACGAAACAGCAGTGGAACTCTGGTGTCGGGTGCAACAGTTCGAATCTGCCAGGCTGGGGCTACGGGAACACCGTGCATGCCGCTAGCAACCATCTACACAAATCAGACCCTCACTACTACGGCCTCAAACCCGCTCACATCCGACTCTAGTGGTAACTTCACCTTCGGGTGCGCTTCTGGATTCTATCAAGTACAGATATCCGGCAGCGGTCTTACCACAAATACCTACACCGTTCCCTGCGGCATCGCGCAGGGCGCGAACGGAGCCGCGCTATCTTTGAATAACATCCAATTTGCAGATCAATTCCCTGGCGCTGATGCTGGGGCCAAAATCACCGCTTGTTTAGCGGCGCTTTCACTCGGCGGAACATGTGACGCCCGTGGCTTGAGCGGCCCGTCGAGTGGGGCCGGGTTCTCGGTAGGGGATGGTACTAAACCGGAAATTTTGCTACTTGGGCAACTTACATTCACGGCGAGCAGCGGTATCACCGTAAATGCAAACTCGATAATTCAGTGTGCGGGGCCTGGAATATCGGTCATTAAAGCTGGGAGTGGCGTTACCGATAAGTTGCTGACGATCGCTGGAAATAATTCTCAGGTCAAGGGATGTACATTGGACGGTGTCACTATTGCAACAAATAACATATTCGTCGGAGATAATGTTACGAACTTTGTGATTGACGGAAATGAGTGTACGGCAACGACTGCAACACTCAAGAATGCCGATTGTATAAGTGTTACCTCTGAGAGTAATACCAGTACCGGAAAGATCCTTCGAAATACTGTACACGATTGGAGTGCCACTGGAGCTGCGATAGCGGTCCGGGGGGGCGTTGATATTGAAATTGCCAGCAATCGCCTTTACGGTGGCGGGGCGACCGGCACTGGGTATGCAGCAATTGGCCTAGGGGGGAGTATAAGGACGAATGTACATCACAATTACATAACTGCGGGTGTTTACCAGGGCACCTCCTCCTTCCGAGATATAGAGCCTATTTTCGAGAGTAATGAGATCACTGGCCCGTTTAATCGAGGAATGGAATGCGATACAGACTATGCCCCATCATTCTCAAATAACACAATCTATGCTAGCGCAGGATTTGCCGGCATCGATGTTGAAGTATCTCCCTATGCTAAGGTATTGGGAAATACGATCGATGGCGCACAAGGAGCTGGCATAAATTTGTTTGGCAGAGCTTTAGTGGATCAGGTGTTGTTGAACAGCGCTGAGAGTGCGTGGACATGTCCCTCAAATGTGACCTGTACCACAGACACATCCAATAAAAAAGTAGGCAGTTCCTCAGCAAAGATGGCGATAGCTTCTGGGTTTACTTCCGGTACGATTGCTTATGCTTTGACGGCCAGCGAGACGCCACCTCCTCCGCCTCCGCCTCAGCCTCAGGCCACTGATATTTCTGGTTATGGTCTTATTCGTCTTTGGATTGAGGCCGATCAACGAGTGCTGCCGGGAACGCTGGCCGTACAAGTTGGTCACTCGCTCAATCTTAGCGACAATGTTGATCGCGAGCCCCTCCCGGGGCTATATCCGAATCAATGGGTACAAGTCTACATTCCAATGCGGGTATACTGGAACAGGGGTGAGGCGAATGGAATGATGGCAATAAGTTCTGTGGGGATTGTCGCTCTATCGACTCCGAGCACCAAGCCCTTGAGTATTTGGATAGACGACGTCGAAGTTGAGAGCGTCGCTATGCGTTATAAAGTAACGGAAAATCAAATCTTAAATACCGGGACCGGGATTATACTCGACCAGATCGTTAACGACTCGGACCTGAGTTTTAATACTATTCAAGATATGGGACTCTGGACAACTAGCGGGTCCGGTGGCACCGGCATACAAAATGCAACTTTAGCAAGCAATAATAACCGAATAGTCGGTAACACTATTAGATCTCAAGTCTCTGCTGCCCTGGGCAACCAAATTGGAATCGACGAACGTGCGACCAATACGTTAATCGAAGACAATACGGTAATAGGATTTGCAACCGGCCAGGCAATCATCGTATGTTGCGGGAGCGGGTCGCGAGTAATCGGCAACCAGATATTTTGATAAAGTGGGCGGTCCCCCACCAGCTTACGCAGCCGCGTGTTCTCATCGCGCAATTGCTTCGCTTCCTGCGCAGGCTCACGTCTATGCCGCCATACTTCGCCTTGTATGGCTTGCTGTTTTTCGGTGGCGGGGCCGTATCCGTAACTCAACCCCATGCAACCGAAGCCGAGCGCCGATACTTGGAGGGCGCCAAGTTTGCGAGTTTTCATACATTTCCCTTCCCATCTAAGACGTTTCTCTGAGCTACCCATGTTCGACGCGCGCCTTTATGTCCGAATACGCCATCTCAATAAGCCTTCTTAGCGCAACGGCGTTTGTCACCGTTCCCGGCCCCAACTTCACGTGGCGCATGAACTTGCCCGTGCCTTGCAACAAGCGGGCGGGATCCGGCAGCGCTGCGCCCTGAAAAAATCCCACGTTTACGTGCGAAGTGAATACATTGACGTAGCCAAAGGGCACATCTCCCAAACAGGCCGTCGGACAGCCGTCATGCAAAAGCTCCCGGACTTCGTCTCCACATTTTCGCATCACCTCAAACCAGTGATGCGCGATGGCTCCTAATTCCCCTGCATGCTCTTTCATCCATGCATCAATAGCGGGATCGCGCTCGATGGCGCCGTTGAATCGAAGCAGGTGTGTTCTCATGGTCACTTTACTTTACAGGGCCGTTGCAAAGCCCACCATTCACGCTTATTATTTGCACCCAAATATAGGGGCACACACCACATGGGTATATCCAGGGCCACAGCGGCCGTATTACGTTTTGGATTGGGTCAAGTCAACAGAACTGCTTGCTCGCTTGCTGCCGCAGCGGTTCTATTCCTTATTCCGCTGCAATCAACCGAAGGGCAGAGCCCAACTTTCACTCCGACTACCCGCGTTTGTACCGTCCACGACTTCAACACGCTACCCGATGACGCTGCGTCGCCATTGCAAATCGGCGCAATTGCGCTTGGCGATGACGGCCTCTACTACAGCACGTCGCCATCCGGAGGAAAGAGCGCAACGACACCACCTGTAGCAAACCAGGGAACGATCTTCCGGTTTTCACCCAATCCGAAGAAACTGATAGCAGCGGGCACAACCGAAATCGAGGTGCTCTACAGCTTTGACTCGGTTGTGCACGGGACTACTCCTACGAGCGGATTGACTAAGGGGAACGATGGGTTTTACGGCACTACTCGCGGGGGTGGATTCTATATAACCGGTTATCAAGCATCCAGTGGTACGGCATACACGAAGTTAGGCAATGGCGTTCTGTTCCGGTACAAGCCGGGAGATAAAGAACCGGAGGTCCTTCACACATTTCGCTATGGCGATTTGAGCGGGATCAAGCCTGAAATTTGCCCGTCAAACCCGCCAAAGCAACCCTGCCGTTATTCTCCGCAGCAGAGGCTGAACGCCGCGGGCGGCATACCGCTTTCAGCACCTGTGTTGGCCAGCGACGGCAATCTGTACGGCGTCACATCCGGGGCGGTCGGATACGCCAACCTCGGCATCCTTTATAAGGTGGTTCCATATAAGGGTGAGAGCGGAATCACCGCGCTCTGCATCGGCGGGCCCATGCCTACGCTAGATCCAAAACTGACGGAGGCGCAAGTTGACGCCCAACTCAAAGACTTGTGCATGTTCAGCGGAAAGCTTGGATATCTTCCGCTCGGCCTTACTGCCGGACCAAAAGGTGATCTTTACGGAACCACGCAGCAAATCGACGCGACTTCAAACGGTACCGTGTTCAGGGCTGACTTACCTTCGGGAAAGGTAACCACGCTTTACAAGTTTGCCGATCCGAAGGATGGAAGAACGCCGTACGGAGTAATTTACGCATCCGACGGCAATTTATATGGCGTCACAAAATACGGAGGTCCACTCTACGGACTCGGCAATGCGGGTGCGGGCGTACTCTACAGGATTTCGCCTACTGGAGGAAACTTCCAGATCATTCACGCATTCAACGGCACCACCGAGGGCGCTCTGCCGGTTGCGGGACTGGTGGAGGAAAAATCGTTTTACGGTGACTATCTCTACGGGTCAACAACCGCGGGTGGCGCCCTCAGAGGCACTTTATTTCGAATGCGTCTCGATGTAACACCCGGCAACCCCCCTTACGAAGTGGTTTACACCTTTCCCAATCAGTGGGCCGTTACCGGAAGTTTTCCGGCGTCAACCATGGTGGAAACCGACGATAAAACTTACGGCCCCACCTTCTACGGCACTACTGTAAGCGGAGGCACCCTCAACTATGGCACGCTCTTCCGTATGAGTGGGGTGCATCTACCGCCTATGCGAAATCTGGCCGTTCCGGCTACCTATTCCCTCAGGCCCGATAATAAACACGTGGGCGCGGTCTTCACCATCCCAGGCCAGCCTCAACCGACATCGGTTGACGTATACACGGAGGCCGTGGCGCAACAGGGAGGCCCCGCTTCTTCATTAACAGATAATGGAGTGCTGATTAAGGTCAGTAACTGCCGAAGCCCGCACATCGTTCAGTTCATTGCGCGGGAAATCATTGAAGCTGACAAAACCTATAAAGCCGGCACATACGTAAGGGATAACGGCCGAACGTACCCATTCACGATAGATGACACCGATGCAAATCGGTCCTGGTACACAGACTCCTCCGACCTACCCAACGCATATTATGACGAACAGAGTGGCGCTCCTAATACGATCACCCCACTCAACCTTACAATCTTCGATCAGCCGAATTTTAGTCCGGCATATTACCTCCCTGGCATGCATCAAACCTGGCGGACGAGGATGAAAGATTACGTGATCTGCAATTGCCAGGTAGTAAGCGAAGTTCTCTGGACGCGTCAAATCCCCTGGATCCCCGACGTGCCTACGGGCAACAATGTAACGTTTGACATCAACAAGGGACATCAAGGGCCGGCGGCTTACGTGGATGTATCGATCGTTACGCCCGATGATCCCACGTTGGACCGGGTGAATGCTCAAATCAAGAAAGACGGATTTCAGCCGGTGCCGTGATGTGCCTGGATGCCCGTTAAGGTGGGCCAGCACACTCCCCGGTCCTCAAGGCGAAAGACAGTGCTCTGTAGCCTTACAGTTGTGGAGCGCCTTTTGAGTTGTCGATGGCCTTCTTCACGTCTTCACTCTTGATTGTGT
>CAZETZ010000149.1:0-8577 GCA_964514735.1 uncultured Acidobacteriaceae bacterium | reverse complement strand
AATACGACAGCAGCTACTACGAAAAACTGCTGGGCCAACAAGCTAAGGTGTAATCACTCCAAACGTGAGATGGGAAGGGTACGAGTTCACTCGTGATGAGTTGGCGCTTTAGTGCCTGAGGTCATCGGCTGGCAAGCCCACCGGCAGTTTCCGCTCCATCGATCGTATAAACATGCCCCGTCAGATAAGCCGCATCATCGGAAGCCAAAAACGCAAATAACCCCGCCACTTCCTCGGGCGATGCATGCCGCCGCAGCGGAATCTTCCGGTTCACTTCTTCCAACATCGCGTCCGTATACTCAGCACGTTGCATAGGAGTCAGCACATACCCCGGGGCGACGGCGCACACGCGCACCTTGGGGGCAAGCTCCAGGGCCATGGAGCGCGTCAACTCAATCACCCCGGCTTTCGTCGCGTTGTAGTCGGCATAGTAGGGATAGCCCATGATGCCGTTCGTGGACGCCGTCTGAAGAATCACTCCGCTCCCGCGTTCCCACATGTGCCGCGCGGCGGTCTGTGCCATATAAAAAACGCCAGTGAGATTCACCGCAATCACTTTGTCCCACTCTTCGGGAGTGATCTCCAGAAAATTATGACGAATGCTGATACCCGCATTGTTGATGAGCACATCCACTCCCCCCATCAGGCGGACCGCTTCGGCGAAGGCAGCCCGTACTTGTGAAAGATCGGAAACATCGGCCGCCACAGTCCCCGCCAAATCCGGCAATTCGCGCTGCACGCGCTCACGGCCTTTGCAGTCGTGGTCCAGCACGCAAACTACAGAATCCTCTTCCAGGAACCGCGCCGCAGTCGCGGCCCCAATCCCACTGGCGCCACCCGTAATCAACACTCTTTTCTGCCCGAGTCCTCGCATAAGGGTCATGCTTTCATAAAAACTGATCTTTTGGGCATAAGATCACGTACCAAGCTATGGCTACCCAGGAATCTCAACCTTGAGCCGATAATGACCAAATTGTTTAAACCAGCCGGTTTTTTGATGTTAATGGCCTTTTGGCTGGCAACGCTTGTGTCCGCTCAAAACTCCGCAAATGCTTCCGGCAATATCACTGTATTTCATGCCAAGGCTCACCTGGTACTGGTGGATGTCTTCGCCCGCGATCCAGCCAGCGGACTTCCTCTCAAGACACTCCAGCGCGAAGATTTCCGAATCTTTGACAACAAACAGCAGATGCCACTCGCCAGCTTTGACGGAGGAGCGAGCTACGACACCCATCCGGTCGCGCTATGGCTGGTCGTGATCTGCAATGAAGGCAACAAAGGCCCGACGGGAGAACTAGCTTCTGGCTGGTTCGCCGGCAAAGAAAAATTGTTTCGGGGCGCGTTAGACGACCTCAACAAGCAGGACCGCGTGGGAGTCGGCCATTGGTGCGACAATGGTGATGCTCAACTCGATCTCCGCCCAACCGAGGACCGGGACACGGCTATTTCGACTTTGGCGGAAGTATTGACCCCAATCTCGTTCGCGCCTTCGTCAGACGATTTGCGAAAAGGCGAACTCGCGCTGCAACGCCTGGTTCGCTTGATCATCGCTGAAACCCGCCAAGACACCGCCCAGTCCCTGCCGGTCCTGATATTTCTCCATACCGACTACACCGGCATGCCAGCGACTGAGTTGGATTTGGTGGTCAACGATCTTCTGGAAACCCGAGGAGTTGCGTTTGGGATTAAGGATGTAGCGGCGAAAAACTACACGCAACACCGTTTTTTTGGCGAACAAGGTTCGGTCCTTCACTACATGGCCAAAGAAACTGGAGGAGAATACTTTTCTGTCCCGCCTGATCTCTACTCGGACACCCTGCGCAACGTCCTGCTACAACTGCACTTCCGCTATGAATTAGGCTTCAAGCCCCGGCAATTGGATGGCAAGAGACATACATTGAAAGTGGAGTTTATTGGGCCCGCGCAAGAAAAATACAAAGCGGTACGGCTGCGCTACCGCCTTGAATATCTTCCGCAGCCAGAGTGATTGGAGTTTTTACTTTCCCCGGAACAGAAACACCATCTCGATCACTAGAATAATCACCACGAGCGATTCCAGAACAAAGGCCCGGCTCTGGTTGAATTGGTCCACCATGAACCGGTAAAGATCTTCGGCGGCGTTCAATTTTTCCTGGACCAGGTCTTTGTAATCGGGCACGCCGACTTTGGCCGCAGCCAGCTTGTAGAGACGGGCCGAGAACATATCGCTGAGAAACTTAATAGCATTGTCGGCGTGCTCCGTAAGCTCGGCCACATCCAGCAGCACGGTGTGCAGTTTGGTTGCAGCCCGGGCCAGTTTCCAGCGGGTCAGCAGCCCAGTTCCCTTGTCGAGGAATTTGTACACCCCGTCCAACTCATGGGTCAGCAGTTCGTCATAGTGGCGGAACTCCAGCAACTGCGAGTTGGCATACTCGAGGAGTTGAATCGCAGTCTCAGCGCCGGCCGCCGTGTCGTAAATAAACGCCCCATTCCAGCCGATCACAGTCAAGTCGGTCGGGTAGTAGGAAATCTTCGCCTGCAACGCCTCATTGCGCTCACCGTCGGAGAGCAGGGCATTCTCCCCTCGAATAATCTGGGCGATCCGAGCTCCCTGGGTCTCCATTAATTCCGCCGCAGAAGGCCCCCCTGCCACTTCGCGCACATGGAAGATAAAGTAATCTTCACTCAGCCACTCTTTGTCCTTGTATGGTTTGACCAGTGCCGACTCCGCCTGCTCCAGGCACTTTCTAGCAATCCGCTGGGCGCGCTTCTCAAAGTCCACGTCCCATACCCAGCGGCTGCCGAGCTTGACCAACGTGTCCCAGTCGCCGGAGAAGGGCAGCTCAAACACCACGCTCAGGACCCCGTAGTCGTAATACTTGATCTCCCCGCGAAGCTCCTCCCCGCTATCCAGAACCAGAGGCTCAATTGGCTCAACCACCGGGGGCCGCTGATACCGGACATACCCCGGCGCCTGGTGCTTAAAGCTGATCTGCTCCAGGGTTCGCGTGCCCACGATCTCGCGCAGCCGGTCGAGCCGGATTTCTTCACAGACATCAAACTGAATCAGAACGAGCACCGACCCGCGCAGGGTCGTTTCCAAAACAGACTCGGGCCTGACCGTGTGGTCGGTCATTTGATCGGTGACGAGCATCATTGCTGGGTACCTGGACTTTCGGAAGAGCTATTAATATTGTCCCAGAATCCAAGCAGGCTGGCGAGTGCCAATCTAACTGTATTTTTATCAATAGCTTACGCAATACATTTCGATGTAGGGCGGACACTCCTGTCCGCCCTGCGTACGCCGCCTCAAAACCGCGCCAGTTACGGAAATTTACGCCGTAGATCCGCCGACAGGGCGGACAAGAGTGTCCGCCCTACAGCCCCAGCCGAATCACCTCGGCCAGGTGCATGGTCCGCCGCCCGGTCACCTGCCCGATCTGCTCCCGGCAACTGAACCCGTCCGCCACGATCAGGGTTTCCGGAGCGGCCTGCCTCACAGCGGGAAGCAAATCCAGCTCGCCAATCGCCAGAGAAGTCTCGTACCGCTCGCGCTCGAAACCAAACGACCCCGCCATCCCGCAGCACCCCGCCGCCGGAGCGTAATACTCTACCCCCATCCGCTGCAGTACCGCTTCCTCGTCGGTCATCTTCATGATGGATTTGTGATGGCAATGCCCATGCACCAACGCGGTACGCCCAAGCTGGGGAAGCTGAAACTCGGGCGCTCGCTTTTGCAGAAACTCGCTGAGCAGGAAGGTTTGCCGCGACAGCCGCTGCGCCCGTTGATCATCAGGGAGCAGATTGAGCAGTTCATCGCGAAACACCGCCGCGCAGCTAGGCTCGAGCACCACGACGGGAAGTCCCGCTTCGATTTCAGCGGCCAAAATATCCAAGGTGCGCAACAGCAACCGCTTGGCACGCGGCAACAGGCCAAAGTCATAGAGAGGCCGCCCACAACACACAACCCCACGCGGGAGCCGCACCTGATGACCTGCCGCCTCCAGAACTTCCACCGCGGCCTTGGCCGTCTCGGGCAGGAAGTAGTTGTTGAATGTGTCCGGCCACAAGACGACCGTTCTATCCGGCGTCTTATCCGGCGTCCCGGACCTTTCGTGCTTGGCAAACCACTCCCGAAATGTCTGCCGTGCAAATGCCGGGACCTTGCGCTGCTGCGGCATCCCCGCCATCCACTTGGCAACATTCCGCAATCCCGGAAGCTGCGTCCCCAGATTCACCAGCCAGGGAGCATAACTAGCCATCCGCGCCCAACGGTCAATATGCGCGAACGCATAAGCGCTCCTCGGCCGCAGCCGCCCTTCGTAATAGTGGGACAGAAACTCCGCCTTATACGAGGCCACATCCACGCTGACCGGGCAATCGCTCTTGCATCCCTTGCACGCCAAGCACAGATCGAGCGATTCCTTCACATGCTCGTCCCGCCACCGGGCTTGGATGACTTCACCCTGCGTCATCTCCCACAGCAGCCGCGCCCGCCCGCGGGTCGAGTGCTCTTCCTCCCGCGTCACGCGGTAGCTGGGACACATCACTCCACCTTCATCGCTGCGGCACTTCCCGACCCCTACGCACCGCGAAGCGGCGCCGGACAAACTCCCGTGATCGGCGGGAAACTTGAAGTGAGTTTGCGGCTGCCACATCTTCAGTCCGGGATGTGTTCGCAGGTTCTCATCAATCCGATACGGCTCTACCACCTTCCCCGGGTTCATCTTCCAGTCCGGGTCCCACAGGGCCTTGAACTCGCGGAAAGCCTGGGACAGCTCCGGCCCGAACATTTTGGGGAGCAACTCCGCCCGCGATTGCCCATCGCCGTGCTCTCCGGACAAAGACCCGCCATAGCTGATCACCAGGTCCGCTGCGTCCTCGACAAACTTGCGGAATTTCCCGACGCCCTCGCTGGTCTCAAAATCGAAGCTGATGCGCAGGTGGACGCAAGCGTGCCCGAAGTGGCCATACATCACTCCGCGATAACCGTAACTATCCAGCAGCTTGCGTAGATCGCGCAGATAGGCGCCCAGCTTCTCCGGAGCGACCGCCGCATCCTCCCAGCCCTCCCAGGCCGGGGGTTCGTTCGGCACGTGGGACGACACGCCCAGCCCGGACTCACGTACTTTCCATGCCAGTAGCTGCTCGCGCGGGCCGGTCACCAGGCGCATCGCCGGAGGAGACGAACTGCGCCCCAACGACGCCATCAGTTTTCGCGCCTGATCTTCTGCCCCAGCGACCGTGTCCGCGCCGAACTCCGCCAGCAGCCAGCCGCCTCCCTCGGGCAGCAGCGCCAACCCTGCCGGGTTCACACCTTTCAGCCGCGTGTAGCGCACCAGCAAATCATCGAAACCTTCCAAGCCAATGGGTTTGTGCCGCATGATCTCCGGCACATGGTCGGCGCACTCGAACACGTCCCGGTAGGCAATCAAAACCAGCACCCGGCACGGCGGACTCTCCACCAGCCGGCAGGACGCCTTCAGCACGGTGACGCAAGTCCCCTCCGTCCCTACCAGCGCCCGCGCCACGTGAAACCCCTTTTCCGGGAGCAACTGGTCCAGGTTGTAGCCGGAGACGCGGCGAGGAATAGCGGGAAAGCACTGGCGGACCAAGTCGGCGTACTTGTCACGGAGTGCTTTTAGGCCTGTGTAAATCTCCGCCACGCGCCCGCCGCCGCGGACCATGGCATCGAGTTTCTGCTCGCTGGTCTCCCCAACCTCAAGCTGCACGCCATCGTAGGTCAGGACCTCCAGCGCTTCGATGTTGTCATCGGTCTTCCCCGCCATGACGGAGTGGACCCCGCAGGAGTTGTTGCCGATCATGCCGCCCAGAGTGCAGCGGTCATGGGTGGCAGGGTCCGGAGCAAAGGTAAGTTTGTGCTTTTCCGCGGCGTTGCGCAGACGGTCCAACACCACGCCCGGCTGCACGACAGCGATGCGCCGCACGGGATCAATCTCCAGAATCTCCGACATGTACTTGGAAAAATCGAGGACAAGAGCGACATTGCAGCACTGCCCGGCCAGCGAAGTCCCGCCGCCGCGGCACAGCAGGGGCGCGCCGAATTCGCGCGCGGTAGCGACGGCTGCGATTACGTCTTCGGTATTTCGAGGGACCGCAACGCCAATCGGGACTTGGCGGTAATTGGAGGCATCGGTCGCGTAGAGGGCGCGGCTGCCGTTGTCGAAACGGACTTCCCCCCGCAAACGGCTGCGCAACGCCGCCGCCAACCCGGCTGCATCCACATCTGCGGATCTGGCGGCGCGTGCAAGCTCTGCAAAATCTTGCGGCATGAGGACGCGGGAGGTTTAGTTGCTGGCCTTGCTGATGCGTGTAATTTGAATTTTGGTCACATTCCCCTGGCCCTGGATCGTGACCGTTGTCATATCGTTTCGGTCCTTATCGCCGGAGTATAACGAGTACATATCTCCCTGCCCGCTAAAATTGGCATTGGGTAATTTGGAACGGTAGAACTCCGCCACCTGGCTCGCAGAATCGCTGGTTTGCAGCACCGCTGTGTTGGTGTGCGTTCCCATGATGGTCATCGAAACCGAGCCGTTTTTCTGTATTTCCGCTCCGGGATAAAGATCGACCCCAAGATTTTTCGCCGCTTCCGCCGGATCGCTGTTGGCCTCCATCTTTCCAAACGGCGAATCAATTTTGACCTGCCCGTTCCTCCCCACTTGGGCACTCTTGGCGATGCGGTAGCCGATGTAACTCACCGTGCCGATCCCGATCATGCCCAGGCACACGATGACCGCCACAATGATCAGAATGATCTTGACCGCGCTACTGCCCTGTTTCGGCGGAGCGCCCGGCGCGGCCGCCGCGTCGGCTGACTGCGCTTTGCCGCACTTATTGCAGAACTTTGTCCCCGCATCGAGCGCTGCGCCACAGGAGCTGCAGAATGCCATAAGTCACCTCGTGAGATGGAAACTACACGACGGCGGAGTATACCGCAAATCCGGTCAAGAAGTGGGGATGGGGTGGCCGGTGGCGTAGTCCGCCAGGGTCAGGGTCAGCAGAAGCAGCAGCCAGAAAATCGCGGAGACGATCACGATTTTAGTCATGCGCTCGCTCGCCGACTTCACGTGCATAAAAAAGAGAACGACCAGCAGAGCCTTGACCGAGGCAATCGTCAACGCCACAACAGTGTTGAAAGGGCCGAGATCGAGGAAGGCCACACCAGCGGTGACGAAAGTCAGGACGATCAGCACACCCCAGATCAGGTAATAAAATTTGGCCGAACCCACGTGTTCTGACATGCTCTGCCCCTTATAACGGCTTTCGGTCGATCAGATATAAAAGTGGAAACAGATAAATCCAAACCACATCGACAAAGTGCCAGTACAGTCCGGCGATCTCCACCGGCGTGTAATACTGCGGGCCGAAATCGCCTTTCCACGCTTTCACGAGCAGCCACAGGAAAATCCCCAGCCCGATGATCATGTGCAGCGCATGGATGCCGGTCATGGCGAAGTACAGCGAAAAGTAAATCTGGGCATGGTGCGGGTCCACATGCAGCCGCGGATAGTCACGGACCAGGTCGTCCGCGCTGAAAGCCCGGCCCATGAAATTGCCGGGGATGTGGCGCTCGGTATATTTTTCATGCCACTCCATGCCCTTGATCCCCAAAAACGCCAAGCCGAATACCAGCGTCAAAATCAAAAGGACGATCAGGAGCTTGCGCTTTCCCATCTGCGCCGCGCGCACCGCCAGCACCACCGTCAAGCTGCTGCAAAGCAGGACCGCGGTGTTAATGGCCCCGGGAAGAATTTTGATGCTGCGGCTGGCTGCGGCAAACTCATTGAAATACGCCAGCCGGTAAACCAGGTAGGCCAGGAACATGCCGCCGAAGAACATGACTTCCGTGACCAGGAACAGCCAAATGCCCAGATTGGAAGCATCGCCATGCTCCTCCACCGTGGAAAATGTATGGAGCCACTCCGGTCCGTGCTCCACAGTTGTCGGGCTGTTACTCAACGGGGGCCTCCTCCGGAGCAGGGGTGATGCCGGTTCTATGCCTCATTGAAACCTTCCTCCGGCGCCGGAATGTTCTCGTAATCGTAAGCTTCCCAGGTCACGCGCGGCGTTTCGTCAAAATTGAAAGTGGGCGGAGGAGACTGCGTCATCCACTCCAGCCCGGAAGCACCCCACGGGTTCGCGGGCGCGGGCTTGCCGTAGCGCATGGACCACAGGAAATAAATCATGGGCAGGAGATATCCGACGCCCAGCACCGTCGCTCCCGCGGTGGAAAGCACGTTGAGGATCTGGAACTCCGGCACGTAGGCGAAGTAGCGCCGCGGCATTCCCATGTATCCCAGCACAAACTGCGGGAAGAAGGTCAGGTTGAACCCGACGAAAACAATCAACGCCGCCAGCCGGCCCCAGCCCTCGGGATACATGCGTCCGGAAATCTTCGGCCACCAGAAGTGCATCCCGCCCAGATATCCCATAAGCACGCCGCCCACCATGATGTAATGGAAGTGGGCCACCACGAAATAGGTGTCGGTGACGTGGACATCAATGCCCAGCGCCGCCAGGAAAAGTCCGGTCAGCCCGCCGATGGTGAACAGTCCAAGAAAGCCGAAAACGTAG
>CAZETZ010000148.1:0-8583 GCA_964514735.1 uncultured Acidobacteriaceae bacterium | reverse complement strand
TCTCGGGAAGGAGCAAAATCTGGAACCACAGAGGACACAGAGTTCCACAGAGCAACTCCACGGAGGTCTTGGTCGGTTTTCTCTCTGAATTCCCCTCTGTGGCACTCTGTGTTCTCTGTGGTTTCCGCTCTTGCTTTCTCCGAACTCCTAAAAACAAACTGAGACACTACCTACTTTCGGATCGTCTTGCAATTCTAACTAGCGTCTCCTTTGTCATTCCGACAAGGAGCGTAGCGACGCGGAGGAATCTGCTTTCCTCGACAGCACCACGAAGCCATCGGCCAATAGCAGATGTGAATCGTCGAATGGCAAGGAAGAGGGTTGATACAAAACTGCGTTATCTATTTCTTCTGTGCGACAAGAACTGTATAGGTCAAATCGCCCGACTGATAAGCGTCGAGAATCGTGTCAATCCCTTCCACGAACTCCCGCGCCGCCTGCGGCAGCAACCGCACAATCGGACTGGCCAGGCGCGCATGTCCCTGGCAGATCTCCCATGTATGAACGATCTTTTCCGTCAGGTCTTCCTGGTGAGTGGTCCGCAGCCCGGCCGCTTCCAGGGCCGCCCGATACTGCTGCGCAGTCCAAAGCTCAGGACAAAGAAATTCCTTCGCCACCTGCCGCACGCGCGCCTTTTCCATCGAGCCAGTCCACGCAGCCAGCAACCACTGTCCTTGAGGACGCAAGGCCCGTGAAATCTTGGCGAACACTTCCGCTTTCCGCGCAAAGTGTTCCGTCGATTCCATCGTCCAGGCGACATCCACGGCGGCCACCGGGAAGTCGTAGAAATGTACGTCCTCAACCACAAAATTCAGCCGGTCGTGTAACCCGGCCCTGCTTGCATTCTCCCGTGCCAGCCGTGCTTGCTTAGCACTGATGGTGATCCCCGTTCCCGTGCATCCCAGTTTGCGCGCAAGATGCAAGAGTGTGCCGCCATGGCCGCATCCGGCATCCAGCACAGCTTCTCCGCCGCGCAGGTCCAGCAATTGCAAGCAGTGGTCCAGCATCTTCACTTGGGCTTCTTCCGCCGATTCGTCTCCACGCTCAAACAACCCATGATGAATGTGGTCGCCCCAATATGCGCGATACACGAAGGCCAGGGAATCGTAATGTTCGCGGACTTGCTCGGCGGTCGCCATGCCGGCCTCGAATCGAGGGAAAGCCTTAATTCTAGCGGATGAACGACACAGCTTGCGGATATTCCAGCGTTTTTTTCGGCGCAAATCGCGCGGGCGAAAACGCCGACAAATCATGGGCGGTCTTGCCATCGGCGATCAATTCGGTCATTGCCTCGGCGGTGACCGGCGCGAGCAATATTCCGTCGCGAAAATGTCCGGTGGCGGCGAAATAACCGGAGATCGCTGTTTCTCCCAGGATCGGCAACTTGTCAGGAGTCCCGGGCCGTAAGCCTGCCCAAGCTTCGTGAATCCGCGCCTTCTCCAACCTGGGGACCAGTTTGATGGCCAATTGCAGCAGCCGTTGAATGGTCTCCGGGACTGTGCGTTTGTCGTACCCGGCTTCTTCCAGAGTTGACCCGATGACAATGTGGCCATGACTGCGGGGCACAAGATAAACCTCTGGGGAACGCACAACGTGTTGCAGCGCAGGTCCATCTACCACCGAGAGCATTTGTCCCTTGACCGGGCGTGTAGGGAAGGAGATCGGCGGAAATTGTCCCGCCCAGGCCCCGGCGCAGTTCACCACCACACCCGCGTGATAGGTGGTCCTGTCCGTTTTTACACCCAGCACTTGCCCACCCGCGGCCAAAATCTCGCGAACCTGCGCGCCAGAAGAAATATCCACCGCGCGATGTTTGGCAGCCTTCAGTGCGGCGGATATCAGGGCCCGTGGGTAGACGCTTCGTTCCTTGAGATAGGAAGCGGAATGTGGGTAACAATGCAGGTCAGGTTCTAGGTCAGAAAGCAAGGCAGGTAATTCGCCATGCGATCCGGCTTCACCTTCATGCAGCAGAATGGTGCCGGCATCGCGCAGGTCTACAGAGGTCCCGGACTCATCCTGCAATTCATGCACAAACTCGGGATACAGGCGCGCGCTGGCCTTTGCTAAGGGTGCAAGCAGCGCGGGAAATTCGTCGCCATGGTCCGCCAGCATTCCCGCTGCCGCGTGAGAGGCTTCCTGCCCCGGTTCTCCGCGCTCCACGATAAGCACCTTGACTCCACGCTTGCGCGACGCGATTGCCAGCGAGAGTCCAATGATGCCGGCGCCGACGATGATGACATCCCAACTTCTCACACCCACATTGTAGAACGCGGGTTCGCCGCCGTCGCGATCATTCCCGCCGGCCTCTTAAAAGTGCGGTTACTTCTGTTATCCCTGAGGTCGATCAGTCCAGCGTTTCCAACAGTTGGCCTCCTATAATCCGCCCAGGGGACTCCCCAGGGCGCATGAACCAATCGACTTCAGTACGATCTTCACTTTGGGTTTACAACCCAACCCTTGACCTTATCGCCGGGTGCGGCGCATGGTCCGCGCCGCTGTTGCTCCTGGGCTATCTTGCGGCGAACTCAAGTGTTGCGGCATGGTCGGTTGCCTTCTACGCCCTAGCGCTTGCCTTCAATTATCCACATTACATGGCAACCATCTACCGCGCCTATCACACCCAGGAAGATTTCAATAAATACCGGGTGTTTACGGTCTATGTCAGCGTACTGGTATTTCTGACGCTACTGCTCTCGCATTTTTTCCGTCCGGTGTTGCCCTGGATTTTCACGCTTTATCTCTGCTGGAGTCCTTGGCACTACAGCGGCCAGAACTACGGCCTGTTCATGATGTTCGCCCGGCGTGCCAGGGCAAAGCCCTCCGTGAACGTACGCCAGTCTTTGTACGCCGCATTCTTGCTCTCCTACTTGATCCTGATGCTCAATTTCCACACCGGCCTGTCCAACGACCCTTTATTTCTTTCGCTGGGAATTCCCGCCAAGGCGAGCTATGCGGCGGTGCCGGTACTGGGGATTGGTTTCCTGGGTTTTTCCCTGTTCGGTCTGCTTGGCCTCGCCAGGCAGACCGGCTGGAAGTTGCTCATTCCCTCCCTGACCTTGTTCTCGACGCAGTTCCTCTGGTTCCTGCTGCCGACCACAGGGGCGCTGCTCAAAGGTTGGCAGATTCCCCAAAGCCGTTACAGCACCGGCGTGATGGCGGTCATGCACTCGGTGCAATATATCTGGATCACCAGTTATTATGCGCGGCGGGAAGCCAATGCCGAACAGCATTCCAGTTGGCGTCCGTTCGCCTATTTCAGCATCCTGGTTGCCGGGGGAATTGCGCTATTTGTACCCGGGCCCTGGTTGGCCAGCCGGCTCTTTCATTTCGATTTTGCTTCCAGCTTTCTGATTTTTACCGCGCTGGTCAACATCCACCATTTCATTCTCGACGGCGCCATCTGGAAGCTGCGGGACGGCCGCATTGCCGCTTTTCTGTTGAACGCGCAGGAAAGCCCACCGCGTGAAACCGCCAAAGCCCAGGACCGCGCCCTGGCGGGTTTGCGCTGGTTGATGGGAGATGCAAAACCGGCACGCGCCATGCGCGTTGCTGCCGTAGTCACCCTGCTGGCGTGGGCAGGAGTCGACCAGGTCCGCTACTACTTCCGCATTCACGCCGAGGACCTCTCCGACCTGCAACTGGCCGCAAAACTAAATTCATTCGACAGCGGCCTGCAAACCCGCATTGGCCGAAAGCAACTGGAGTCGGGTTTACCGGAGCAAGCCGCCACCGCGTGGAAAAGCGCGCTCCGCTTGAATCCGGCCGACGCCGCGGCCCGCGATGGCTTGCTGCAATACCTGACCGCGCAAAAACAATACGACGAAGCTTACCGCCTTACTCAGCAGTCCTTGCTTTATTCTCCCAAGGATACGAACCTGCTGGTGAACAACGGCATGCTCGCCGCACAGGCTGGGAATCATGACCAAGCGATCGCTAGCTGGAAGCATGCCGTCGCCCTCGACCCTTCCCAGTGGGTGGCCCGCCTCTATCTCGCTGGAGCGTTGCAGCAGGCGGGAAAGTGTGGCGAAGCGATCCCCCAGTATCTGGGCTTTTTTGGTCAGTTGGCCCATCTCAATCCCGCCCAGCGCCCATCCGCGGCGACCGTGTTGCCGGCGATCTTCGGCCTCGGCATCTGCCAGGAGAAAGTGCAACAGCCGGGCGAAGCCGAGAAATCTTATGAATTAGCGCGCCGCATGGCCGTTCAGGTGGACGACAAAAACGCGGAAAGCTTGGCCAGCATATACCAGGCACAGTTGCAGTTCGGTCGACATCAGATTGGGCGAGCACTGCCTTTGTATCAACAGGCTCTGCGGCTGGACAGGACCCTGAACGATCCTCATGTCGAAGCCCAGGATTGGTACGCCTACGGAATCTTTCTGCGCGACAGTGGTTTTTCGAAACGGCTGGCCTACGCCTGTTTTATGAAATCGGAGCTGCTGCTGACCTCTCGGCACTCGGACCCTGAGCTAAAACTGGTTTCGGATGCGCGCATTGCGCTGCAAACTACCGGGAAGCCAGTGACCGCAACCAATCTGCAATCGGTTCTGGATGAAGCCCTGCAACTTCGCGCGAAGTAGACGATTCCTAACAGTTAAGACGTTCCCTTGCTGAGTTTGCTAAGAAACTCAACCACTTCCGGCGAGGTCCAATCCACCGCGCCAATAAACTTACGGCGCATGACGCCATGGCGATCAATGATGTAGCTCTCGGGAAACTTGAATGTTCCGTACAGCGAATTGCTGGCTGCGTGGGAATCCCGTACCGTGAGCAAGTCCATGCGGTGATCGATCAGGAACCGGTGATACGCCCCTTCATCTTCATCGATACTAACCGCCAGCACCGTGACTCCCTGGTCCCGCAGCTTATGCTGCATGTCGAGGAGGGAAGGAGTTTCCTCGACGCAAGGCGGGCACCAACTGGCCCAGAAGTTCAGCACCACCACTTGGCCGCGTAACTCACTGAGCGTGACCTTACGGTCGGAGTCCTGCACGGTGAAGTCCGGCGCTGGAGAGCCAATGCGTGGCGGCCGCGTACCGCTGTAGCAACCGAACAAGAGCAGGCAAAGAAAGCCTGGAAGGAATAAAGATGCGCGCCGCACACAGTTATAATAACCAATTACAGCCATGACAGCCGCGAATCGAGCCTCGGGCGCGCCTACTGTGTCGGTGATTGTTCCCGCGCGTAACGAAGAGGCTTCGCTCGCGGCATGCCTGGAGTCACTGGTTACCCAAACTGACGTGGATTTCGAAATTATCGTCGTGGACGACGGCTCCACCGACCACACCCGGCAGATAGCGGAGTCATTCGCCGGAGTTCGCATCATCCAGCCTGCCCAGCTTCCCGACGGCTGGACCGGCAAGAATAACGCCGTTAGTGCCGGAGCAAAAGTGGCCCGTGGCCAGTGGCTGCTGTTCACCGATGCCGATACCGTGCATTTACCAGGTTCGTTGGCCCGCAGCCTGGCAGAGGCGAAGAAGGAAAAGGTATCCCTGCTTTCTTATTCCCCCGAGCAGGAAGTGCACGGCTTCCGGGAAAATGCGGTCATGCCGGTGATCTTCGCGGAACTGGCCTCGACGTATAAGCCATCGGAGGTGAGCAATCCGAAGTCTCCCGCAGCCGCAGCCAATGGGCAGTACTTGCTGATTACCCGCGAAGCCTATGACTCCGTGGGCGGACACGCTGCCGTAGCCACCAACCTGCTTGAGGATGTTGCCCTGGCACGTAATGTAAAAGCCAGCGGCCGAAAAATATTTTTTCGCTTTGCCGACGATGCAGTCCGCACTCGCATGTATCGCACCTACTCTCAACTTCGCGAAGGCTGGACCAAAAACCTTGCACTATTGTTTCCTGGGCCTGCAAGACTGGCGGTTCTCCGCTTGCTGGAGTTCCTGTTGATCCTCGGCAGTTTTGCAGCGGCAATCTTTGAAATCATTCAACATCGGTCGCGTGCCGCCATTGCCGTATCTATTCTGTGCGTGGTCCTGTTCGATATATTTCTCGGACGCATTAAAAAAGCCCATTTCGCATTCAAAGCGAATGCTGTAGCGATATTTGGTCTGCCCATGTTCGCGTATCTATTATTGCGTTCGCGACTCTCTTATAAGCAAGGCAAAGTGGTATGGAAGGGCAGGACCTACGCAGGGGATAAAAACGCGGTGACAGACGCCTCGGCTGTAACACCAAGTGCGACGAGGCAGAAATACGCATCCTAAGTTCGAGGAACGAATGGTCTATCTAACTCGCAAAGCCGAATTCGCCGCCTCGCACTACTATCACAACCCGGACTTCACTCCGGAGGAAAACCAGCGCGTCTTCGGCAAGTGCAACAACCCCAACGGCCACGGCCACAACTACACATTAGAAGTGACGGTCAAGGGAAGCGTTGACTCCCGCACAGGATTCGTTGTGGACCTCAAGCAACTGAAAGAGACCATGAACCGCGAAGTACTGGATGCCATGGACCATCGTTTCCTGAACAAGGAAGTTCCGGAATTTTTCAACAAGATTCCGACCACGGAAAACTTAGCCATCGCTATCTGGCAGCGTTTGGCATCCAAACTCCAGGCCGCAAAACTGCACCGGGTGCGCGTCTATGAAAATCCAAATCTCTTTGTAGATTTTTACGGAGAAGCATGAAGGCCCATCTCACCCGCCGCTACATGTTCTCCGCCTCGCACCGATTGCACAGCCCGGAACTGTCAGACGAGGAGAACCAAAATACCTATGGCAAGTGCAACACTCCGCATGGACACGGCCACAACTACATGCTGGAGGTCACGGTGAGCGGCCCGGTGCAAGAATCAACCGGCATGGTCTGCAACTTGGTGGATTTGGATGGGTTCGTGCAACAACAAATCCTGGAACGCTTTGATTTGCAGAACCTTAACATGCTGCCCCAGTTTGCGGACTTGGTCCCGACCACCGAAAGCCTGAGCATGGTGATCTACGAAATTTTGCAGCGCGGCTTCCCCTTGGCTCATCTAGAAAAAGTGCGGATTGAAGAGACCATGATGAATTCGTTCGAATATGCAGGAGAAGCAAAAACGATTTGGTAAATCGGGGTAATTTGCAATTTAGCAATTATCCGAGTACCTAATCCAGCGGAGTCTTATGACACCAGCCATCGAAACCCCAACCATCACCAGCGCTAACTTTGAGGACCTGGTCCGGGAGATGATCGTTCGTCTTGGAGAAGATCCCTCTCGCGAAGGTCTTGCCGAAACCCCGGGCCGCGTGCATCGCGCCTACGAGTTCCTCTTCAAAGGCTACAAAGAAGATCCGGAGAAGATGCTGAAGAAGGCCCTGTTCACCGTCACCTACGACGAAATGGTGATCGTCAAAGATATTGAGATGTTCAGCTTGTGCGAGCACCACATGCTGCCCTTTTTCGGCAAAGTGCACGTCGCCTATATTCCGAATGGCAAAGTGATCGGGCTAAGCAAAATTCCGAGACTGGTAGAGATTTTCTCCCGGCGCCTGCAAATTCAAGAGCGCCTGACTACGCAGATTGCCGAAACCATTCAAAACGCGATTCATCCCCAGGGCGTGGGAGTGGTCATCGAAGCCCGCCATCTCTGCATGATGATGCGGGGAGTGGAGAAGCAGCACTCGGCCGCGGTGACATCATCCATGCTGGGAAGCTTCCGCAACGAGCAGGAAACACGGACAGAGTTTTTATCCTTGATTCACAACCGGGCGAACGGGGTGTGAGAGGTGTCGTCCCTTCGGGACTTGTTCCTACCTTCCCGCCCCCGGCACTGTCGTGCCGGGCTTTCCTATGCCGCCCTTCGGGCTTGAGCGTGCTTGCCAACTGCCAAGGCGTACCGAGATTTCTCACAACCCGCATATCCGTCAGCGCATATTTTCGGCGAAAACTCGCTACATATCTATAACTCTTAATCCAAAACTGGCCCAGCCGCTTTAGCGGCGGGATGTGAAAGCCCCGGACGGAAGTCCGGGGTAGCTGATAAATATGATCGAGTCCCGCAGGGACGGCACTCACCGCTACTTCTTCCGCTCCACTAAAAACCGCGCCAGAGCTTTCAAAGTCTCCGCGCGATCACCAAAACCTTCCAGCGCTCCAAACGCGTCCTTCACCAACGCATCCGCTTTCTTGATGGAATCATCAATTCCAAACAATGCCGGATAAGTGACTTTCTCCGCCGCCGTGTCTTTCCCTGCGGTTTTACCTAATTGTTCGGAAGTCTGGGTCACGTCCAGCACGTCATCCACGATCTGAAACGCCAACCCGATCGCCTGGCCAAACGAGCACAGTTTAGAAACTTGGTCATCATTGGCCCCGGCATACAATCCGCCGCTGACCACGCTTGCCGTGATCAACGCCGCGGTTTTCGAGCGATGAATATATTCCAGCATCTTCGCGTCAGGCTTGGTATGTTCCGCTTCCAGGTCGGCGACCTGCCCGCCGATCATTCCATTCACGGTCCCGGTGCCGCGCGCAATGGCTTCAATGATCCGCACTCGCGCTTCCGCCGGACACTTCAGCCGCGCCATCACTTCATAGGCCTGGGTTTGCAGGGCATCTCCGGCAAGAATGGCGATGGCCTCGCCAAATACTTTGTG
>CAZETZ010000147.1:0-8594 GCA_964514735.1 uncultured Acidobacteriaceae bacterium | reverse complement strand
CGCGAAAATGGCAGGGCTGAAAGCCGCTGCCCTGATACGAACCTTCCCTTAAGAAGGGCGACATTGATTTTGATCTACCAAGGGGCGCGAGGCAATCGCGTCTTTTTTTATTTGCCCGGCAACAAGTACGCAAATCATTTTCAGGAGAAACCATGAACGCACAATTTATCGACCTGAACGCGGCGGCAGATTTTCTTGGGCCGGGCGCGATTGAGGTCAACCGTTATCAGACGGAAATTACCGACATCGTCCGGCGGCGCGGCGTATTTGGACAACGCGTAAAGCAGATGCCCGCTACCGGACATCCCTCGCGCTTCTTCGAGCAGACGGCGATCGTTTCGCCTTCCGCGGCCAACGCTTTTGTGGACCCACGCAACATCTCAGCCACTGTCGGCAGTCCGACGCGGGTTGAGCGTAGCGTGCCATTAAAGGCGCTGGTCTCGCAAATCAACTACAACCTGTTCGATCTGGAAGTGGGCGCGCAGCAGAGCCAGTTCGCATTCCTTCAGGCCAAAGACCTGGCGGATTCCGTCGAAGGCCTGCTGCGAACCCATGACGTTGCCCTGTGGAACGGAACTGACACTTCGTTGAGCAGCCCGACCACACTGCAATACTTCGGGGCCATCGGCCAGATTTCCGCTGGCGGCAACACTCACAGTCTGGCGACCACCGATCCCATCGTGGACAACTTGAAGGCAATTATTGCCAACATGGTTGCCAGCTCTTCCTTCGAAGTCCGGCCCACGGCGATCTATGCCAATCCCGTGCTGTTGGACCTGATCGACCGCGAAATGAAGACCATCTTCAACGTGGTGCTCTCGACCACTGAGATCAATGGAGGCTTGCGCGTAAAAGCGCTTTCGACCCAGGCCGGAGATATTCCTTTGATTCCCGAATGGTCGCTGAGCTTCACGGGAACACCCGGCAGCGGCACCGCAGTCCTCCCCTGCTACATCGTCACCGAAGACATGATCGAGTACCACTGGCTGACCGATCCGAACCCGCGCGTGTTCCAACTTGGACTGCCGGGCTCGCTCGCATCGCAAATGGTAGTCGTGAAGTTCGGCGGCGTGGTAGTGAAAGGCGCATCGTACGCGCACACAGAAGTAAAGGTCACCCGATAAAACCGCCGTTGGTCGTTTGTCATTGGCCGTTGGTCTGACCAACGGCCAGTGACGCGACAGTTTGGACTTTATGAACTATCTGACTCCATCGGATTACGAATCGTACGGACTCGAAGCCACTACGCCACTGGCGTGGGTGACATCGGCTTCAGCGCTGATTGATTCACACTGCCGGCGGGCATCACTTGCGGTCACGCAATATACGGAGCGGCTGCGAATTACCGCGGGCCGAAACACCGCGCAGCTAAGTTATCTTCCGCTCGTGCCGGTGTCACCAGCGGTCAGTCCAATTGTTTCGGCACGCGGGCGCTATGCGATTCCTCGCCGCGGCGAAACTCCGTTTGACGATTTGAGCTTGAACATCGCGACCGCGTTCAGTCTTCCCGGGACCTGGACCACTCTGGATCCTTCGGTGATCGAAGCTTACGCGGCGACCGGCGAGTTGCTGCTGCCCATCAATCCCATCGGCCTGGTCTACAGCGAATTGGAAGTCGTCTACACCGCCGGCTTTGACGTGTTGCCTGACGCGGTCAAGGTGGCTTGCGCACAGATCGTCCGCAACGCGCAGGCCACGCCCGCGCTCAACGTGCGCTCAGGCCACCTGGAGCGCATGCGCTTCGATTACTTCTCCGACACTCTGCTCGACCAAACCGTGCAGACACTCCTGGCGCCCTACGTCGCGCAGAAGGTGGCGTGACATGAGTACTCCAGGAATTCGCTTTGGAATATCCGGCCCGGCAATTTTGCGCGCGGCCGATGCTATGTTGCGCGCGCTGGGCGGAGCGCAAATCAGCCTCCTTCTCCCTGCCGTGAATATTGCGGGTGACACGAGCGCGCAACTGGGCATCGCCGATCCGGGCGTCGAACAAGTGCCGCTCACGCCTGTAGTGGTGCGGAGCCTGCCCACAGAAAACAACGGCCCCCGCCGGCGCCTGGAGTTTCTTATTCCTGTTTCCTCGGCAACGGACGCAGCCGAAGAGCGGGACCTGGCATCCGGACAGGCGCTGTTGGATGGATGCCTGGGCGTGCTCTATCAAGGCGACCTGTTTCACATCGAAGGAGTAGTGACGGAATATTTCGCCGGAACGGCGTATCTCTATCGGGTAGTGGCGGTGGAATAAAAACAGCTCTTAAGCTATTAGCTCCTGGCCCTCAGCCAAGAGCTGAAGGCGAGAGCTAAAGGCTGGTTATGCAATTTGCCAAAGACAGTTTCTACATGGCGCTGCGCGAGCGATTGGCGGCGCTGAATCCGCAGCGGGTAGTGTCCGTGAATGGGGTGACGCGCCCGGCCGTCATCGTCGCGGAGAATGAAGCGGTGGTGCCGGTTGAGCCATTGCCGGACGCGTTCTATATCGAGTGGGGTGCGGCGAAGTTAGCCGCGCGCAGCGCCAGCTCCAGGCCGCTGATCGGAATGGACTGCGTCATCTCGCACCACACCCTGGGAACGGTGGATAGCGAAGTGGACCGGGGCCGCTCACTGGCGGCGCTGGATACTGAACTGCTCGGCATCTGCCATCCGGCGCGCACCGCAAAGCAGGATTTTACTCAGTCCCCCAGCGTGGGCCTGGGGACGAACATTTTTTGGACCACGCCGGAGTTGGGTGAAGTCTCCGGCATCATCGCGCGGGAAAGCACCAACAAACGCGTGCAGCTTGAACGCAAAGCCCGGTTGACTGTCTTCTTTTATCCCGAGGTGGACCTCCAATGAGCGTCGGCACAGTACGCCCGGCGATGGTGCCGGTCACGCGGCGTATGCGCGCTTGCTTTGCGCCGGTGGCCCGCTCGACGGAACAAGCGGTAGTTTTCGATCCCGGCAACTCCGGCGCTTTCGCCCTGGCGACCCCGCCTTCTCCGTGGCTGGACCTGGGTTGGATCGACAACTTTCAGCGTTCCAGCGGGACCGGCACGGACACAGTCCAGGCAGGGGCCCGCGGGGCGCCTGCCTCCCAATTTCGCGGACCGCTGACCGCCCATCTCCAATTCGATTTTCGGGAGTGGGGCAAGCTACAAATGGCGCTGGCCGGCGGTTCTGAACACATGAACGTGCTCGCCACCGACCCCAGCGGGTCTGCAAAACCTTCAGGCGGCACAGCGATTGCGGCAGTCGCCGTCCTTCCCGGCTCCACGGCGATAGAAATCATCGTTGGCGCGGGCTCGGTGGATGGATTTTCCATCGGCGACCTGGTTGCTGTGGATGCCGACTACCAGCAGCAAACCGGATACGTGGGCACAGGAATCTCCGGAGCGTACGTAAGAGATTCAGCCGATGTGAACCACGATCCCGACTACGTGCGCCGCGTAACGTTTAATGTGGGACGAGTCACCGAGAAAACCGCGACATCCTTGTTATTGGCCCAACCATTGCTGGGCGGCGCGCCGCCCTCCGGGGCAGGAATTCAACGGGTCGTGGCTTTTGTCGACCGCGAGGGCGGCGCATTCTTCCAGGAATGGTCGGCCCTGTTCCTGGGAGAGGAAGATTCCGGCGGGCGAATTTGCTATTACTATCCGCGACTTAGCCCCCAGCAAAGCGGGCAATTTTCCAGGGAAGACCCAATCGAGATCGCCAAGCCGATTTCCGCCGTGGCGCTGCACGCTTCGTTCCTGGCATTGGCAAGCACCGATGTTAACGATAAGGCTACGGTACTGTGCTACCGCAGTTATTTCCCTGCCGGTATGGCGGCAGTGTATTAAAACCCCGGCCAAACCCCCGGATAACTACGTTTCTTCCCACAATTGTCCATTTTCCCGTTACACAACCGTAACAACCAGCTGAAAGCCGTTCACAACCCAAGAACTCCAACGACCCTCAATCCAACGATGAAATTGCAAATTGACAATTTCGATGGCACCGGCGCGCGCGACTACACCCCGGCAATTGAAAGTACCGGGCTGCCGCGAATCATCCGCCGCCTGAACAAGGGCGCTCAACTTCACGTTACCCTTGCCGCGGACAGTCCCAGCTTTCTGGTGCCGGCCAATGGCGCACGAGTTACGCTCAAGCGCAACGACGATCAGGACATCTTCACCGGCTATCTGATCGCCGCTCCCGCCTATGAATACCTGGGTTGGGGCTCGACCGGGCCTGTCTACCGGTATCAGCTTAAGGCCGCGGGCGATGAAATGATCCTCGACCGCAAGCGCCTGCCCAGTCATCCTCCGTTTGTTGCGAGAAACGCAGGCGACGCGCTCAAACAGCTGAGCCAGGAGCTTCTGCCTGGAGTATTCGACACCAGCGCGGTTGAGGACCTGGATAAGTTGCCGAGTTACAGTCCGAACCCGCAAAAAAAATGGTCGGAGCACGCCGCGGAAATCGCGCTGCTCGCCGGGGCCAGTTATCGGGCGCAATCCGGGGCGCTGGTTTTCACGCCGACAGGCGCGGCCAGCTACGCTCTGAATGAAAGCGACGCTGCGTTTTCTCCCGGTGGATTGAAACTCGCTGCCGGCAGCGGACTCCTCAATGACGTTACGGTCATCGGCCACTCCGAGCCCCAGGCGTACGTAAAAGATTACTTCGTGGGAGACGGCCTCACGCTGAGGTTCTATCTCTCCCAATCGCCATTTACACGCATTGGCCGGACCTTACTCGATGAAGAATACAAAGGCTCCGCGCTGGATTCGAATCGCTGGACTTTGACCGACCCCGGAAGCGTCATCACCGTCAACGGGGGCAAGTTGCAGGTTGCGGGTGGAAATGGGGTTGACGGACACACGCTGGTGCAATTCGTCGAGCAAATCGAGTTGGGGGGCGCTTGCGTCCTTCAGCATGGCGACATAACTTTTAGCGGGGCTTCCGATGGCGTGCTGGGCGGGCTTTATGCGACCTCGGTCTTAATTGCCAATTGCGTGGCCGGCTTTCGCATTACCCCAAGCGGCGCATCGTCGCAGATTCAGGCGTTGGCGAACGGCACGCTCACCGGACCGGTCATCACTACAATTTCAACTCATCACTATGTGTTCAACACCAGGTTTTATGCGCTGGAGATTTATCGCAAACAGCAGGTGTTTCATTCGTCGGTTCGGCCCGCGGGCAATCCGCGCGGCGGGGCCGATGTCTCCGCGAACGTCCGCGTAGTTCTCGAGGTCCATGATATTGATCCGGCCAATCAGGCTTCAGCCACATTACCGTCGATCGTGCTTTTTGATGGCGTCATCACGGCCGCGCCAGGCTACTGTCTCTACGCGCTGGTAAATTCCAGTAGCCTGCACTGCGCGATCGCTTTCACCCGGGTGTTGCAAGCGATAGATACTGAAGTTCGCAGCGCGCTGCCTTCGTCCAGTTATCGCACGCGGCTTGTCGGTTCACTCTCGGATGGGGCCGAATGCCAGGTTTCAGGATCGGGGCCTGCCTTGCAGTTCTATACGCCATACGTGCCGGCGCCGAATGAATTGATCGAAGTTCATTACCGCGGGCACGGCCCGGCGCTTGCGCGCGTGATCGACTCCGCCAGCATTGCTGCGCATGCGAGCGGCAGCGATGATGGAGTCCGGGCGGCTGTGCTGGACATAAAGTCTCCGGTGCCGCGTACAGCGGCCGATTGCGAAAACGCGGCGCTGGCCCTGCTGGACGATGCCACCGGCACGGCCTGGGCGGGTGAATACCAGAGTTGGAGCGATTATCTCCCGCAGAATACGCAAGACATTTTTCCCGGCGATGCGCTGCCGGTTGCGGCGCCCACGCGCGCGGCAACTTTCGCCAGTGTGGTGCGTGAGGTTGAAGTCCAAGTAAAGGACCTGGACCAGGACCATAGCATCTACAAAATTGGTTTTGCCGAAGAGTCCGCCCAACCCTTGGGGTTCGAATTCCAGTCCAGCCGGATTGCGGACTTGTCGAACCTTGTGCCTATTCCCATCGGCCAGGTGGGCACAAACTACATCGCCGACCTGACCGCCGCGGCGATCACGGGAGTGACTTCAACCACCGTAACGGTTGACGCCGGTGCCGTCCCCCCTGCCGGCGGCGGAATTGAAATTCGACGCAGCGACCTCGGCTGGGGCCCGGACAACGACCGCAACCTGGTCGGACGCTTTACCTCACAAACGGCAACTCTGCCGCGGCTTTCACGGGTACAGGATTACTATCTCCGTCAGTTTGACGCATCGACCCCTCCGCGTTATTCGCGCTACACCGCGGCTTTGCACCTGGACTATCCACTATGAGCGACCTGGAACACGAGTCTTCAACCCGATTCACGCACTTGGGGAGCGCGGAAAAACAGCCGCTGGTCATCCGCGTGACCGACAGCGATTTCCAGAGCGAAGTGCTGGAGCGTTTGGGCCGGCTCGAAACCAAGATGGACATGCTGGCGGGGAGCGATCAGCCGGGACGGATGAAGATGGCGGAAGACAGGCTCATGGCACTGGAGCGAAATGATATCCGCCGCAGTGTGTACGACCGCATGGTAAATGCCGTGATCTCTATGGCAGTGAGTGCCGTGATCGCGCTGCACGATCACCTTGGCATTAAATAACCACGCGCAATTCCGATCCATAAGGACAATCTAGAAATGAATTTTCTATCCAAATTGCTTCAGGGGCTGGCCTACATTCCCGCGGTTGTGACCGGAGTCGAAAGTCTGTTTGGCGGACGCCCGGGCGCCGACAAAAAAAACGCCACGCTCTCCTTCATTCACGCCGCACTAACCACTGCGGAGGCGCTCGCCAACCGCGAAATTGTCGATGAACCCAAATTCAAAGCCGGGCTTGGCATGGTGATTGACGGAACGGTGCAATGCCTGAACGCTTCGCTCTGGGCCAAGCCCACTCCCAGTTCTGAACGTTGAATCCATAAAACACATCCACTTAATTTCGGAGGATCCATGAGAAAACGGGCCTTACTCGTCCTTCTTCTGACTACGTTCACCACCGCCTGTCTCCACAAAACCGGCGGCCCAGTCAGCGCCTGGGAACGAGTCAATGTAAACATGGCGGCGCTGGCGCAGATCAACAACGACGTAGCCAAAGGAATTATTTCCGCACAGCAGGCGGGGGTCATCACCCCACAGCAGGCAAGGCCGATTTTGAATTATCAGGAGACTGTCGCCAAAGACCACGCGGCAATTGAAAATGTTCTGGCTACAGGATCGAGCGGGGCCACAAATCGCGCGGCAGAAATTCAGGCGATGCTGGAAGAAATCAAAAGCCAGGGAACAACGCTGATTCAATCCGGCGGGCTGGGAGTCAAGGACCCCAAGAGCCAGCAGACCTTTACCCAAGATTTGCAGGTCATCGTGAACCTCAGCGAAACCGTTCTGGCCGACTTCCAATTGGCGAAAGGAAACTGACATGCCACTCGATGCGCAAGGAATCGCAAATTTAATTCAAGCCATTCTGGCAGCCATTACAGCGGTTGGACCGCTGGGCGTGGACTTGTATTTGAAGCTGGAACAGTTGTTCCAGTTGGGACCGGATGAGCAGGCAAATGTGGCTGCGGCGATCAAGGCGGGTCTGGCCGCGGACGCAGATACAATCGCCGCGGTGGAGGCGTGGAAGAAGCAAGTGGGGCTGGCCTGAGAACCGAGAACAGATCGCTGAAAACTGATGCCCACCGAGACTGGTAGCGGCCTAGCCGACTTCCTCGCTCCAATCTTCCAGGGTCTTTTTCACCAGTTCCATGAACTGGTCGGCGACTGCGCCATCAATCAGGCGATGATCGTAGCCCAGCGTCAAGTGGACAACGGAACGAATGGCGATGGAGTCGTTGCCATCGGCGTCGGTAACGACGAGAGGCATCTTCATGATTCCGCCCACGCCCATGATGGCGGAGTTTGGCTGATTGATGATGGGCAGACCGAACACCGCGCCGAACTGACCTGGGTTCGTGATGGTGAACGTCGAGCCTTCCACGTCTTCGGGTTTGAGCTTCTTGCTACGAGCGCGTTCGCCTAAATCAGTGATGCCGCGCTGAAGTCCGAGAAAATTGAGTTCGTCGGCGCTCTTCAGTACGGGCACAATTAAGCCCCAATCCAACGCCACCGCGATGCCGACATTTACGTGACGGTGGTAGCGGATGCTGTCGCCTTCAGTCGAGGCGTTGATAATCGGGAATTGCTGGAGCGCGATGAGAGCAGCGCGGACAAAGAAAGGCATGAACGTCAGCCGCACGCCATTGCGTTGCTCGAAGCTGGCCTTCTGCTTGGCGCGAAGCTTTACGATGTTGGTGAAATCCACTTCGTACATGCAGTGAACGTGCGCGCTGGTGCGGCGCGACTCGACCATCCGCTGCGCAATGATTTTGCGCATATTCGTCATTGGCACCAGATCGCCAGGAATGGCTACCGGTGCAGCGGGCTTCGAGGCAGGCGCTGAAGGCTTAGGTGGAGCAGCTGTAGCCGCGGCAGCGGGCTTCTGACTCTTGTCAATAAAATCCAGAATGTCCTGCTTGGTGATCCGGCCTCCTAAACCGCTTCCGGAAACTTGCGAAAGATTCACGCTGTGCTCGCGCGCAATCTTGCGGACCAGCGGCGACGACCG